>JACAEW010000261.1 GCA_013388675.1 Syntrophaceae bacterium | reverse complement strand
TCCGCGGATGGGGAAAGTGCCTCGAGATTCAAAAGCATGAGAAGGAAAGGCCGCCGGGATCTCTCCGTCCGCTTTCGTTCCAGATAGAGCATCCGGTCAAAACCGACCTCAGAATAAAAACCGCCGTCCCCTGCGGAAGGATAAACGATATGAGGGTCGCTATCCGGGTTTCGGTGTTGGTCCGAGGGATTGCTGGGCTTTATGAACGCCATTCGATTCTCCGGCTTCTATCGGACCCGCGGCCGCCCGCGCGTTCCCGTTTCCGGTTACCTGTCCTTTTTTTTGCCTTGAGCCACAGAAACATAATCAGGCCCATTTTCAATTTTTCCCGAGGAGGGCAGGCTTCGCCCCTCTCAGTTACATAAGGCAGCCCTGCAAATTATGTCTTAAGGGCTTGGACAAAATCCTACTCAAATGTGGATAATCGAATAATTGGCCAATTGTTTTTTGCCAAAACTTCAGTCCCCTCCGACGAATGCAAGAGGGACCCATCTTTTAGGGAATCCGTTTATTGGCCATTATCCGATCCTTTTTTCTTCTGGCCGTACCGGTATCCATAATAAGGGTCATTGGAACCGAAGTAACGGTTGGTCAGGCCGGAGGACCTGAATTGAAGGTCGTTGAGCACCATCCCCAAAATCTTCTCTTTCTCCAGCGAAGAAATGGCCTGTTTGACTGTCTCCCGGGGAGTCTCCCCGGCCCTCACGACGATCAGGATTCCGTCCACCATCTTCGAAAGCACCTCCGGCTCGGAAGTGGCCAGCAACGGGGTGGAATCGAAGATAATATACCGGTCGGCGTATCGCGATTTGAGCTCTTGGATCAGCGCCTCCATGCGGGCCGAACCGATCAATTCCGTGGCGTTGTCCTGCAGCGTTCCTCCCAGAAGGATCCTCAATCGTTCGATCTCGGTCTTGATCAGCAGCTCGGGGATTTCCTTTCTCCCCACCAGGTAATCGGACAGGCCGTAGCCGTTGGAGATACCGAACCAGTCTCCCAGAGAAGGGTTCCGAAGATCAGCGTCCACGAGGAGGGCATGGGCATTGAACTCGTGGGCGATCCCCGCCGCCAGGTTGGCGGAGGTGAAGGTCTTCCCTTCCCCCGCCTTCGCACTGGTTACGAGGATCGTTCTCGGCGGCTTGGGGAGGCGGAGGCGAAGGAGCTGGGTGCGCAGCTTGCGGAACTGCTCGGAGGCCACCGAATCGGGATCGTAAAAAGTAACCAGCTTTTGGCCGGAGATCACTTTTTCGGCTACCAGCGGTCCCCTGGGGTGTGGCTCCATGACCCTTCTCGCCGATTCCTTTTTCCCCTTTTCCAGGTCCTCCAGGACCAGGGGCAAAACTTCCCGGGTCAGGTCGGCTCCCCTCTCCCTCTGGGCTCTTTCTAACGCTTTGTGAATTTTACTCAATTGGCTCTTCTTTCTTTTGATGGGTTTCGTTTTTTGGGTTCGACCTCCCGCGCATCCTTCTCATGCCCCCTTTTCCCAAGAATGGAGAGCTGATTTCCAAGAATTCAAGGGATTGTTACCGCCTGCCATGCGCGAATTGAATCCGTCCCTCTTTGAGAGCAGAGGTTTACACGAAGAAGGTCGGAAATCTCTGCTCCACGAGGGCCACGATTCCCTTCAGACCCAACTTCCCGTATTGCCATATCTTTTCCCCGATGTTTCGCACCGTCTCGCTGATTTGGGTGGGGCCGTAATAGTAAAGGACCCCCAGGATCAGGCTGACCCCGGCAATGCCCGCGGCCGCAAAAACAAATTTCCTGCGGGCGCCGGGATTTTTCCCTTCCCGATCGCTGATTACCTCCCGAATCAAGCCGATATCGATGATCCTTTCTCTTTCCGCGTATCCATTGACCAGGGCATTATCACAGACGGTGTTGATCACCCGGGGGATCCCTTTGGAGTATCGAAAGACCTTCCGGATGGCCCGTGGAGTGAAAAGGTTGGTCGATCGGGCCCCGGCGATCCTGAGCCTTCGTTGGATGTATTCCCCCGTTTCCTTGCGGTTCAAGGTTTGCAGCCGGTAGCGGACGTTGATCCGCTGTTTGAGGGCGCGGAATTGAGGCCGGTTCAGGATGTTGTCCAGCTCAGGCTGCCCCAAAAGGATGACCTGGAGGAGCTTGGCCCTGGAATTCTCCAGGTTGGTCAGCAGCCGGACCTCCTCCAAAAGCTCGGGGCCGAGGGTGTGAGCTTCGTCGATGATGATGACCACATCCTCCTTCTTGGAATAGCATTCCGTCAAATAAGCATTCAGCCGGATCAGGTAATCGACCTTGCTCCCCTTTTGCCCGCCCAGTTCCAGGTCCTCACAGATGGAGTACAGAAAATCGCTGTTGCTGTCCAGCTTGGGATTGAAAAGGAAGGCGGTCTTGGCCTTGGAATCCAACCGGCTCAGGAAGGCCTGGACCAGGGTGGTCTTGCCGGTCCCCGCTTCGCCGGTGACGACCGCAAAGGCCTTTTTTTCCTGCACGGCATAGATCAGGTGGGCCAGCGCCTCCTTGTGGGTTTCGCTCAGGTAGAAATAGCGGGGATCGACCGTGATCTCGAAGGGTTTTTCCTTTAGGCCGTAGAATTTCAGATACATGGCTCTTAGCTCGCCTTCGGTCCGATCCGGGGGATGTTGGCTAAGACCTTAAACCCCAAGGTGACCTGCAAGTCTTCCGCGTCGCGAAAGGATCGGTCCATTTGCTCGCGGAAGAAGGCTGCCGCCGCCCCGCCGAAGAGCCCCAGGAAGAGGCCAATGAGGAGGATCTTGGTAATGTCCGGCCGAAAGGGTTTTTCGGGAATTCGGGCCGGGTCGATGATCTTGAACTGCTCCCCTTTCTGGCGGCGCTCCAGGTTTTCGGCCTGCTGGGCTGCCTGGCTCTTACTTAATAAGGAGCTGTAAATCTCCCGGGTATTGTTATAGTCCCGGGTCAGCACCGCCAGGGCCTGCTCCCGGGATGGGGTATTCTCGATTCGTTCCCGGTATTGGGCAATCTGGCTCCTGATTTTTAAGTCCTCCTGCTTCAGCCTGGCAATCTCCTGGTCCACGGAGATGACTTGGGTTTCCAACTCCTTGTACCGAGGAGTCAGCCGGAAGTCCAGGGGAATGGATCGTTTGGGGGTAGAAGGCTTTGCCGGGGCGCTGGCCGCAGCCGGGGCACTCCTCCTTTCCTCCTTTTCGGCCTCTGCCTGAGCGGCCTCGAACTGGGCGCTCTTGGCCTCCAAGTCGGCGATCTTCTTCCTGGTCACCAGGATATCAGGATGCTTCTCCGTATATTTGGCCTGCAGGTCGGAAAGGTAATTCCGCAGTTGCTCCAGCTGGGCCGAATGGGGATTCCGCGGTTTGACCGCAGGGGGTGGGGAAGCCCCAAGGGAGGGAAGCGTGGCTTGGGAGGCTTCTTCCTGAGCCGCCAGGGACTGGGCCGCCGTGTTGACCAGCATCTCGTAGTCCTGCATCTGTTTCTGGAGGAGAAGCTTTCGGTCCTGGGCGGCCTTGATGCCATCCCCAATTCTCTGGGACTGCATCTGCAGCTGATCCAGAACGCGCAGGTTGGCCTCCCTCTGTTCCGGCAGCTCGCCCAGGTGCTTTCTTTTAAAGTCGCTGATCACCTTTTCCTGCTCCTCCAGCTTGGCCTTAGTGGCACTCAATTCGACGGATAAAAATTCGGACGTGCCCACCGCCTGCTGCTCCCGCAGCTTCAGGTTCTCCTCGATGAACAGCGAGGCCAGCTTATTGGTTACCAGGGTTACGATCTTAGGGTCCTTCCCTATGTAGGAAATGGTGAAGTAGCCTTCTCTGGCCTTCCCGGGCAGCTGGACCTGGATGTTCTTTTGCATAACCTCCACGATTTCTTCCAGGGACTTCGATTTGCGCTCCTCTTGGTAGAGCTTGAACTCGCTGATGACCCTCTCCAGCCGGGTCCGGCTCATAATCTCCTGGCCGATGGATTGAAGGCGGTCCTCGATCCGGGAAGTGACCGTGGGCCGGATGAAATCCTCGGGCACCTTCTGAGGAGTCACCAGGACCAGGGTGGAAGCCCGGTATTCCTTGGGCACGGTAAGGGCGTAAACGATCGTCCCGACCATTACGGCCACAAAGGGAATGACCAAATACCAAATGCGCCGCAGGAACACTTCCAGGTAGTCGTGAAGGTTGAAAGGTTTGGCTGGATTGATCATGATGAAACCCTTCTACCGGCTGCCCGTTCCAGGTTCGCCGTTTCGCCTCTTGGACTCGTCCTCATCCCTGCAACGGGGCGCCGAAAAAGGACAGCATGGCGGTCCTTACCAGGTGCTTGCCGTCAGGCGCAGAAAACCGCGCCATTCTTGATAGTCGTTCACATCCTGGTTGGATTCCCGCTGCCCGAAGGAGCCCCCCAGGGCCACCGTAAACCACCTCCACGGCCGATAAGTCAATAAAACTGCGTCCACCCGAGTGAACCAGTCCTGCCGGTCGCCTTCCTCGGGGTACTCGTCCCACTCCAAAGTTCCGGTAAGGGAGCTGGAAAGCCGCTCCGTCCATCGATAACTCAGGGAGACGATTCCCCGGTAGTATTTGGTAAACCCAAGGGCATCGCCGCCGAAGAAGTCGTAGCTGTATCCGCCCTGGACCGTTAGGTCGAGAGTCAATCTCGGGGTCCGCTGGGAGATGCCCGCGTCAACTGTGAGGCCTTTGACCGTCTCGCCGGATTCGGGGTTTCTCCAGAAATAACCTACCTGGAATCTGCTGGTTAGCGTGGGAGTGAAGGCATGGGTGATCCCTACGCTGGGGTTGTTCACGAAGTAATTTATGCCCGGGGAATCGTAATCGAGCGTATCGTAGGTATACTCGGCGAAAATCGAGGTCTGAGGATCGAAGCGATAGTTGTACCGTCCCCGGCCTCGATGGCCGCTTTTTAAGTCCGGGGCGATTTCGTAATCGACGGTTTGAAATACGTACTCCAAGGCAACCCCATGGTTTATATTAAACCAGTAGGTGAGCCGGGGATGAAAATTGTGGCCCAGGCTGTCATCCCCTTCGGGATTCCGGGTATTATAATAATTATTCCGGTAGATGATCTCCAAACGGTCCTCCCGGCCGAATTGATAGGCCAGGGAAGGTTCCAAAATATTCCGCTCGTAAGTAAATCTTCCCCTCTGAGTCCCCGGGTAGTAGACCCCCGGAGAAGTTTGGACCATGACGACCCGCTCCACAGGGTCCTGGGAACGGGTATAAGAATCCCACAGCCGAATCGTCCAGCGATGGCCGAAGGAGTACCAGGTGTTCAGGGACCCTGAATGGCTGACATAGTCCCGGTCCGAGTTGCGGGCATAGAAGACCAGACCCAACTCATAATCCAGGTTCAGGCCGAACTTCGCATCCGGTTCCTCCGTGGCCACGAAGGTCACCCCCGGGGAGACCGTGGTGATGAAGTCTTCTTGGGTATTGGTTTTGGTCAGGAAAATGTTGCTGTTATATTCCTCCAGGAGAGAGAGACGGGGCTTGAATTTGGCCAGCAAATCCACCCAGTCCGCCCCTGCTGCCGAAGGGAGGATCGCCAAGAAAAGCCCCAAGGCCATCCCGGCATACCATTTATGATTTTTTCCGGTTCTCATCCATTTATCCCTTCGGTTACGGAACGATAATTGTATCCCCGGCCTTCAAGATGAAGTTCGGGTCTTTTCCATCCACGATTCTGCGATAGTTGATGAGGATCCGCTTTTCCTGCCCTCCCTCTTTGCGGATCGCCAGGATTTTCTTCTCGTTGGCCCAATCGGTGAATCCCCCCACCATGGGAATGAGCTGGAGAATGGACGTCTCGCTGCGCAGGCGGACCACTCCAGGGGTCCTCACCTGGCCGGAGACGAAGACTTTGAAACTGTTGGCCTCCATGACGATCACCGAGACATTGGGGATGTCCACAAAATCCCGGAACCGCTTGATCAGCGTCTCCTTCAGTTGCAGCGGGGTCAGCCCCGCAGCCTGGACCTCATCGATGAGGGGAAGGGAGATCTTTCCGTCAATCCTCACCGGGATTGTGCGGGAAAGGCTTTCCTCCTTCCAAACGTGAACATAGAGCAGGTCCTCCGGGCCGATCACGTATTGACTGCTATCCGCTATCACTTCCCCCTCGGCCTGCTTCTGAGGAAGGGCTCCTTTCTCCGCCTGGGCGTAGGCCGCCAGGGGAAACCAGAAGATGAGAGCCATCCCCGTCCACCCAAATTTCCACATGTTTTTTTTCATACCCGCTCCTATCTATGCGTATTGAATTTCCTCCCCATCATCTTCTCGACGAGGTCAGGGGTATCCGTCCCGTCGCGGGGAAAGCAGAGCTGCTCGATTTGTACATGATAGCCGTCGCGGCTGAAATCATAATAACGGAGGCTGTTCTCAAAACGGGAGCGCGTGTCTCCCCCAGCAAGCAGGTCCGCGTAGGGAAGAAGGATAGCCAGCCGGTTTTCCTCCAGGGCCCCCAGGATGTCGCTATCCCGCATTTCTTCCCCCAGCAGTTGCGCCATCCGCTCAATGCAGGTCTGAAGATCCCCCCCGTCT
Organism: Syntrophaceae bacterium; assembly: GCA_013388675.1. GTDB lineage: Bacteria > Desulfobacterota > SM23-61 > SM23-61 > SM23-61 > SM23-61. Next base: position 25,667 of record JACAEW010000261.1, on the reverse strand, counting down.
TCGTGGGGGTAAAGCTCGGAAAGCTTTAGGACCAGGATGCAGAAGAAATTCTGATAACGCCGGGACCTTTTCACTTCCAGGTCCAGAAGGCGGAGAAAGGCATCCCGGTTCAGGATTCGGGCCGGTCCCTCTTGCCGGGTTATGGCAAGTTCTTGGCCTGGATGGGCCATTCCAACTCCTTCCTAAGCCTTTTGAGGTTGCTCAATTTATGCAAGCGGTATTTCTTGATCTTGTAGAGCAGGGCTTTGTAGCTGACTCGAAGCATCTTGGCCGCCTCCTTCCGGTTCCAACAAGTCTCTTGGAGCGCCTTTTGGATGCATTCCTTTTCCGCCGCCGCCGCCGCTTCCTTTCCGATTCGTTTGAGGGTCACCAGTCTGGCCGGAGTCCCATCCCCATGGGGGGAGGGGGATAAAGCCGGGCTTGGCTTAACCGGAAAGGGAGTTCTTCGTAGGCCCTGGATCACCACTTCTTCTCCAAAGAGGATAATCCTTTTGATCATATTTTCCAGCTTCCGCATATTTCCGGGCCAGTCGTATTCTTGAAACAATTCCAGCGCCCGGGAGCTGGGGAACGGCGTTGACTTCCCGTATTTGGTCTGGTTCCGGTCGAAGAAATATCGGGCAAAAGGAAGGATCTGTTCTTTCCTTTCCCGCAGGGGAGGGATCGTGATCCCGATGACATTGATACGGAAAAAAAGGTCTTCCCGAAAGAGGCCTTCGAAGACCGATTTCTCCAGATCACCCTGGGTGGTAGTGATCACCCGGGTGTTCACGGCCACGTCCCCATCTCCTCCCAAGCGAGAAAATTCCCCATCCTGGAGGACTTGGAGAAGTTTGGCCTGGATGGAGACATCAATTTCCCCAATATCATTCAACAGAATCGTCCCACCGTTGGCTAGCTCAAACTTTCCCGGCTTCTTCAGGTGAGCGCCGGTAAAGGCCCCTTTGTCGAAGCCGAAGAGCTCACTTTCCAAGAGGGTTTGGGGTATAGCCGCGCAATTTACCTTTATCAGGGGCTTCTCCCGGCGGTGGGAACGCTGGTGGATTGCCTGGGCCAATACCTCTTTGCCGGTTCCGCTTTCCCCCTTAATCAAAACGGGAACATCAACCACGGCAACCTCGTTTACAACCCGGTCCAGTTTCTCCATCCGGGGGGAATGGTTGAAGAAAATCTGGTGAATCGTCTCCATATTAGTTTTCTTTTGCAATACCAATGCCAATAGCAAAAATATTGGAATTTTAAAGTTTTTTTCTTGATAATCTCGCAAAAATTCGAATCCCCATACACTTTGCCATTCTTGTGAAATCCGGAATCCAGTTATTTCAACGAGTTCTGTCCCCCGGCTTTTTCCCAGTAAAATATCGATGGTTTTGATTTTCGCGCTTTGCCGATTCGTCCTCGATTCTATTTGTAATTTTACCCCCAAAAAAACAAATTCGGGTAATTAAAAGGGGAAAAAAAGGAATTTTTTTAGTAAAAAGTGACAAAAATTTACCATTAATTGCCATTTTTAGTCAATAACTTAATAAAGATAGTACTTCAGGTGCAGGTAATAGCGTATAGGGTTAATTTGGTATTTAAGGGAATAAAAGGCAGTATTTGTTAATCCCCCAGAGTGGAAAGTTATTTGCGGTCAGACTGGATCAAAGGTTTTTCTTTTTGAAAGAATTGCGAAGGCCGCACTCTTTTATTTTGTATAATAGGCTCTTATAACTAATATTGAGCAGTTGGGCAGCTTTTTTGCGGTTATAATGGGTCATATCAAGGGCTTTTAGGATTATTTTGGCCTCCGCTTTCCGGGCCGCATCTTTGTGGACCTGCTTAAGGGAAGGGTGGGGAGATATGAATTCATTTTCCCCCTCCCCGTTCTCCGGGGAGGCTTTACCTTTCTTCCCGATCCCCCCCAGTTCACTGATGATCTCCTCTTCATTCCCCAGAACGAGGTAACGTTGGATCACATTCTGTAATTCCCGGATGTTTCCCGACCAGTGATGGGCCATGAGTGCGCGCATGAATAAATCGCTGACGGATTTGACCTTCCTCTGGTACTTTTCGGAAAATCTTTTCAGGAAGTATTCGACAAAGAAAGGGATCTCCTCCTTGCGCTCCCGGAGGGGGGGCACGGTTATGTTCACCACGTTTAACCGGTAGTAAAGGTCCTCCCGGAATTTCCCCTCCATGACCGCTTCCTCGATATTGCGGTTGGTGGCCACCAAGACCCGCACATCCACTTTTATGTCCTTTTTCCCGCCCAGCCGCGAGAATTCCCGATCCTGTAGGACCTGGAGGAGTTTGGCCTGCAGGGAAGGGTTGATGTCCCCGATTTCATCCAGGAATATGGTGCCTCCGTCGGCCAATTCGAACTTGCCCGGTTTCTGCCGGTAGGCCCCGGTGAAGGCCCCCCTTTCGTATCCGAAAAGTTCGCTTTCCAGCAGCTCCTGGGGCAGGGCCGCGCAATTCACCTTTACGAAAGGTTTGTCCTTCCTTACCGAATTCATATGAATGGAACGGGCCACAACCTCCTTTCCCACCCCGCTTTCACCCTGAATGAAGATGGTGACATCCGTATTCGCCACCTGGTCGATCATTTCTTTGATTCTTTGCATTTTTCCGCTGGCGTAAAGGAAGATCCCCTGGTCCTGGATCATCATTTCCCCCACCTCCACGAAAGTGGAAGAAGGAGAAGAAGAGGCCGGGGGAAGAAGGACCATGCCCGGGGACTCTCCGGCGTCATTCAGTAAGCGGTTCACGTCCCGAATCTTCAAAAAGAAGCGGGCCGAGGTGAGGGCGGCTCCCATTTGAGTGGTAATATAGGAAAGGGCCATTTTTTTCCCCTCGTCGAAGGCCCCCTTGCGGGAATGGCTCAGGTTGAAGACCCCCACCACCCGGTCTTTTTCGCGGATGGGAAAGCAGATGAGGGACCGCACCTGGGGGTTCAGCCCTTCCTTCACGCGAACGAATCGGGGCTCGTCGTGGACATCATTGACCAGCAGCGCTTGCCCTTCCTTTAACACCCACCCGGCGATTCCCTCCCCCGGCTTGAAACGCCCCCCCTTGTAGGAAGAGTCGGGATAATAGGCGGTCCGCTTCTCTGCCTTTCCCCGAGCGGCTAAGACTGATAATTCCCCGGAGACAGGGTCCTGCAACATGATGGAACAGTTTTCAACTTCCATTTCGTCCATCACCGCATCCAGGATCGCCCTGCAGGTTTCGGGAAAGTCAGGAACATAACGCAAGGCGCCCTGCACTTTTCTAAAGAGGACGAACTCCCGATCGCCCCCGGAAGCAAGGGCCGGGGATTCACCGGGGCTCGTTTTTCTCCCCGGAAAAGGAACCGTATGATTCCTTTCCCTTTCCATATTCCCTTCTTCTCGTTTTTCCTTGCCAATAATCATGAAAGCAGGCTTTTTTCCCTTTCCAAGGGTTTATTCCCGAGATGGGAAAACTTCGAGTTTTATTTTGCCCAGGGCAAAATCCAAGGGTTTCAAATCATTCATTTTTTTAAGCAAATATTATGCCCGGTCGGATCATTCTAAAAACCCAACCCGGGAATCATCCCATTTTATTAAAATACCCTTTTTTATCGGAAGGTTTTACTCATTCCTGAAGAAATGGAGAAAAGAAATGGGGAAGAAAAATGGTATCGAGTACGGGGAGAGGCCGCCATATTTTAGGGGACGGAATCGATCCGCAAAAGGCTGCGCTATCAGCCCAGCTTCTGCAAAGTTGCTCTGGCTTCATCCGATCCGGGGAACTTAGGAGCCAAATCCAGGGCCTTTTGCAATTCCTTCCGGGACTTTGCCGATTCGCCATTCTTGAAATAAGCCATTCCCAGATGGTAGCGAATCAATGGATTATTGGGCGATTTTTCCCCGGCCTCCTGGAGATAGACGATGGCCCGGCTGTAAATGCCCCGCTTGTAATAGACCCAGCCCAGAGTATCGGCAATATTGGCGTCGTCCGGGACCTGCTCTTTGGCCATCTGGGCCAGGGCCAGGGCTTCATCCAGGTTCTCCCCTTTTTCGGCGTACAGGTACGCCAGGTTGTTCGCTGCCGGGGCGAACTTGGGATTGATCTTCAGGGCTTTCTGGTAATGTTCCTGGGCCTGATCGAATTTCTTCTGAAAGTCGTAGATCATCCCCAATGACATGTGGGCGGGTAACGAGTTGGGGTCCTTCTCCAGGGCTGTTTTGTATTCGGCGATGCCCTGGTCCACCTTCTGCCTCCGCAGATAGAAGTCACCCAGCGATCGATAGAATTCCGGAAAATTCGGATTCAGCTCGATGGCTTTCCGCAAGTTCCTTTCCGCCTTCTCCGGGTCGTTGGCGACTTCATATAAGCTCCCGGCCATATGGTAGAAGAACGGATTCTGGGGGGAAACCCTGATCTGGGCCTCCATCCTCTCAATCGCCCTCTTAGGGTCCTTCTGGTTGAGGTGGTGGGCTATGATAAGGTATAGGGCCTCCGCATGGTTTGGCTGAAGGGTTATGGCCTTCTCCAGTTGGGCCAAACCTTCCTTTCCTTTGTTCTGGGCCAGGAGAACCCGTCCCATCTGGTAATAGGCCTGAGGTTCCTTGGGATCGATTTCCTTGGCTTCCTCAAAGGATTGGGCCGCCTTGGCCAGGTCCTTTTTATTCAGATAGGCCGCTCCCAGGGCCATCCTAGCCCTGTAGGACTTGGGGTCGTTCTTCAGAATTTCCCGCGCGTCCTCGACGGCCAGGTCCATGGCCCCGGTCTGCAGGTTTAAGTCCGCCCGCAGATATCTGGGTTCGTTCCACTGGGGATTCAATTTTATCGCCTCGCCCAGAGCGGTTTTGGCCTGCTGCACATCCCTGTTCCCCAGATGGGCGAGAGCCAGGTAATAGTGCCCTGCCGCGGCCCGGGGGTTCTCCTTGAGGAAGACCTGAAGGTAGGTTACGGCGTCAGGGAACTCTTTCCTGGCCAGATGCCATTGGGCCTTGAGCACGTTCCCCTCGGTGCTCTTGGGGTTGATCTTCAGGATCTCATCGATGACCGGCCCGGCTTTGTCGGGCTGGTTCAGCCGCAGATAGATTTCGGCGGTCTTGGCCCGGCCCAGAATATTCTTGGAATCTATGGCCGTGGCTTTTTTGTAGGTTTCAACGGCTTTTTCCGCCTGGTTCCAGGCGAGGTAAAAATCCCCCAGCTGAAGGAGCGAGGAAATTCTCTTGGGATCAACCTCGACAGCTTTCAGAAACTGCTTTTCCGCATCTTCCATACGCCGCTGGGAAACATAGAAGTTTGCGAGAATCACCCAGGCCGATACTTCCTTGGGCGTGATCTTCGTTGCCTCTACGAACTGAGCCTCAGCCAGCTCTGGTTTTCCTGTTCTTCGGTAAAAATCCCCCAGGGCGTAGCGGATGCGGGTCGATTCAGGGTCAACCTGCACCGCCTGTCGAAAGGTGTTTTCCGCCCGCGCCGGGTCTTTTTTCTGGAAATATAGATTGCCCAGGTGCAGGTAGGCGTCGACATTCTTGGGGTCGTTCTGGATGGCCTTCTGGGCCTCCCCAATCGCAACATCCAGATTTCCTTGGGCCTGGTAAACCGAGCTCATCAGGAGGAGGGCGGCGGTATTCTTCGGTTCCTTGGCCAGGACTTTCTCGGCCTGCTCTTGGGCCTTTTGCGGGTCCCGGCCCAAAAGGTAAAGGTTCCCCAGATTCAGCCGGGCGTCGGTTTGCTCCGGGTCCAGCTCCACGCTTTTTACCATGGATGCGTAGGCTTCGCGCACCTGCCCCATGCGAAGGCTGGCCAGGCCTATTTTGTAATAAGCCTTGGCATCGTTGGGGGACAGTTTCAGGACGTTCCGGTATTCGATGACCGCTTCCTTGAATTTATTCTCGGCAAAATATTTCTCTCCCCTACTCCAATGCCTTTCCTTTTTGGCTTCCTGGCTACACCCGGCCAGAAAAGAAAAGGCACTCACGAGAACCAGGATACCCGCGATTCGATAAAAATTTTTTGCTTTGAGATCCATGAGCATCCTCTCGGATTGTTTTTTTTGATCCGGGTCTGGGCCGTCCTCCCAGCTTCAAGGCCTCCGTCCGCGCAGGCCCCGTAAAAACCCCATGAAAGGCGAGGCTTGAGGGTTTTCCCTGGGTAGGGTTTTATTAGAAAGTGCAATTTTTGTACCATGAATCGGGTCAAAAAGAAAAGAAAGCTCGATGTGAGCCCCAAAAAACTTTCTGAGGTCCTTTGGGGAGGGGCTCAGGACTGGCGACAAACCCTTCGGAAGAGGGGTCCCGGGAGGGGAAAAGGCTCTCTATTCGCCGCCCGAGCCGATCAAAGGAAGCACTTTTTCCACCTGGAAATAAACCAAAAATTCGCTCCCCCTCAAATTCGGGTATTCCCTGCGCCGGAATTCATCCAATTTTTTGGGGTCCGTCTCTTCCTTGGTCTTGGTCAAAAAGAGCCGAACCCCTTTGAATTTCTCTTCCTCTTCGGTGAAAAGATAAGCTGCGTGGGGGTTGGATTGAAGGTTGGCATGGGTTAGCTTGTCGGCCATGATGAAAGCGACCGTTTTTTCGTCGATCACATGAGGCGAAGCATAAATAGCCACATCCACTTTTCCTTTTGCATCCGCCGTGGCCATGACCCCACGGCCCTTGGCCGTTTTGAAATACTCAACGATCTTCATTCTTCTCCCTCCTGAATCTCTTTGGTTCATCCGCTTTCATTGTACCCCAGCAACTTGCCTTTGGCATCTGCTTTTTTCGGCCTTCCGCCGGGCAGCGGATTCCCGTATTCCGTGCCGGGCCGGAGCCAAGGACTATGCGGGGAAAAAACTTGACTGCTTCCATTCCCGAACCGGACGGGGAAGCAGAATAAGGAGTACGGAATGCCGGAACGAAAATCATTGTCTGTTCCTGGCCGGGGGATTCTGGATAAAAATAATCGAAGCGTCCTTTCCGTGAATCTCCTCGGCTCTGGCAACGGCCGCCTCCACGGACCCCGCCGGTTCGAATCCCAGGTGGGTCACCAGGGAGGGATTTTCCGCACCGGCCACGAAAACCCTCGCTGCATGTTTCAGTCGCTTCAGGGGATAGGTGGCCAGGATCCCGTGGATCGGGTGGAACCCGTAGCAGAACCGGTATTTGTAGAGGTACTCGGGGCGGTGGGCGAAATCCTCTTCGAAGAGGTCCCGGATCTCGTAAGGGTCCCTGGAACGGCCGAGGACCGCATGCCAGACTTCTCGGTAGGAAGGATGGTGGAGATCATCCCATCGGTTAGGGCAAGGGGTGGCCAGGATTACCGAGCAACCCGGCTTTCCCATGGCTTCGATCACTCCCCCCAAGTATCCAAGGCCGGTTGAGACCAGAGTCAACAGGGGATTCATCACCGAGAAGGAGGCATAGGGGCTCCAGTCCGGAACCCCATAGACGAGAATGTCCGCCTTTTCCTCGGTCATGTCCCGGCGGGGGGGATACTGCTTTTTCAGGACCTCGAGCGCTGCCCGCCGGGTGTCCCCCACGGTGCCGGTCCATACCCGGGCCATCTGAAAGGGGTTGGCGAGGACCGTTTCCATCTTGAAAATCCGCCTTTTTCCGATTTTCTCCTCCACGACCTCACCCATTTCGTCGAGCATTTCATGCATCGGGTTCCGGTCGATGGACATGGACATGCCCTCCGGGGAGTGATGCCAGCGGATCGAGCGGTAAGTGGAAAGGCCCACGCAGATCGATTTCCAACCCCCGTTAAACCCCCTCCAGACCACGGTATTGATGTAAACGGTCAGGTCGCTTTCGGCAACCAGGCGGTTCACCTCCACGTCATACCCGTTACGCGTGGTCCCCAGCCAGACCAGGTTGTCCCGGTCCTCGGCATCATGACAGAGCAGCCGGTAACCAAACTCCTCGACCAATCCTTTGCCGATGACTCGGGCCAGCTCCCCTCGGGTGAACTTACGGTGCAGCGCATTGGCGCAAAGAAGGTGGACATCCTTTTTCTTCACTCCGCCGTGCTCCAAGTCTTCCAGGACCGAACGGATGGCCGGTTCCCATAAGGGGCCGTAGCAGGGAACCGTCGGGTCATCGAAGGCGATCGTGACCTTCCAGCCCGGTTTCGCCAGGTCGCGAAGGGGGGGAAGGTCGAGGGGCCTTTTCAGGGCCTCCCGGATGGCGGCCTGGGGATCGGCCACGGGCGGCAGAGAAGTGGAAAGGCCCGGGGGCAGGGATTTCGTCCGCTCGGGAAGCTTGACCGGAATCATCCGGTCGCCGAATACAATCTGTCCGTCCATGAACCCCTCCTCAAACGAAAAACCAATTTTCTCGGCCCCGCTCCGCAGGAGCCGCAGAGCGCCCGGACGTAGCGAAATCATGATCGATAAGAAAGTTGAGACGGCCGATCTGCATATTTTTCTCCGCGCCCTTTGCGCCTCTCATGGAGATTATTTTTAGGGCTGCTTTTATCTTGGCGGCCCTTGCGTACTTGAGCAAAAGAATTCCGCCTCCTACCTCGGTGCCATCGGAAGGAGCGATAGCAGCTCCGCGGGCAGGGCTCCCCCTTTCAGCGGGACCTGGATTGGCCGGGGAAGGGAGAATCGGGCCTGCTTTCCGGAGGCCTCCAGGCGTCTCACTCGCGCCACTCCATCCTGAATCTGCACCTCTATCCGCAGGGAATCGAAAAGGGTTAAGGGCAGGGGCAGGGGGATTTGCGGGACCGCGCGGGCCTGAAGCGCTTCCCTCTCCAAGAGACCCCAAAGCTGTCCCCTTCCTCTTTCCAAATCTTCCCCCTCCCATTGAAAGGAGGCCTCTCCGCTCGCTTGAATCCGAAGGGTTTCCCCGTTCCCGAAGGCCGTGCGAATTTCCATTTTATCCAGCCGCAGGTTAAGTTTGTTCCCCCTCTTCTCCCGCTGGAACGTCCCCTCCATCCGGGGTGAATTTTTCCCGTCGTGGAACTCAAAAGCGGGGGTTCCCAGGAGGGTTTCCACCAGGCGGGGGTGAACGATCAGGTCCGGAAGGTGCAGAGCAAACCCTTCCCATCCCACCCGGATGTCTTCGAATCTCATGTTCATGGGCAAGGAAGGCGCGATTCGCGCGATGGACAAGGATAGAGGAAGGGACTCCTCGAAAATTTGAATCAGATTGTTTTTCAGGCGATCGTAGGGGAATTGCCAGAGGAAAAAGACGTAGAAGAAAAAGCCCCCCAGGAGAACGTATCCCATTATGGACTTAGCAATTCTCACGGCCGACCCCTCAACCCTGGTAAAAGATCAGCTGCAGGGAGACATCCAGGTACTTGGGCGTGGTGTACCGGGGTTTCACGCTGATTCGGGCGACCCGGAAGCCCCCGGGGGAGGATTGGGCCTCGTAGAGGAAGCGAGTAAGGGGGGGGAGTTCGGCTTTTTCCAACGCCACGTCCACCACCATCCCTTCTCCCAGCGGGGAAGAAGAGGGCTTGATCGACTTTACATTCGGGCGCAAGCCCGATCGTTCGATCCAACCGTCCAACCGGGAAAGAGGCGGGCGGGCCCTTTCCTCCGCGGGGATTTTCTGCAGAAATGCCGCCTTGGCCTGTTTCAGCGATTCGAGCTCTTGACTTAAGAGGCGCAGCTGCCTGAGTTCCCGCTCCTTCTGGGGAATCAGACGTTTCAATTCCCCGGCTCTTTTTAAGGCCGGGTCCACGGCGAACAGGAAAACCAGCAGGGCGGCCAAAAAAGCGGCCCCTCCCCAGAGGAAGACCTTCTCCCTTCCCGAGATTCTCATCTCCTCGTCCCTTGCTTCATCTGAAACTTGAACTCGACCACGTTCTCCAGGCTGCTGGCCCGGGCCGTTTTCAACTGGACCTCCTTGAATTTTGCCGACTGGTCCAATCGGGCCTTTAGCCCGTTCACGGCGTCGAAGGAGTCCGCCTCTCCATTGATTTCGATGGCCTCCGACTCCACTAAAAATTCCGTCACTCTCACTTTGGCGCCCGGGTCCACCATCAGGCTCACCTCCCGAAGGATGTCCAGCGGGGACCCTCCGCCCGGCCCTCCTCCAAGGGAGCCCAGTTTGGCCGTCTCTTCCTGCACTCGAGCCTTCATCTGTTGGAGTTCGTTCACCACCCTCTTTACCTCGGGCAGCGCCCGGGAAAATTCCCTCCTCATCTGGGCCTTCAGGTCCCGGTATTTCCTTTCTTGCAGATGGAGGTTCAGGAGAAAGGCCGAGACCCCGAGGATTGCCAGGATGATCCCGTAGGAGATCAGAACTTTCATCCGGCCCCTCGCCCTCCGGGCTTTCTGGGCGGGGGCGAATTCCTCGCGCCGCAGATTCACCCCATCGGCTGAAGATTCTCCCCAGGCCGCGCCGAGGGCTGCAGCCAGGGCGGGCCGATGCTCCGCGGGGGCTTCACCGGCCACTTCCCCCGGGTTCAAAAGGGAAACTGGAATGTCCAAAGACCGGCTCAAAATACTTTCCGCCCCGGGAGCCAAAGAAACGCCCCCGGTGACATAAATCCTTCCTATGGACCGGGCTTCTAAACCGTCCCCCGTAGATAGGAAGGTCCGTTTTACCTCTCCAGCCAGATGATCCAGGTTGGGATTTTCCGCGCCCGCCGATGGGCCTCCCGAAATGGGAATGGACCGGGCCAGGCTCAACCGGTTTCCTTGCCATAAGATCAAGGTGGCCTTATCCAGCCCCAAATCCAGCAGGGCCCCCGGACCATCCGAATTTCTACCCAGCCCCCGAATCAGCCAGAAAAGGGCCAAACCTTCGGGCACCACCCTCTCGGGGTCCAGTCCCGCCTCCTCTAACACCGCCAGGGATTCCCCCAGGTCTTCCTTCCGGGCGGCAAAGACCAGGGCCTCTTCTCCAGCCTCGTCTTTTTCCCCCGAATAAAAATCCACCACCACCTGCTCGGGGGGGAAAGGCAGGAAGGGCTCCACCTCGAACTTAATCACCTGCCGGTTCTTCTTTCGGTCCCGGAAGGGAAGGGAAAGTCGATGGACCATGGTTCGGGCAGAGGGAAAAACGAGCACCAAGTCCTCTCCCCTCCCGCCGGCCTTGTCACGGACCTCGCGAAGCCGGCGGACGATCTCGGGGCGGGAACTCCCTTTTTCTTTCTGCGTGAGGGGAAAAACTCCGTATTGGGTCACCCGGGGTCCCCGCAGGGTGCGGGTAAGCTCCACGGCCTTGATCCCGGTTGTCCCGATGTCCAATCCCCAGGTCTTCAAGGTCATGTTCTACCCGGCCTTCCAGGCAAGAACCCGGGTCCGTCTTCCTTCCCTGCGGACCACCGTCTGCACCAGGGCCCGGGCCTCGCGGTAGTTGCCCACCACCTCTATGAAAAAGGAATTACTCTGCACCGTGATTTGGCTGCTGATGGAAGGATATACGCCGTCCCAACCCGGAAGGGAACGGAGGGTTTCGGGGTTCTGGAAAGGTTTCTCCCTCCGGTGGGCGATTACCGCCTGGGCCATGGCTTGGTCGATCTTGGGCGAGAGGCTCATGATCAGAATCGGGCTGGCGGTGTTGATGTTGATCCTTCCGTCGGAATGGACCGTCAGGTAATCCTTCAGCCCTTCCTTGTCCTCCGTTCCATAAAACATGGAAGGGTCCACTCCCTTGATCAGGAGCAACTCTTCCAGTGAATCCAGGGGGGCGTTCTTGGCCGGATGGGGCTTTTTCTTGCTGAGGTAGAATTCCCTTTCCGCTCCGCGGGGCCTGGGCTGATGGTCCGGGTCCATCCAGTCCAGCAAGGCTTCCACCCAATCCGCCGGGTGGCCCAGAAGGGCAAGGAGACGCTCCAGCTGTTCCTTTTTTTTCAGATTGACGTTGCCGTAAGGGTCCAGGAGTCCGTTGGGGTTGAACCGGCTGTTTTCATCCCCGATCCGCCCGTTGAAACTTCCCTCGGGGAAGAGCCCCGAAGATAGGAGGGCGAAGTTTTCGAATTGGGCCCAGTTCTCATCCAGGCCTTCGTAAAGGGGGTTGTCGTTCTGAATCAATGCCCGGGCCACTTCCACCCCGGATTGGGCGATGTAAGAGGCCTGGGTCAGGTCGCGGAAATTCTCGGCCAGGGTAGCCTCCACCCGAACCGCTCGGTTCATTTCGAGGCCGCTCACCACCAAAAGAGTCAGGATCAATAGGGTCAGCACCAAAGCAACCCCCCTCTGATCCCCGATGGGTTTGATTCCCATGCCCCTTCCCAGCCTTCCAGTTCCCGATTGTTCCTTCTTGCCTTCTCCTGCCACCCGGGAAGTCCTTTCCTTTACCCGCTCATGGGCAAATAGACTTGGGTGCGAAACTCGTGGACCCGGCCCCGGGAATCCTCCATTTTCAATTGAATCTCCACCCGGGAGGGAAGCAGATTGCGCCGCTCTCCTTCGAGCGTGTTCCATTCTTTCCCTTTCCGGCCCTGGCGGTCATAGTAGGAGAAAGCCAGGCTGCGAACCCCGTCACAAAGGGCTACCGACCGGCCGCCCTGAAGAAGATTTCTATCCATCCCATCATCCTGCCTGCGGAAAAGGGTCAATCCCTTCCTGCCCGGGGACCGGTCCAGGAAATAGCCCAGCTCGAAAAAACCCCATCCTCCCTCGCGGGAATCGGAAAAAGAAGGCAGACGGGCGGTAAAATCGAGGCGGTCCAGGGAATCATTCCCCTCGCTTGCGGGGCGGCCGACAAAGCCTGTGCGGAAGGCCGGGGAGGCCTCTTTCTGAATGAGGGAGAATGTTCCCTTTAGCTCTCCCGCCATTCTCTCCAAAACCATCCGGCCCTCGCGGATTACCTCCGCCCGGTCATCGACTTCGGCCATGACCGTCATGGATTGATGAAAGGTCAGGTAGAGAAGGGAAAGTACGACCCCCAGAATGGCCAGGGTGATCAAAACCTCAAAAAGGGTGAATCCACCCGGCCTTTCGGGCTGCTTGGAAAGCCCAAGACGGCCGCGCCGCAATTCATAAAAAGCCTGCTTAAGCGTGCTTAAGGTTCTCAAGTGCCCCAACGAGGGTCGGAACGTAAATGGATGACCCCGATTCCCCTCATGAGAAATCATAGGCCCATCATTTCTGGGAAAAATAGGCCATCAGCTCCAGGTTCCGTTCCCGGGCCCCCTCTGTCCAGAGGACCCGGACCAGGGCCCGGCGGAGGACCGGAAGGTCCGTGGAGGTTACGACCTGCTCCCAGCGGAACCGGGGGTAGGCTTCCCCTCCCGCTCCCGAAGTTTTGCCCACCTCGGGATACCCCTGGCCTTCCAGCTCGGCCATTTTTTCCCGCGCCAGAAGGGTGGCCAGGGAGACCTGGATGGATTCATCCACCAAACGGACGCTGCTGGCCTGGGCCCGCAAAAAGGCCACGCCCACCAGGGCCAGAATGGCCAGGGCGATCATCACTTCGAGGAGGGTGAAACCTTTCTTCATCCTAGGACGTCCTTCTTTCCAGGTACCCTGCGGTGACTTCGGTCTTTCCACCCAGGGGGTGGACGAAAAGGGTGAAGACTTCATCCTCCCCTTTCCCCAGATGAATCTCGCACTCGTCGGCCCACCCCGTGGGAGAAAAATCGATGTAAGCCGTGCCTTCCCGCACTTTGCCCCTTTCCCGGTGAGTTACATCCAAAAAAATAACCCCCGCGGGAAGGGGGGCGGGTTTTCCCAGGGGGGTGAAATCCGGGTGAAAGGGCTCCTTTCCCCCTTCCTTGCTGATCCAGTAGGCGTTTTCTTTTAAATCGATGTTCAAGCGAAACCTTTGCTTGGTGGAAGCGGCCTGGCTTTGGGCATAGCGTAAAGAGCCGGCCAGGCGGACCGTCGCTTTCTTGATGTCCCGGGATTCGAGAAGGTCCCGGAAGCCGGGAAAGGTGAGCAGAAAAATGAAACCGAGAAGAAAGAGGACCACGATCAGCTCGGCGAGGGTGAATCCTAAGCTACCTTTCGATGTCCGCATTCTCCCCTTCTCCACCTTCTTCTCCGTCCGCCCCCAGGGATTTCAGGTCAAAGTCCTTATTCTTGATCCCGGGCGAAAGGTAAACGTAAGGCCGTCCCCAGGGGTCTTCCGGGACCTTGGCCTTCTCCAGATATCCGCCCTCCCGCCAGTTCTTGGGGATGGATCCCGTGGAAGGTTTTTGCACCAAAGACTCCAGCCCCTGCTCCGTCGTGGGATAGCCTCCGTTGTCCAGTTTGTAAAGCTTCAAGGCCGCCTCCAGGTTTTCGATCTGCAGTCTGGCCTTGGTTCTCTTGGCTTCCTCGGTCCGGCCCATGAAGCGGGGGAGCACCAGCCCGGCCAGGATCCCCAAAATCACAATGACAACCATGAGCTCGATCAGGGTGAAGCCCCCGGTCTTCCTTTTTGGCCATTCGCGGAATAATTTCATCCTTTCACCCCGCCCAAGAAAGCCCCCCCGGGCGCTTTTCTTTTTTTCATTCCGTTTTCCGACTTCCCCGTTCCGCACTCGATTCACCGGATCACCTGGCTCATCTCCAGGATGGGCAGGAGAATGGAGAGGGCGATGAAACCCACTCCCAGCCCCATGATCAGAATCATGAGGGGCTCCAGGAGAGCGATCAGCCCCCGAAGGTCGCTCTCCGCTTCGTTCTCCAGGCTTGAAGCCACTTTTTCCAGCATGGGAGAGAGTTCCCCGCTTTTTTCCCCCACCGCCACCATCTCCAGAACCACCGAAGGGAAAAGGCCGCTCTCTTTCAGGGCGAGGGCCATCTCCTCGCCCTCCCGAACCCGTTCCCGCGCCCGGCCGATCGCCCGGGAAAAGAGGCGGTTTCCCGCCACCCCCTGGGAGTATTCCAGCGCCTGGAGCAAAGGAAGCCCTCCCGAGAGGAGCGTCGCCAGGGTCCGAGCCCAGCGCGATACGGCCAGTCTGCGGTGCAGCTCCCTGACCAGGGGAATCTTCATTTTCAACCGGTCCCCCAACAGGCCACCCCTTTCGCTCCTGAGGAAACTGCGGGCCCAAAGGGCTAAAAGGACGATGGCCCCTGCCAAGGCCCACCAGAACCGGCTCAGAAAACCGCTTACCGCCATGAGGACCAGCGTGGGCCAGGGAAGGGACTGGCCCAGGTCGGAGAAGACCCCGGTCACCGTCGGAACGACGAAGGTCAGGAGGAAAAAAAGAACCCCTGACCCGATGAAAAACATAAAGGCCGGATAGGTCAGAGCGGCCCGGACCCTCTGGCGAAGGGCCACCTGATTTTCGCTAAAATCGGCCCACCGCCCGAGGGTGAGGGCCAGGGCGCCGCTGACTTCGCCGGCTCTTACCAGCCCCACGAGAATTGGGGGGAAAACCTGGGGGTGGGCGGCCAGGGCATCGACCAGGCTCCCGCCCTCCCGCACGCTCTCTCGGGTCCGGGTAAGGACTTTGTTCAGGACAGGGTGGCCGATCTGTTCAATCAGGGCGGAAAAGGAAGATACCAGGGGGATTCCCGCTCCCACCAGCGTGGCCAACTGGCGGAAGGCCCGGGCCAGTTCTTTGGGCGGGACCTTGCGGAAAAGACCGTAGGAAGCCTCCCCATGGACCGCGCCGGCGGTCTCTTCCCGGACCTCCGTGGGATAGACCCCCTGGCTCCTAAGCTTGATCCGGGCGGTGCGCGGGCTTTCCGCGTCGATAATCCCGCGAAGCGCTTTTCCCGAGGGGCTCAGGCCTTGGTATTCGAAAACGGGCAAAGGATCGTTCCTCGTTGCTGGTTGCTCGTTGCTGCTTGCGGGTTACTCGTTGCCGGGTTCCGGCGACCCGTTCCTCATTGCCGGTACCCGATGAATGGTTTCACCTTCGTTCTTTATTCCTGAGTGACCCTCGCCAGCTCCTCTAGGGTGGTGACCCCGCAAAGAACCTTCTCCGCCCCGTCTTCCCTAAGCGTCTTCATGCCCTCCTCCAGGGCTTGACGGCCGATGGTGGCCGAGTCGGCTTTCTTCATGATCAGGTGGCGGATGCGCTCGGAAACGAGCATGATTTCATATACCCCCGTCCGCCCTCGGTACCCGGTCCCGGCGCAGGCCGGGCAACCCTTGGCCCGGTAGATCGGCCTATCTCGAAGCCGGGCGGGAGGGATCCCCGGGCCTTTCAGGACCTCCGCCTCGGGAGAAAAGGCCTCTTTGCAGTCGGGGCACAGGACCCGGACCAATCTTTGCGCGGCCACGGCCCGGACGACCGAAGCGATCCGGAAGGGCTCGATTCCCATGTCCAGGAGGCGGGTTACGGCGCTGGCCGCATCATTCGTGTGCAGCGTGCTGAAGACCAGGTGCCCGGTCATCGCCGCCTGGATGGCGATCTCCGCCGTCTCCGGGTCCCGCACCTCTCCCACCAGGACCACGTCCGGGTCGTGGCGCAGGATCGACCGAAGGCCGTGGGCGAAGGTGAGTCCGATCCTGGGATTTACCTGGATCTGGGCGATCCCGAAAAGCTGGTATTCCACCGGGTCTTCGATGGTGACGATGTTCTTGTCCGCCGAATTGATCCGGCTCAGGGCCGCATACAGGGTCGTGGTCTTCCCGCTGCCCGTGGGCCCGGTGACAAAGAGGATCCCGTTGGGGCGCTGGATCAAATCCTCCAGGACCCGCAAATGGTCGGGGGAAAGGCCGATCTCCCCCAGTCCGAAGTGGGCGCCGCTCTTGTTCAGCAGCCGCAGAACGATCCTCTCCCCGAAGGTCGTGGGAATGACCGAAACCCGGATGTCGATGTCCTTGTCCGCGATCTTGATGGGGATCCGCCCGTCCTGGGGAAGGCGCTTTTCGGCGATGTCCAGCTTGGCCATCACTTTCAGGCGGGAGACGATGGCCGCGTGGTATCTCCGGGGAGGGGTCAGCCGGTTGTAGAGGATGCCATCGATCCGGTAGCGGACCTTTAACTCCTTCTGAAAAGGCTCGATGTGAATGTCGCTGGCCCGTTCCTTCACCGCCTGAAACAGCATGAGGTTGACGAGGCGGATCACCGGAGCCTCGTCGCTCACCTCCAGAAGGTCTTCCGTTTCCTCCAACTCGTGAAGGATTCGGTCGCTGCTCTCCGTGTCGAGGGACTGGATCATCTCCTGGGGGGTCTCTCCGCTCCGCTCGTAGAAGCGATGGATCGCCCGGAGCACCTCCTGCTCGCTGCTGAGCACGGGCCGCACCTCCCGGCAGCCCAGGATCAGCCGGAGGTCGTCCAGGGCTTCATGGTTCAGCGGGTCCGAGGTCGCCGCGGTCAGGACCTCTTCCTCCAATCGAATCGGGACGATCCCGTTCCTCTTGGCAAAGGCGAGGGGAACCCGGGAAACCAGGGAGGACTCCAACCCTTTCGCCTCCAAATCTTTCCAGTAGGGCACCCCGATCTTGGCCGCCACCTCGCTGAGAAGGTCCTCCTCGGTCATCCATCCCTTCTGAACGACCCAGCTGGATAGGGGCTTTCCGTTCCGTTTCTGCCGGCCCTCTTCCAGCGTCGCGGAATCTATTCCTTTCCCGTGCTGAAGGATTTCCGCGATGATCCGGTCGATCCTGTTAGCCATATCATCCCTAGGGGTACTGAAACCTTTCAAGTCCCTATTTGATCAACTTGTCGAAGGTATCCTGGACCTCTTTCTCCCGATCCTTCCTGAGCTTCTCCAGGTTCTCCTCGGATTCCTTCTTCTTCTTGGCCGTGGCCTTTTCCAAGTCTTCCGCCGTGCGGATGATTTGGGGGCTGATGAAGATCAGGAGATTGGTCTTGGTGCTGGAACCCGCGAAGTTCTTGAACAGCCACCCCAGGACGGGAACGTTCCCCACGCAGGGGACCTTCTTGGTGGTGTCCGAGCTCTCGTCCCGGATCAACCCCCCGATGACGATGATCTGCCCGTGGTCCACCGCCACCGTGGTCGTGGCCTGGCGTTTCCGCGTGGTTACAAAACCGGGGTTGGCCGGGTCGATGGCCAGGATGTTGCTTACCTCGGTGGAGATTTCCAGGCGGACCATGTTGCCCTTGCTGATATGGGGAGTGATCTCCAGTTGAATCCCGATATCTTTGTACTCGTAGGTCCGGGACACGGCGACATTGGATACCGTGGCTGTCGCCGTGGCCAGGGGAGTGGTCAGGTCGGATTTGAGGAGGGGAACGTTGTCGGCCACGATGATTTTGGCCTTCTCGTTATCCATCGTCAGAAGGTGGGGGGTAGAGAGGACGTTCACGTCCGTATCCTTCTGAAAGGCCCGGACCAGCACTCCCAGGTTGGGGACCTGGACTCCCCCCACGGTAATAAAGCCCTTGGCCACGCCCAAGAGAAGACCCGTGTCCCCGGCCGAACTGGGGTAGACTCCGCGCTGGGTGCCGCTGATTAGCCCGAAGTCGCTCCCCCCAAATCCCCGGGCGCTCCCCTCCACCGGCTGGTCCATGATCCGCCAGTCCACCCCGATCTGGAGCGCCTTTTCCATCGAGACCTCGGCGATCAGGGCCTCCACCAGCACCTGGGACCGGATCATGTCGAGCTTGGCGATGACCTCCTCCAGCTCCTTGAACTCCTGGGGCGAGGCGGTGATGACCAGGGAATTGGTTGCCTTGTCCGCGGTAATCGATACCTCTTCCGGGGGCGCCCCGGCCTGGGGCTGTCGCCCCGGAGGGGCCGCCGCCTTTGCTTTGCCGGTGACGATGGAGTTCAAGACCTTGGCCAGCTCCTCTGCCCGGGCGTGCTCCAGGTACCGGACATGAAGCTGGCTCTTGCCCTTGGGCGCTTCCGTGTCCAGCCGGGCCACCAGGTTTCGGACCTCCCGGGCGTCCTGCTCGTTGGCCAGGACGATCAGGGTGTTGGTCCGTTCCTCCGGGATGATCTTCACCACCCTCTGCGCCGCCGCCGGGGCCGGGGGCCTCCCCGGCGCGGGCTGCCTCGGGTCCGCGGCCATGAGCTGGCCCAGTTTGTCCGCCAGGGTCTTGGCCGAAGCGTATTCGAGGGGAAAGACGGTGATTTTCTCCTCCACGATCCGCACGTCGATCTGTTCGATGATCTTGAGAAGGCGGTGGATGTTGGAGGCGCGGTCGGTTATGACCAAGTGATTGGTCGGTTTGTAGGAGATGATCATCCCTTCCTTGGAGACCGAGGAAGCGAAGAGGTTGCGTACTTCGTCGGCCGAGGCGTGTTCCAGGGGTATGATCTGGGTGATCATCCGGTCTTCGGGCGCAACGGCCTTGGCTTCCTTTCCTTCCCGGATTTCCAAGCCCGCCTGGCGGGCGGCGGCGGAGGGAATGATCTTAATCGCATCGTCTCCCGGCACCGCCGTGTAGCCGTTCATCTCCAGCACCGATTCGAAGACTCGATACGCCTCGCGGACCGTGATCTTTTTGGGGGAAATAATGGTCACTTTCCCCCGAATCGGATCGCTCACCAAGAAATTTTTTCCCGTCAACTCCCCCATGAACTTGATGACCACGGCAAGGTCCGCGTCCTGGAAGTCCATGGTGATGAGGGCGTCATCGGGAAGGGGCTTCTTGGGAATCTGAATTTCCGGGCCCTTTTTCTCCTGCCCCTGCGCGGGCCGAACCCAGCCGAGGACCAGGACCATCGCCGCCAGAAAAAAGAAAGCCAAGGTGAACCGCTCGATCCGCTCTTTCATCGGGTCTCTGCCTACCGTTACCTGATTTCGTACCGCAGGATTTCCGTCCGCCCGCCCCGGTCGATTTCCAGTTCGATGTTCGAGTCCTGTTGGAACTGGGCGTAGGCTTGCATCACCTCTTCCGGACGGCTTACCGCCATCCCATTCACTTTGCGGATAATGTCGTTATTCTTAAGCCCAAGCTTTTCCATGAGGCTGCCGGGAACGATCTCCGATACGGAATACCCGGCCGGTTTTCCCATTTCGAAATGAGGCCGCAGCCGGGCCTGGGTCATAAAACGGTTGATGTCCCCCACGGCGGAAGAAACATCTTCCCGGTTCACCAGGAACCGGTTGGCCGAGAGCTTCTTCACCTCTTCTTTCCCCGCCGGAGCGGGGGGCGGCGGCGGGATGGGTTTTCCCGCAGGCCGGGGGGGTTGGGGCGTTTCCTCGGACAGAATCAGGGTTTCCCTCTTTCCGTCCTTTTCGATCTGAATCTGTTTCCGGGTGACGCTGACGATTTTCCCCCCATCGATATTACCATGAATCCGAAAGATTTGCTGCTTGCGGCTTCCCCTTTCCTGAAGGATGGCCCATGAATATCCCTCCGGCCCGGTGATGGTGCCGGCCAGAACATAGTTCCCGGATGCGGCGTCCTGCCCCGCCTCCGCCGCTCCGCTCCCGGGAGCGTGGGCCTTTCTATCCCCCAAGGGGAGAAGTTTTTGCCCCCGGTCCGCGGGGCTGAAAATATTCCGCTCCGTTATTGCAGAATATTTCTCGTAGGGCTCCTGCGCCGTCGCTGCCAGGGAAGAGGCTTTCCGGGACGAATTCGGCAAGGGCGGATTCAGGACCCGGTCTTCGATGAAGAGGATGGAAAGGTGAGCGATCAGCCAGGCGGCGCAGGCGATAAAAAGAAGGTGGACAACCCAAAAATGTCGAGCCAAAAACCTTATCATCTTTAGCCGTTCTTATTCGCGGTCCTGCCGCGTTGCGCATTCCTCTTACGCCCCGCGGCCAAAACGACCAGGAGGATCAGTCCGATTCCCCAGCCGGCGACTTCTTCAGGGGCTTGCAGGGCAGAACGGCTGAATCCCACAAATGGATACAGAGCCGCCCGGGCCAGGAATCTTAAATCCCCATGCGAAGAAATGAAGTCCGCAAGAGGCGGGCTGATCCGGTAATAGGCCTTCACTACGGCCCGGCCCGGAAGATGCGTCAGAAGGTACCGGTTGCGGAACTCCCGCAGGATGATGATCTCCTCTGCCAGCGGCGAGCCGAAGGCCGCGGTGGCGATGAAGCACCCTCCCCCCTCCTCTCCTCCATCGCTGCTCTCCCCGCCCTCGCTGGTGGAAATATTGTTCGATGGAGAAAGATTCGTAACCACGGCGGGAGTGGGGTTGGAGGTTCCCTGCTTGACTCCCTGGGCGCCCAGGGTCGGAGTCAGGCCGTTTAGGTTCAGATCCAAAGACCCGATCGCCGCGGTGTAGGAATAGTCCTGGACATCGCCTTCGGTCAAGCTGTAGGGGATGAGCACAAAAAGGTTATAAGTTCCCCCCAGGTTGGTGAATCGGATATATTCGGCCGCGTACTCGTTGACGCTTCCCCTTCCCGCTGCGGGATAACCGCTGACCGTCGTGGTCATGGCGATGTTTCCGGGGGCACCGGCGATGCCGGAAAAACTGGCCAAGTAGCCGTAGCGGCCGCCGGAGATGGCCGGATTGTTCAGATAGTTGGCCACCACCCAGTTTTTGAAGACCTCATTGACCGAAACCAGGTAACCCCTCGAGAAGAGGACGTTGTTGATGCCGTTGATTCCCTTCCCGCTATTGGCTACGATATCCCGAGTGGTGCCCGCCCCCCCGTATTTCTCGGAAAGATACAGCATGAAAAGGTAGGTCGCCCCGTAACTCGCCAGGTCGTCCTTCCAGCGGGTCAGGCTGGTCGTGGGAGTGGCGGCAAAAGCCGAGACATGGCTGACCTGATGTCCGTATCCGCACACATACCGGGCCAGCCCCGAGAGGCCCTCTTCTAACCAGGACTCTTCATAAGGGTCATAGTTGTAATGGATGAAATGCTGAAACTCATGGGCCAGGGTTCCGAAAGAAGAGGTGCTGCCCGGCGTCCCCTCTTTGGAGTCCAAGTAAACCATGTGGCGGCGGTTGCTGTTGGCCACCGTGTTTTCATTCTTGGGATCGAAATACCCGGCCACGTAGGCCCCTCCCCCGCCATCTTTAATGTCCATGAGCAGGATGGTAAAATCCCCTGCAGGAGGGGTTCCGAAGTGAGCCGACATCGTAGCAAGAATCCCGTTCTTGTATTCGTTTCCGATGTTATTCAGGATCGTATCGGTAAAACGGCCCGGGTCCCGCGTCCATTCCGCGTCTTCCACGTAAATGTTCAAAAAAAAACCGGAGCTCAATTGCGTCCTGCTGCGGCAAGTGGCCGCAGTCGTATAATAGGTCATGGTGCCAAAATGGAAGGCATAGAAAAAAAGATTGTCCCCCACCGTATCGGCCAGGATGCCCCTTTCGGCTTTGATCCGCCTCTCAAGGCCGTAATCCCTGAGGAGCATAAGTCTTTGTTCCCGCAGCAGGGGTGTGCCGCTGATGGGGGCTTTCCCGAAAGCGGCTGCCAGGGGCTCGGGCGAACCAAGAGCAAAGAACCAGAGGACGGAAAGAACCAGCCCCAGAAAACAGTCTTTTTTCATCCTTTCCTCTCGATCCTTCGAATCCCTTCTTTTATCTCTTTTCTTCCAACACCCGAAAGGACTTCACCTCAATCGCCTTGGACCCCCGCGGTTTTTCCACGGACGGTCTGCCGGTTACCGAAACCCGCCTTCCTTGATGGCGACGAAGTTCCTTTTCATGCACCCCCACCAAAGCGTAAACTTGGCCGTCGTCCATCTGGATGGCCGCTTGGCTGAAAGGTTCATTCCCCATGACATAGACCTTTCCGGTTACTTCCATCTCTCCCTTTCCCTCTTTAAGGCTCCCCGCGCCCAGGGTGACGATGAAAAGAAAAGGAATCAGGAAGATCCCTGCAGTTTTCAAAAAACTGGATAGACTGCCAGGGATCTTGGACCCCTTGGACCATGTCCCCCCGCTTGAGATTGCCATTGGGGGCTTCCGGCTCCCTCCTAAGAAGATTTGGAAAAAGAGAGGGATTTAAGGACCTTTGCAGCGAATGAGAAATGAGTTTTTATTTATATCACTATTTCTGGAAGATTTTGCAATTTTTATGCCGGAGGGTTTAAAAATCAGGCAGCAGGACGATGGACCCTCTATCCGACCATTGGGAATCTTTATCGACGCGCCGCCTCGTTTTATTCCCTACCCGAAATAGGTATCCTCCCGGACTTCCACCTCTTTCTCTCCCAACTTTTCCTTCAACTCATTTTTGTCCAGGGCGAATAGGGGGCTGATCTCCACCTGGACTCCGGGGAAAACCTTCGCCCCTGCCCCGATCAGCCAACGGGTAAAAAGATTGGTCATGGCTTGGCGGGCAGTGTCCGGGGAATCAGGACCGGCCTGGTTTTTTACCGGAGCAAACTCCTCTTCCCGGGGGACCTCCATGCAGATGCTCTTTTTCGCCAGGGGGATGGCGTCAAAGACAAAGGTTTCGAATTTCAGGCCCGTCATTTTTTCGCTCCGCCCCCCCGCGCCCAAGCCCTCCACCTCTTTGAGGGCCCGGTGATAGGGAAGGGCAAAGCCCTCCCGGTTCATTCTTTCCACAAAGGATAGGGAGATCATGTGAATCGCGATATTTCCCGCCCAATATCTTAAGTTTCCTTTTTCGTCGAGAGAACGGTAATCTTCCGGAGAAAAATCGCTGTATTCTATGATGGCGGGTTTGCCGTCCACCCTTCCGTAGATTCCCACCTTTTCTTCCGGGTCCCGGCGCCGGACTACCTTGGTGGATATTTCGGCGTTTTCCTGCCGATGAACCCCGATAAAGGCCGGGTCGGCAATCTTGGCCAGGGGGTTGTCCACCTGGCAGTAAAACAGCTCGGAAACCCCCTGCGTCTTTAACCAGCCGGCGAGCCCGGAATCGTAAAGGGCCTTCAGCGATCCCCCGTGCCCATCCGGATGGGCCAGGAGGTTCTCCGCATCTTTAAGTATCAGTTTTCCATCGGGCGTCAGGGTCGGAAGCATCCCCTGCCGAAAAAAATGCACAAACTCCCCCTTCAAGCCGAAAAAGTCACGGGATTTGAAAAAGGCCCGAGTTTCTTCGTGGTTTTCCTCGCTGGTCATGATCAGCAGCGGCAAGGTTGCCCGGTATCGGCCGCAGATCGCCCGGACCGATTCGGCGAAAAGCTGAAATAAGGATTTTTTCTTGATGGGGGAAATGGGGAAAATCCCCTTGGGGCCCGGAAACCCCAGTCTCGTTCCCTGCCCCCCGGCCACAATCAGGACCGCCACCTCATTGCCGCGAATCAGGGATTCGCCCAGCTCTTGAGCCTCTTTCCGCCGTTGGACCTCTTCCTCAGTCTTGGGAATCGGCAAGATAAAGGCTGGTTCAATCCGGGAGGAATGGGGTATCGAGCTCTCGGGCCGGGAAAATTTCCGGTAGAGCGTTAGGACCGAGGCTAGACCGAGCGGACCCAGGCCCCGGATGAAGGATTCCCGCTGGGCTGATTTCAAGCTTTGGTAGTGAGCAAGGATATGCCTTTGATCATGCTTTTCCAGCAGCTCCAGAAGAGGTTGGGGGTTCATTTCTGGCCCTCAAAAAGATCCTTATCCCGCCGAGTTAATTATAAAATCGAAATGATCCGGGGTCGAGAAAAAAAACAAAAAGGACGGCCCTTGGGCCCTATCCCTTTCTGGATTTCTTTAGGCTTTTTTCCTCGTACATGAGTTTGTCCGCCCGGGCCAGGAGCTCTTCGATGTCTTCCGGCCTTTCGGGGTCGTACTGGACAAAGCCCATGCTGAGGGATAAGCGGTAGGGCCTTGCCGAGTTCTTTCCGGGCAGGCCTGTCTTCTGATCGAGCCGCTGCCTGATCTTGGAAAAATCGGCCTCGCCCTCTTCCAGGCCCAGGACGGCGAACTCGTCCCCTCCCATGCGCGCCACCAAGTCGGAAGCCCGAAAGGTGGCACTCATGATTTGCGCCATTTCCTTCAAAGCCCGATCCCCTTCTTCATGCCCCAGGTTGTCGTTAATCCATTTCAGGTTATCCATGTCGATGTAGAGGAGAAGGAGCTTTTTCTTAAGCCGGTGGGCGATCTTCACTTGCTGCCGGGCCAAGGTCAAAAATCCACGGCGGTTGTGCAGGCCGGTGAGTTCGTCGGTCAACGACAGGGACTTGAGCTCGGCCTTGATTCGGTGCCGCTCGATGGCGTAACGGATGGCCCGGGCCAGATGATTGCTGTCGAAATTTCCTTTCACCAGATAGTCCTGGGCCCCTATCTGCACGGTTTTGATGGCCATCTCCTCATCCGCCAGGCCGCTTAGGATGACGATCGGAATATCGGGATACTGGACATAGGCCAGCTCGAAAGTGGCCAGTCCGAGGGAATCGGGAAGCCCCAGGTCGAGCAATAAAAGATCGACCCCCCCGCGGGACAGTCGCTCCAGCCCCGCGGAGAGCGTTCCCGCCCGCTCGGCCAGGCATCGAAAACTCTGAATCTCCCCTAGGACGGCCATGGTTAGTTCCGCGTCGTAGGGGTCATCCTCGATCAAAAGGACGATTGTGGGGACACCTTTTTCTCGGCCGGTCATGGAAACTTCTCCTCCCCTAAAAAACACAGCTTTTATGATTACTATACTTTTCCGGACTTTTCAACTCCGCCCCCGCCCGGCCTGAATTCGGCCATCCATGGGCCCGTCGATGTCATTCTTTTGACTCCTCCTTTTCGACCCAAGGCAGCCAAAAGAATCGTAAGGCTTCTCCTGGGGCGGTAAATTTTTATGGCTGGGGGTTGTAAGGAGCGGTTTTTTCGTAGAATCCAGGGAAATGAAAATCGGGTCTTCTCCCAATCGAGTGGGTAAAAAGGGAGAAAACGACTCCATCGCATAGGCCCAGGGGGGCATCCCGCCCGGGGCGGGACAGCCTCGGCGGGTAAAATCCGGGGTTCCGGAGCCCTGGCCCGGCTTCCCCAAGGCACCGGTCCCCGAACCCTTCGCCTCAAACTAAATCCTAGCTTAAACTGCGACAACCCCATTCATTTTCGACGCGACCCGATGGAAGAACCGCTGCCTCAGGATGTCCTGCCC
>JACAEW010000279.1 GCA_013388675.1 Syntrophaceae bacterium | reverse complement strand
AATGGACAGAACCTGTGGAAGAGCTGGTTTACCAGGGCAGGATCAAGGTCCCCTATACCTGGTCCGTGGGTGAAGTAGGCTCCAGGTTTTTCAAGGAACTTCGGGACAACAAAAGGATCTTCGGAAAACGTTGCCCGGAGTGCCGAAAGGTCCTGGTTCCGGCGCGGAAGGTCTGCGGAAAGTGCTCCCAACAAACGGAGGAATGGGTAGAGGTGGGCGATGGGGGGACCGTCGAAACCTTCACCGTGGTCCGGTACTCAACTCCAATCCAGCCCTTAAAACCGCCCTTCGGGTACGGCATCATTCGGCTGGATGGGGCGGACACGGGAATGGCCCACCTTCTCTGCGGAACGGATCCGGCGGGCTGGAAAGTCGGGATGAGGGTCAAGGCGGTGTTCAAGGAGAGGAGGACGGGGAACATTCTAGATATCGCCTATTTCCAGCCGCTCTAGGATAAATCCGAAATTCGAATATAGAAATCCGAAACAGATTTGATGATCTCGTAAGAAGTAAAATTTCCCCTCCCCCGGTAGGAGGGGATGAAGGGGAGGGGGATAGAAACCTTTGAAAATCTTCAACTTTCACCCTCACCCCCACCCACACTTTCTCCCGTCGAGGGAGAGGGGGCTTTTTTGACTTTTTACGAGATCATCAAGTTTGAACCCGCGTCAATTGGGATGGAGGAAACAATGGAGCAGGTGGCAATTGTTGGGGTGGGTCAGACCAAATACGAGCGTCGCAAAAAGGGGGACACCTTTGCCGACATGGTCTTCGAGGCGACCACCCGGGCTTTAGGGGACGCTCAAATGACCATCCAGGACATTGACAATGTGGTCACCGTTTCCAACGACTTCTGGGACGGCCGGACCATCTCCAGCATGGCGGTCATGGATGCCTGCGGGGCCTACGAAAAAAATGTTTCCACCGTGGAGGGGGACGGAACCTTCGGGGTCCTGTACGGGATGATGCGCATCCTTTCCGGTTCCTTCGGCACAACCCTGGTCGTGGCCCATTGCAAAGGGTCGGAAAGCATCCCCAGCCTCATCACCAACGGCATGTTCGATCCGATCTATCAACGGGCCCTCGGCCTGGATGCGATCACCTCTTCCGCGCTGCAAGCCAGGGCCTACCTGAAAAAGTATGGGATCAGCGAGGAACAGTGCGCCCGGGTCTCGGTGAAAAACCACGGGAATGCCAAAAACAATCCCTACGCCCAGCTTGCCATGGACATTACGGTGGAAGACGTTCTGGCTTCCCGCATGCTCGCTGATCCCATCAAGCTCCTGGATGCCTCGCCGATTTCCGATGGGGCCGCGGCAGTCATCCTGGCGAATGAGGAAAGAGCCAAAAAAATTGCCCGGAAACCGGTGTGGATTAGGGGGATCGGACACTGTGCCGATGCCTATTTCCTCGGAGACCGGGACCTGGCCGATTGCCCTTCCCTGGAGGCTGCGGCCAAGAGGGCCTATGGCATGGCGGGAATCACGAATCCCCTCGGGGAAATCGACGTGGCGGAGGTCTATGACGCCTTCAGCTACATGGAACTTCTCTGGAGCGAGGGACTTGGCTTCTGCGCAAGAGGGAAGGGGGGAAAGTTCATCGCCGGCGGAAAAAGCGCAATGGGAGGGGAACTTCCAATCAATCCCTCGGGTGGCGTCCTTTCTGCCCATCCGGTGTTGGTCGCCGGGCTTGCCCGGGTTGCCGAGTGCGTCCTCCAGCTTAGGGGGGAGGCGGGGGCCCGGCAAGTGGAAGGAGCAAAAACGGCCGTCGCCCAGGGGATTAACGGCCCCTGCGGGCAGAGTCATTGTGTTATTGTGCTTGGCAAATAGGTCGACATGTTGCAGGCTCGTTGATTTTTAAACATGAATCTTTCTTTGACCAGGGATCCGAATGCGGAATGGAGATTTCGGGTTGCGGAATAAAATATGAAGGCTCGGGGTATCTTTTTAGCCAACCGAAAAGCGAGTTGAAAATTTGTCAGGAAACCCCAAAATCCCCCTTGCCGCCCCTTTTTCAAAGGGGGAAATTCGCTTTTATAGAGCGGAATCAATCAAAAAAGCTCTCCTCCCTTTGAAAAAGGGAGGGCGGCAGGGATTTCAGGGGAAGCCTTTTCAAATTGCTAAGCATTTACGGCTCGGGACATTTTTTTTAACTTAAGGCACTTTAGCTCACTTAAGGCATTTTAGGCACTTTGTGGGAGGACTTATGGGCAAGCGAGTTGCTATCGTCGGGTCCGGACAGACTTTTCACAAGAGTTCTCGCCTGGATGTGAACGGCATGGAGTTGATCCATGAGGCCGTCACCCGAGCCTTGGAAGACGCTCAGCTCACCCGTAAAAATATCGACGCGGTCATCATCGGAAACATGGACCATTTTGAGGGGATCAACTACGTGGATACCTGGTCCGTGGATGGGTCGGGCGCCTACATGAAGCCCATTTTTAAAGTAACCACCGGGGGGACCACCGGAACGACGGTAGCCATGGCCGGCTATTACACCGCCGCCTCGGGGCTTTTCGATACGGTGTTGGCCATCGGCTGGGAAAAGAATTCCGAGTCGGACACCACAGGGGCTATCATCACCGCCTTCGATCCCATCTGGGACCGCCCCGCCTTCGCCGGAGCGGTGGCCGGGCTGGCGGTCGAGGCCTCGGTTTATATGCATCAATACGGGATTACGGAGAAGGATGCGGCCCGCGTTTCAGTCCGGGACCGAAGGCATGCCACCAAGAACCCCCATGCCCACCTTCGGGGGGAGATTACCGTCGAAGACGTAATGAATTCCCCCATGCTTTCTTATCCCATTAAACTCCTCGATATGTGCCCCAGGACGGATGGGGCCTGCGCCGTCATTTTTGCCGCCGAGGGGAAAGCGGAGAAAATAACCGATAAACCGGCCTGGGTATGGGCCACGGCAACCCGGCACAACTATGTTTACATCGGAGACTGGGAGCCCATCGTCGGCCTCAAGACCCTGGAATCGGCCTCCCGGGAGGTGTACCGGAAGCTTGGCATCCGGGAACCCTTGAAGGAGATCGACGTGATGGAGCTGTATCTTCCTTACTCTTTTGCCGGCTTGAGCTGGATTGAATCCCTGGGACTCTGTGAGAAAGGGCAGGCGCCCCGCCTTTTATGGGACGGGGTGACCGACATGGGGGGTGAACTGCCCATCAATCCCTCGGGAGGAGTCATTTCCTGCAATCCCATCGGAGCGACGGGACTGATCCGCGTATCCGAGGCGGCCATGCAAATCCAGGGCAAAGCGGCCGAACACCAGGTTCCGGACGTGAAAGTCGCCCTGGCCACCGGCTTCGGCGGCTGTTTTTGGTCGGATATCATGATTTTAGGAAAAGAGAAAAGATAGCGCTTAGGGACGAATCATGAATCGCCCCTACTGAATGCGAAGGAGAGAATTCCATGGAAAAGAAAGACTATCTCACAATCTCTTCCGGAGACCAGGCCCAACCTTTCAATTGGTCTGTAGGCCGCTATGGGAGCAAGTTCTTGACTGAGCTGCGGGATCACAAGAAAATCCTGGGCATCAAGTGCCCTTCCTGCAATAGGGTTTTCGTTCCTCCTCGGAGGGTCTGCGGGAGGTGTTTCGTAAAGATGTCGGCTTTCGTGGAATTACCCCCAAGGGGCACCCTTACCGCCTTTACGGTGTTAATGTTTTCGTTCGTGGACCCGGACACCGGTAGGGAGCGTCCCGTTCCCTACGGATACGGCTACGTGCGGTTTGACGGCGCCGACAGCACCTTCCCTCATTTCCTGGAGGAGACCGACGGGAAGAAGATCAAAATCGGCCAGAGAGTGGAGGCGGTGTTCGAGGAAAAAAGACGGGGCCACCTCCTGGACATTAAACACTTCCGGATCCTTCCGGATTAAGACAGTTCTCTCGCAGCGGCCTTCAAAAATGAAGAAAAGGAAAGGATGGAATTTCAAGGAGGGTCTGATTTTCAAAAGTCCATTTTATGTTTGCGGGTTCGCCAATGGGAACGAATTTTAATTCCCCAGCAGAGAAAAGACTCGGCGAGATCCTTGTCGAAAAACATATTATTTCTTCAGGGGTTCTTCAACTGGCTTTGGAGCGGCAAAAAAAGGAGAAGGGTAATTATAAATATATCGGGGAGATTTTGCTGGAGATGGGAGTCCCCCAACAAAAGATCCATGACGCCCTGGATGATTACAAGAAAAGAAAACCGATCGGGGAGATCTTTATGGACCTGAAAATGATAACCCCCGATCAATTACAGGAAGCGCTGGAGAGACAAAGACGATTTGCCAAAATGGCAATCCATAAACCCATGGGGACCTTACTGCTCGAAATGGGGGTTACCAATTACCATGGATATATGGAGGTCCTTTCCAAACACTTCAATATGGCGATCGTTTCCCTCAGGGGATTTTCCCCTTCCGCCTCCTGCCAAAGAGCGATCGGGAAGGCCTATGCCCAAAGGCATCAAATCGTGGTCCTGGAAAACGACTTGAAAGGGATCAAGCTCGCTCTGGCCGAGCCGAATCCCCTCGTCATGGATGAAATCAGAAGGGCTTTTCCATCCGGGAAAAGAGTCGAATTTTGCTTGGCCGACCGCTTTGAAATCGGCAACTGCCTGCGAGAAATTTAACCTTCCTTTCGTTTCTGTTCTGGAAACCGTATTTTCAATAATCGAAGGAAATTGAACGTTTCCGACTTGGTTCGCTTCCTCCAACCGCTCACCGTGGGGTCTTTCCTTACGTTCTGAATTGCTTCACCCCGGTCAGCATTGCGAAAGGATCGCTTCCAGCATTCCCCATCTCCCAATAACCTTCAAGGCCCCAAAACAGGGGAGAAAAGAAAGGGCGACCATCCGGTCGCCCCTACGATGATTCACTTCGGTTGTTGCTGCTTTTTCTGTGGCAAAAAGGAAATCAATCCGCCCACCGGGGCGGCCATTCCACGACCATATTCCCGTTTTTATCGAAGGGAATTTCCTGCAAGCCCGATACGACCTCAAGATTGGGATTGGCTTTGGCTTCCTGCAGCATGGGTTCCGAGGCCCAGAGGTATTCCAGCTCGAGGGTGTTTTTGATCCAGACCAGGCGCAGGTCCTTGGAGTCGATGACTCCGGAGTTGTCGTAAGCCGACTGGAGGGCGTCCTGGTCCTTGTCGAAAGCGATGGGAACTCGGCCGCACTCCGGCCCCATGCCGGTGATGGCGTTGATCGCCGTTGGGACCGGGTCGATTTTTTTCACCAGCCGGGTGGTGGTGTACTCCGCAAAGCCGATGCCGATGGCGTTTCCTTCCGTCTCCGGGGTGAGGTCCCGGACGAAGATGCGGGTGATCTTGGGCTCCTTGAGTGGCGGGCTGCCGATGAAAAAGAGCCGCCCGGTCACATTGGGGTCCATGCCCGCGCCGCTGATATTTTTGCCGATCTCGTCCACCACCAGGACATCCATCTGCTTGAAGGGGAGGCGGGGCATGATCTCCCGGGCCTTTTTCAACAGCGCCTTTTCCCCTTCGTAAAAATTCTGCGGCTCCAACAGGTGGAGGGAAGCGGTCTGGTCGTATTGGTTCTCGATGATGCCCACGCCAAAGAAGAAGGGCAGCGCCTTGCGGATGATCGGCAGAACCTCCTTGAACATGGTGGCAAAGCCGTGCTTGATGGTCAGGCGGTGGGCCATGAGGGCGCCTTTGTGCTTGCCCATGCCGATGATGATCATCTTGCTGATGCCGCTTTCGACCTCGTGGTCGAAGTCGGTATGGGGTTTGATCCGGTTGACGACGATGATTTTATCGGCCTGTTCGCAGATATTTTTGTCGATGAGCACGGGGGTTCCGAAGCTGGTGCGTCCGATCTCTTTCACTTCCATGGAGGATACGATCGGCGCGCCCACAAACTCTTCGGTAATGCCCAGGTGATGGAGCATCTTGACCTGGCCTTCGGCCGTGGCCCCGCCGTGGGACCCCATGCAAGGGACGATAAAGGGCTTGGCCCCCAGGGCTTTCAGGCGGGTAACGATGACCTTCAGAACTTTGGCTTTGTCCCGAATTCCGCGGCTGCCGGCGGTGATGGCGATACGCTCTCCGGGCTTGACTTTCCCGGCCAGACCGAAGCGGTCGAGCTGGGCATTCATCTCTTTTTCCACATCCGCCAGCCTGGGTGAGGCGATCTTTTGTCTGATTTTAAAGACACGCGGTAGGGGATCCATAATTCCTTCCTCCTTTAAAGTTGGTGAAAGGATTATAACACAAATCAGACATTTGGCGGAAAACTATGAAGGCCGATTTCGGAATACGGATTGGGGAATGAAAATGCAAGAAATTTTGAAAATATTGATTGTTGCCGGTTGAAGGAAATGGCAGCTGACGAGAAATGCGAAACCCGAAACCAGCGACGATCGTGCCTGATTCCACGTTTCGAATTCCGCACTCCGTATTCTCTCAGGGCGGTAATAAAACCCCCGCGGGCCAGTTCGGGGAAAGCAGGACCGATCCCCGGCGGTCCACGATAATGGCATGGACGCCAGTCATTTTTTCTATCAGGGCAAACCCTTTCTTCGGTCCCAGGACAAAAACCGCAGTTGCCAAAGCATCCGCGTCCATGGCCGAGGGGGCCAGGATGGTCACACTCTGGGATTCCCGGGAGGGCATACCGGTCGAAGGGACCAGAATGTGGTGATACCGCTCTCCATCCTTTAAGAAGAATTTTTCATAGTCCCCCGAAGTAGCCACCGCCGAATCTTTGGGCCGGAGTTTGGAGATGAATTGCGAGGGAAGGCGGGGATGCTGGATTCCGATGGTCCAGGGAAACCCTTTCCCTTTCTCGCCCCCCACTTTGAGGTCCCCGCCCGCATTGACCAGGAAATTCCCGATCCCCCTGCCTTTTAGAACCTCGCAGGCCCGGTCCACCGCATACCCTTTGGCAATCGCCCCCAGGTCGAGTTCCATCCGAGGGTCTTCCAGCCCCACCGCAGAACTGGCCCGGTCGATCTTGATCTTCCGATAGTCCACCCTTGCTAAATTCTCTTTCAGGACCGGTTCGCCGGGAACCTTTCCTTCCCGGAAATTCCATAAACGAAACACGGGGCCAATGGTGATATCGAAAGCCCCTTCTGATAATCGCGAGAAATAAAGAGCCCGCTCGATGACCTCCAGCGTTTCGGGGGAAACTCGAACTTTTTTCTTGCCCGCATTTTGGGTGATCTGGCTGACTTCGCTGTCCGGCCGATAATGGCTCATGAGGCGATTGAGGCGCTCGACTTCCTGGAAGGCCGCTTCCATGCTTGCCTCCGCTCTCTTCGGATCGACTTGGGAAACCGTTATTTCCACCGAAGTACCCATGAGGATGCGGGACTGGCGGAGAAGCCGGGGATCTTGGGCCAGCAAAAGAGAGGGAAGGACGAGAAGGAGGATGAATCCGAATAAGAGTGGAAAGCGGAATGGGGAATGGGGAATGCGAAAGTTTCCCCCCACCCCAGCCCTCCCCCGCAAGGGGGGAGGGGGTGAAAAGGATGGAATGCCAAACGAAAGAATAGCGTTTTGGGTTTCGGGTCTTGGGTTTCGGGTTAAATGGCGCATTTTACCGGGGGGATGCCGCCCTGGAGCCCTCAAGCAAAGAGGCCCTTGTTCATTCTAACCCGAAACCTGAAACCTGCAACCCGAAACTGCCTTTCGTCGCCTCACCGAATCAAAACCCCCCTCCCTTCTTTGCCCGGGAGGGAATAGAGGCAAGGATGGGGGTCTTTATTCCGCATTCCCCATTCCGCATTCCGCATTCAGATTATCCCCAAAGAATCAGCCCCAGGGAGTAGGGGTTGGAAAGGAGGGGATGGGCGGGAAGGACCCGGACCCGGAACCCGAAGCGGCCCACCCTCTGACAGGGGATATCTCCTTGAAAGATGACCTTGTCGCCCTGCTGGGTTGTGTCTTTGAGAGATATGGTTTCCCGGTCCAGAAATTCGGCCTTGGAATCGACCCGGCCGAAATAAATATCCACCGCCAAGTCCCGTGGCGAAAGCCGGCCCAATTGCAGGGTCACCTCCACGCTAAGGGTCTGGCTGAAGGGGATGGGCCTCTTGGTGTCCGCTTTCTTTTTCAGGATTCGCAGGCTCGGCCAGTTCTGGCGGACATGCTGGACCCAGGAGGCGAATTCCCTAGCCCCCCGGAAGTTGTCCGCTTCCATTTTCCTCCAATTCATGGCCGAGGGAATATACAATTGATTGACGTAATCCTGGAGCATGCGGTGAGAGTTGAACTGACCCACCAGGTTCAACATGGAATTTTTCATCATTCCGATCCATCCCCGGGGCAGGTTGTCCTTTCCCCGGTCATAAAACAGCGGAACGGCATATCTCTCCAAAAGGTCGTAGATCGACTGGCTTTCCACAAAGTCCTGGTAAGCCCCGTCCTCGTATTCCTCCCCCGAGCCGATGGCCCAGCCCAGCCCCTGCTGAAACCCTTCGGCCCACCATCCGTCGAGGATGCTCATGTTGATGGCCCCGTTGGCCGCGGCTTTCATGCCGCTGGTGCCGCAGGCTTCGAGGGGGCGACGGGGATTGTTCAACCAGATGTCCGAACCCTGGACCATGTAGCGGGCCACATTCAAGTCATAGTCTTCGATGAAGACCAGGCGGTCCCGGAATCCCGGCTGCCGTGCGAGGTGGACGATGCTTTTGATGACTTCTTTACCGGCGTTGTCCTGCGGATGGGCCTTGCCGGCAAAAATGATCTGCACCGGGTGCTGGGAGTCGTTCAGGATCTTGGCCAGCCGACCCGGGTCTTTCAGGATGAGGTTCCCCCGCTTGTAGGTGGCGAACCTCCGGGCGAAGCCGATGGTCAGGGCTTCGGGATGAAGAACCTGGCTGGCGGCCTGGATTTCTTCCTTCTGGCCGCCCCGGCGGCGCAACTGTTCCTGCAGCCTCTGGCGGGTAAAGGCGATAAGCCTCTCCCTCCTCCGTTCATGGGTCCGCCAGAGTTCGGCATCGGGGATTTTGTTGACCCGCATCCACACGGAGATGTTGTCCGGGTCCTCCGCCCATCTTCTTCCCAGATAACGGTTCAAGAGACGGGACAGGTCGTCGGAGATAAAGGATGGAATGTGGATTCCGTTGGTCACGCTGTCGATGGGAATGTCCACCTCGGGGAGAAAGGGCCAAATCTCCTGCCACATGCGGCGGGAGACGGTTTGATGGAGGCGGCTCACGGCGTTGGTCTTGGAAGAACTCTTCAGGGCCATGATGGCCATGTTGAAGGAGTTCCGGGGGCCGTTTTCGTTGGGCGATCCCATGGCCATGAAGCTATCGAGCGAGAGCCCCATGGAACGTAGGTAATTTCCCAGCAAGGAGCCCACCAGGGAAACGTCGAAGATATCGATCCCCGCCGGGACGGGCGTATGGGTGGTGAAGACGCTCCCGGCATAGGCGGCTTCCTTGGCCTCGGCGAAGGAGAGTCCTTTCTCCTCCATGAGGATCCGGATCCGTTCGATGTTCGCCAGGGCCGAGTGCCCCTCGTTCATGTGATAAACCGTCGGACGGATTCCCAGGCGCCTCAGGGCGCGAATCCCCCCGATCCCCAGCACGATCTCCTGCTTCAGCCGCATCTCCCGATCTCCGCCGTAGAGGGCGCAGGTGATGTCCCGGTCGTCCTCGTGGTTTTCCACGGTGTTGGTGTCCAGCATGTATAGAGAGACACGCCCCACCTGGACCCGCCAAACCCGGACCTTCACCTGGCGGTTTTGGATCATCACCTCGACCGTCAGGGGTGAACGGTTCTCATCCCTTTCCAGGGTGACCGGAAGGTTATGGAAATCGTTATCCGGATAGGTTTCCTGCTGCCATCCGTCGGCGTTCAAATACTGCCGGAAATAGCCTTTTTGATAAAGAAGGCCCACGCCAACTACCGGGAAACGGAGGTCACTCGCGGACTTGACGAAATCCCCGGCCAGGACTCCCAAACCGCCGGAGTAGATGGGCAGGCAGTCGGTCAACCCGAACTCGGCGGAGAAGTAGGCCACGGTGAAATCGACGGGCGTTTCCAGGCCGAAATCGTATTTCCGCTGGTCCTCGCGGTAACGGCAGAACTCTTCATGGATGCGGTCCATCTCCAGCAGGAAACCTTCGTCCTGGAAGAGCTCGTGGACCCGTTCGTGGCTGAGTTGTCCCAGCATAGCCAGAGGATTATGCCCCGTTTCCTCCCACAGGTTCTGGTCGATGGAACGGAAAAGGTCAATGACCGGCAGGTTCCAGCTGAACCAGACATTTTTGGCCAATTCCAGAAGCGGGTTCAGACGGGAAGGAAGCTGGGGCACGACGGTGTAAAGTACAACATCTTTCATGGGAGTCCCCCTGGGTTCGGATTTTACTCGACTGCCCTTCGACGGACCGGAATATCCAAAGAAAAAAGGATTGCCAAAAATTAGCGTGGTTTTTCCCTGACTGTCAAGAACGATCCTTTTGTAAAAAGCTAATTTCCCCTCCCCTGGCGGGAGGGGATAAAGGGGAGAGGGATGGATAAGGCATTGAAAATCTTCTATTCATCACCCCACCCCTCCACCATCGATGGGGAGCGAGTATTTTTCTCTTTCTACGATAGCATCAAGAATATTAACCGGGAAATGCCCAAGGATTGACCCTTTTTTCCCGGCCCGGAGGAATCGCATTTTCCCCTTGACAAAAAAGGGTTTTCGGTTAAATTGGTCTTGCTTCTCAGCCAGCAAGGGGGAATTAAGAAAAGGTTGTGGGTCCAGCAGCCCCGATACCGGGAAGGGGCAATTCCTTTGTTCCAGGATAATACCTTTATCGGAATAAACCTATAAAACCTTAATTCTTTTTTTGTCCCGTCAGCCCCTTTTAAGACCCTTTCGCTTTTCCAACCTGTTTTTTGAAGAGGTGAAAAAGGCCTATCTCTCCGGGCTGGAAGATGGGCTGAGGGTGGTCTTTCGCCCGGAAGAATTGACCCAGGGAGAGAAAGACTTTATGGCCAGAGGGGAGAAATGGATTTTTCTCCTTTTTCCTTGACCGCGTTTCCTCTCCAAAAATATAATTCTTTGTATCCCTTATCCTTTGGGAAAAGGCCACGGAATTTTTCCGCTTCATCTTGATCCCTTGGGGGAAGGAACCCGCAAAAATTCCCCCATTCCTCCCCGTTTGAAAAGGGTGGGGGAAGTGGGATTGAAAACGGGCATTTCAAACACCTGATGGGATCGACCCGCCGTGCCCCGGCTCCTAAGCCGGTTTTTGCGTCCGAACGAAAGGAAACCTTGAACATGCAAGCCCATACCATCTGCCTCCGGTGTCACCAAAAATGTCACCTGATTGCCGAAGTGGGGGATGGAAAACTTAGCGCCGTAGTGGATGCGACTCCGATCAACCGCACCCCTCCCTGCCGGGAGGTGTGCCCCATCGGGATGGACGTTCCCGGTTACCTGATCGCCGTTTCTCAGGGCAAGTTTGACCGGGCCATTGAAATCATCCGGGAAACGAATCCCTTCCCCATGGTTTGCGGCCGGGTCTGTCACCACCCTTGCGAAAAGGAGTGCATCCGGGGCGTGGTGGACGAGCCCATCGCCATCGAGTGGATCAAACGGTTGGCGGCTGACCTGGCTTGGAAAAAGGGGATGAAGCCGGCGACCATTTCGAGAACCCAAAAAGAGACCATCGGAATCGTGGGTTCAGGTCCCGCAGGCCTCACCGCCGCCCATGACCTGGCGAAGGCGGGCTATGGGGTGACGGTTTATGAGGCTGCTTCCGAGGCCGGCGGCATGTTGAGCCGGGTCATCCCGGAATTCAAGCTTCCCCGGGCAAGCGTACATGCAGATATAGATTCCATAAAGGCCCTGGGGGTGGAGATCAAGACAAGCAGCCCCGTCGGCCCTTCCTTAAAGCTGGAAGACCTCCAGAAAAAGCACGACGCAATCCTGCTGGCCATCGGGAGTTGGACACCTTCTTTCCTGAAGGTCCCCGGTGCGGACCTGGAAGGGGTCCATTATGCCCTGGCCCTGCTTGAGGATATCAAACAGGGCAAGAAGGTAAACCTTAAGGGACGGGTGGTCATCGTGGGGGGAGGGAACACAGCCATGGACTCGGCCCGGGCTGCGGTGCGCCTGGGGGTGAAGGAGGTCCATATAACCTGCCTGGAGACGCTGGAGAAGTTGCCCGCCCACCCGTGGGAGATTGAAGCGGCCCTCCGCGAAGGGGCGATGATCCATTCGGCCCTGGCGCCCCAAAAATTCAAAGGCAGTTCGGGCAACCGGGTCGCCGGGGTAGCG
Organism: Syntrophaceae bacterium; assembly: GCA_013388675.1. Taxonomy (GTDB): domain Bacteria; phylum Desulfobacterota; class SM23-61; order SM23-61; family SM23-61; genus SM23-61. The sequence continues at coordinate 25,503 of JACAEW010000279.1, read as the reverse complement.
TTCCGGCGGGTCGCCTCTCTCCGCACGGAAAGAGAAGGAAATCTCTCCTGGACCCTGCAGGAGGGGGCGGGAAGTGAATTCTGCTTGGATGCCGATGCGGTGATCATAGCCATCGGGCAAGCCCCGGCAGTTTCTTCCCTGGGAAACAAAATAAAGGTAACCAGCCGGGGGACCCTGGCCGTTGATCCCGAAACCATGTGCGCGGGCATCCCGGGTCTTTTTGCCGCGGGGGATGCCGTGGTGGGGGCGGGTACGGTGGTCGAAAGCATGGCAGCCGGGAGAAAAGCGGCGGCGTCCATCATCCTGTACCTTACCGGCTCGGCTCCCAAGGAAAAGGAACCTTCATTGGCCGAGACCCTTCAGCGAGCCGGGGAGACAGTGAACGTGGATTTCCCCGCCCGGCGGCAGCGCCTGGCCATGCCCACTTTACCGCTGAAGGAAGCCGTCTCCTCCTTCGAAGAGGTGGAGCGTGGTTATGATGAAAAGAAGGGAATGGAAGAGGCCAAACGCTGCCTCAACTGCGCAACCGTGTGCATCAAGGGGGCGACGATCCCGGATGTGATGTACCATCCCGACCGGCTGCTCTATCCCTTGAAAAGGCTGGGCGCGAGGGGAGAGGGAAAATGGCAGCGCATTTCCTGGGATGAAGCCTTCAACACCATCGCCGGCCGATTGCAAGAGATCAAGGAGAAGTACGGACCGGAGGCCATCCATGTGTCATGCGGTTCGGGCCAGAAGCACATCGGCATTCAGGCCACGAAGATGGCCGAGCGGCTCTGGCCCACGCCGAATACCCACCTGGGCCGATACACCTGCATCCACCCGGACGTGATGGCCAACAGCGTCACCTTCGGGGACACAATCACCTACGAGTTCGGCCCGGATTACGGCGACGCCAAATGCATCGTCTTCTGGGGATCGGAACCGGATGTGGCCACCCCTGCCCAGGCGCGGGTGGTCCACCGGGCTCTACGACAGGGGTCGAGGCTGATGGTGATCGACCCGCGCCCCATCCCCATGGCCAAACGGGCCGACCTGTGGCTGAGACTGCGCCCAGGGACCGACATGGCCTTGGCCCTGTCCATGGCTCACGTGATCATCAACGAGAAGCTCTACGACCTAAAATTCGTGGAAGATTACTGCCACGGTTTTGACCGGCTGGAGGCTCATGTCCAACAATATACCCCGGAGTGGGGCGCGGAAGTCACGGGCCTGACCCGGGAAGAGATCATCAAAGCCGCCCGCATGTACGCCGAAAACCGGCCCGGCTGCGTTTACATCCGGCTGGGATCGGGGGCGCAGCAGGTGACCTCGACCCAGACCTGCCGGGCCATCTCCATCCTCATCGCCATCACGGCCAACGTGGATGCCCGGGGAGGAAATCTTCTTTACTACAAGACCTTCCGGGAAGCGCTCATGTGGCATCCCTACCTCATGTTCTGGGGAGTAAAGCCGCCGGCGGCGATCAACGAGAAACGGCTGGGGGCCAAGGAATATCCCCTCATGCACAAGCGGGGCCTCTGCCACATCCCCACCACCATTCAGGCCATGGAAGAGGGGCGGGTGAGGGCCATGTGGTGCATCGCCGACAACCTGATCGTGGCCGAGATGGACAACCAGAGAATCTGGGACATCCTCAAGAACAAGCTGGACTTTCTTTTTGTCTCCGACCTCTTTATGACCCCCACGGCCGAGCTGGCGGACCTCGTTCTGCCGGCGGCCTTTTACCCGGAGTGCGACCAACTGGTGGAGGCCTTCGGCCATCCCTCCAGCACGGTCACCGCCTTCCGGAGGGCGGTTGAACCGCGGGGGGAATGCAAAGACGACCGGGAGGTGGCCATCGAAATCGGCAAAAGAATGGGCATGGACGTATCTCCCTGGGATACACTGAAGGACTACCTGAACTGGATGCTGAAATATCAGGGTATGACTTTCGATGAACTCCTGGAGAAGCCCAACGCCACCCTGACCTTTCCGCGCAAGTACGAGAGGTACCGGCACAGCACGCCACCCTTCGCCACTCCCACGGGAAAAGTGGAGCTGTATTCAACGATCTTCGAAGCCATGGGGGTGGAACCCCTTCCGGTCTTTCAGGAACCGCCGGAAAGCCCGCGGCGCACTCCCGAGCTCTTTAAGAGATTCCCCTTCATCTATACCCATTACCGCATCCACGGCTACATGCACAGCGAGGGGCGGCAGGTAAGACGCCAGCGGCAGTTGGCCCCCGAACCTTTGCTCCAGATGAATCCTGAGAAAGCGTCCGCCCTGGGGATTCGAGAAGGGGATTGGGTTTACCTCGAGACCCCCAAGTCGGCGGGTAAGGGTAAACTGAAGTACCGGGTCCAATTCATCCCGGAAATGCACCCCGACGTGGTTGCCGGCCCCCATGCCTGGTGGTTTCCCGAAAAAGCCAAGCCGGAATATGGGTGCTTCGAATCGAACATCAACGCATTGGTAACCCTCGACCCTCCCTTCGACCCGGTAGTCGGAGTCCCCCAGGTCCGGGCGATTCTATGCCGGGTGTGGAAGGCGGATTTGGAAGGATAAAAAAATAGAGACAAAGGTCTCTCGCAGAGGCCGCAGAGTTCACAGAGAAGAAAGAAATACAAATAGATGGCCGCATACTTTTTTAAGTGCATTTTGATCGATTTTGGCTTTCTCGGTGCACTCTACGGACGCGAAGAGGGCGAGAGAAAAGCCTTTGTCTTTTTAAACCGCGTCAACCCGGCACGAACCGGACATTAAAACATTTTCCTGAGGGCACAGCGCAGTTTCTGAATGGCCGGCTCCCTGTCTCCGCATTTCTGAATAAGGGAGGAAATGTAGGGGCGACTCGGTGTGGTCGCCCGATTTTCGAACGAAGAGGAACCCGATGAATCAAGAGGCGATGATGAAAATCCTGGAAAGTCTTTCGACACTTTCGGCCAAAAAGTTGCAAACTTCGCTATCCGGGGTTTTGAATGAAATCCAGAAGTATGGTATAGGAAAAGGGCTCCAGGAATACCCGGATTTGCTGGGTAAACTTTTTACGGCGATACGGAAAGCGGACGGCGCGCAGTTTTTCAGCCGCTTTCCGGAAAGCGCAGATCAATTGATGAATCTTTTATGGGAGGCCGTAGCCCTCCGGGCAGAGCGAATTCAGGAAATGAAATCTCTGCTGGAGAATGCCGAAAGGCCCATGCAGGTTAACATCGAAGCTTCGGACAGTCCCTTCCGGGGTCATTTCATCGTGAGGGAAGGGAAAATCACCGGTTGCGCGGGACTGGTCCCTTTCAAAGATGAGGACTTCCGGTTCATGGGCCCCACGGAGGTATTGATGGACCTATTGACCGGCGACTTGCCCATGGGATTCAGCAATCTCAGGCTCCAGACCGCCGGGCACTCCGGCTGGGTGAGCCGGATCGCTCCCATCATCCGGGAGCTGGCCAAGCTCCTGAAGGGAGCTCAAAGGTCAGAAGATAAGATCGGGTCGGGAATATGATCTTGAAGATGTAAGTTGAGAGATGAGAGTTGAGAGGTGAAAATACATCTTTTCCTGTAGGTCTTGCCTCCCTCCGCCCTTACAACTCCCAACACCCAACTCTCAACTCCCATTTTCTAAACGGAAGGAGAAGTCCATGTTAATCGTCGGAGAAAGGATTAATACCAGCCGGAAGGCGGTGAATGAAGCGGTGGAGAAGCGGGATGCCGCTTATATCCGCGACGATATTCAAAAGCAGGCAAATGCGGGGGCCAATTATATCGATGTGAATGCGGGCTCGCGCATCGGGAGCGAAATGGAGGACCTGAGCTGGCTGATCGAAGTGGCGGAAGCGGCGGTGGAGGTGCCCCTGTCCCTGGACAGCCCGGACCCCAAAGTCCTGATGGCCCTGGTCGGAAGGGTGAAGAAAAAACCCCTGATCAACTCCACCACCGCGGAGAAGGATCGCTTCGAAGCCATGAAGCCGGTCTTCCAGGCACGGGAAGCGGATGTGGTGGCCCTCTGCATGGACGAACGCGGGATTCCCAGCGCGGTGGACCAAGCCTTGGAGAATGCCCATTTCCTGGTGAAAAATCTGAATCAATTAGGGGTCCCGGTCCAGCGCATTCACCTGGACCCCATGATTCAGCCGGTCAGCGTGAACAACAAGAACGGACTCCTGGCCCTGGAGACCATCCGTCGCATCCACCGGGAGTTTCCGGGAGTGAAGACGGTCTGCGGCCTCTCCAATGTTTCTTACGGCCTTCCCAAGCGGTTCCTGGTCAACCGCATCTTCATGGTCCTGGCCATCGGCGCAGGGTTGAGCGGGGCCATCGTCGATCCCCTGGACCAAAAAATGATGACGAACATCCTGGTGGCCGATACCCTGGCGGGCCGGGATGATTACTGCATGAAGTATCTGAAAGCCAACCGAGCAGGAAAGCTAATTGAATAAGAGGCCCAGCGCAGAGTGCCTAGCGCACAGCCCAAAAGGCAAAAGACAACGGGCTGGGAAAATAGAAAAAGAACAAGGAGCAATGGAATCCGAGACTCCGCCGGAAAACATCATGGAAATCTAGCTGGGAAATGGGGGTCATTAGAAAAAGGGGGAGTATTGTACCCGCAGCCGGTGGACCATAAATAGAATTATGCATGTCCCCCCGATCAATTACTGACTCTCCACCTTTCGGAAAAACCTATCGGATCTCACTTCCACCTTAATATCTCATATTTTATTCGATAAAGGCAGAAATCTTCCATATTTTCCTATTTTTTGGTTCTTACCCCTGCGACTCCGGGCATCCCGTCCCGGGGTCTTTTTGTTATTCTCCCATCACCTGCACCAAGATATTCCTTCTCCTTCGTCGGTTGTCGAAATCGATGAAGACGATCTGCTGCCAGGTCCCCATGGCCAGTGAACCTCGAAGGATAGGAACGGTGAGGGAGGGACCGAGGAGGGCGGCCCGGACATGGGAGAAGCCGTTTCCGTCTCCCCATCGTTGGTCGTGGGCATAGGGCATGTTGGAGGGGGCCAGTCTTTCAATGGCCTCCTTCAGGTCTTCCAGCACCCCGCTTTCGTATTCGATTGTGGTGACTGCACCCGTGGAACCGGGACAGAAAATCGTAACGGTCCCATTTTGAATCTTCGACCTTCCCAGGATGGTGAAAACCGATGGGGTAATGTCCTGGATGTCGCAGAACCCTTTGGTGGATAAAGAGATAGAGTCGGAAAAGACCATGGTTTGCCTCCCGGCTATCCCTCATTGGGAAAAATATATAATGGTTTCCAATCGTTTAAGGATTCCGATTAGAAATAGCTTTCATCAATCCCCCCCTCCGTCCCCTTTTTTAAAGGGGGAGGGAAAGGATGGAAAGGGGAGAGAGGGTTCCTTCAGACTCTTCTTCAACCGCTGAAAATCCTCCCAGGTGAACCCTTCCCACCGACAGGGCAGCAGGGAATTGTTCTGGAAGAGAGGTTCCCTTTCCAGGTCGAATTGGGACATCCGACGGGCCTTATCGAATAAGGCCGTGCCCGGGATGGGGGAATATTCGACCAGAATTGGCCTGGCTCCGGCGTCTTTCACGAAAGCGATACTATCTTCGACCTCCTCCACCCTTTGCCCCGGCAAACCGGCCATCAGATAAACTCCGATCTCTTGCCCGGCATAGCCCGCTTTTATCAGATTTTCGACGGCCCCCCGCAAATCCTGGTTGCTCACCTTCCCCCCCGTTTGAGACTGCGTCGTCTCTTCCGAAGTCTCAAAACCCAGGCGGATGGTTTTGAAACCCGCCCGGTACAAAAAATCGGCAACCTCCCGGTCGATGCATTTCACATGAAGGGCATTGGGGGCGTGGAAACGGCAGGAGAGACCTTTGCCGATGACTCCCCGCAGAATGGGAAGGATGTGCTCGGTGGGCCGAACGAGCAGGGCATCATCATAAAAGGCAAAATCCTTAACCCCGAAATTCTTATGCCAGTGCTCCAGTTCGCCGATTACATCCTTTGGGTCACGGGACTCGAAGCCCTTGGCCAGCCGATGGGAAGCGCAGTAGGTGCAAGAAAAAGGACACCCGCTCCGGGTCAGAATGCAAACATAGGGCAGGCGGGGATACAGGTCGAAAGCCGGAAAGGGCCAGGAAAGAAACCCTTTTTCTTCCTTGAGGCTCGGGTCTTCCAGTATTTCGCCTATGATCCTTAGCTTTTCCCCGTCCCAGGGACCAGGGAGGACCCGATCGGCCCCCGAAACCCTTTGGGCATGTTCCGGGCAGAGGGTGGCGTAAATCCCCCCCAGGAAAATGGGTATTCGGGGAATGACCTCCCGCAGCATTTGAATCGTTTCCACGACCCCTGAGTACCAGTAGGTCATGGAGGAAGTTACCAGGATCAGGTCCGGACGGGGAATCCGTAAAACGAATTCTTTGACGATTTCCGAGGGCAGGCCGTATCGACGATACCTTCGGGGGATCTCACCCAGGACTCTGGGTTTGGGAATCATCTCTTTGTACAAGTGGCCCTGGCCCGATTCTTTTTTCGTTGGTTTCCTCAAGCGCGCATCGGGAAAGCAGGATACTTCCAGGCAATCGAGGAAGGATACTCCGTATCCCCCGGCCCGGAGAATTCCAGCCAGGTAGAGCAAACCGAGGGGTTTCATCCAGAGATCATAGGCCGCAAAATCGTGAATCCAGGGATTTACGAGAAGGACGGATTTCTTTCCGCTGGAGTTCATGGGAAGGGGGCTAGAAGAGTCCCATCTGCTTGGGTTCTTCCCGGAGACCTTCCCTGCCCCTCTCGGCAGGGGAGAAGATTTCAATCTTTCCGAACACTCCGTCGTACCCCGGAGTGATTTTCAGGCGTCCTTCGCGGACCCGCAAAATTCCTTCCAGAATGTTGGGCGGGGTAAAGGAGGAAAGCTGTTCCGGCGATAGTTCCAGGAGAATATCGAATTCCGACCCGCCTTTCTCCACCAGGCGGAGGTATTCCTTTTCCACCGATGCGGCATTGGCTCCCACGCCCAGGGTGTCGGCGATGATTTCGTCGAGAGGGACGGTGCGAAGGGCGGGTATGGCCTTGGGCGAAATCGCCCCCTCCGGCCGGTCGGAAAGCTCTTCGACGCGGTTCATCACCCCCACGGTTAGCCTCTTGCCGCACACCGGGCAGATGCTTTTGTGTTTGCGGGTTTCCCGGGGGGAGAAAAGAATGTTGCAGTTTCGATGGCCGTCATAATGATACTTCCCTTCTTCCGGAAAGAATTCGATGGTGTAAAGGATCCGGCGCGGGTCTTTCTTGCGGATGGCCTCGGTGATGGCCCGGTAGCTCATCTCACAGTCGAAAACATTGGCCTCCCGGCCGATTTTGCTCGGCGAATGGGCGTCGGAATTGGATACCAGGGTGATGTCGTCAAGAGCCGAGAGGCGCCAATTCATCTCCGGGTCCGAGGAGAGCCCGGTTTCGATGGCCCGGATGTGCTTGGACTCCTCTTCGTAACACTCCTGGATGGAATCGAAGCCCGAATTGGCGCCGAAGATGGAGAACCAGGGGGTCCAGGCATGGGCGGGAATCAGAAGACAATCCGGCGACAGGTCGAGGATCATCTTCAGGAGGTCCTTGGCCGAAAAACCGAAGATGGGACGGCCGTCGGACCCGATCTTGCCGTATTTTGCCAAACGGGAGTTGATTCTTTCGACCACTTCAAAGGAAGGAGCGAAGATTAGGGTGTGAATCCGGCGTGATTTCCCGCCCTGGCTGAACATGTTGCTCACCTCCGCGGTGAGCATGAAATGGGTCCCGCCGGGCTCCTCTTTGAGCGCCAAAAGACCGTTCCCCCGGGGATCCAACTTGGACTTGAGGTCGAGAAAATAGAGTGGATGGGTGAAGTCGCCGGTCCCCAAAAGCTTGATGCCCTTGCGCTTGGCCCATGAGGCAAGGGTCTTGACTTCCATCTCCTGACTGGTGGCCCGGCTGTACTTGGAATGGAGATGAAGGTCGGCGATGAATTTCATCGGTCCTCAACCGCTGATGATATCGGGCTTCACTTCTCTGCCAGGATCTTGCGAATGTTCTCCACGTTTTTGGCCACGAACCCCGCGCATTTCTTCCGCAGGCCGAGTTCATCGAACTTCTTCCGGTCCGCCGGGTCCATGAGGTTCAGATGGATGAGGTCCCGGCACTGGACGGCCCCAAACTCTTGGTCGAACTGACGGATCATCTCCTGCACCTTGGCTGTAGTCTTATCCCGTGCCTCTTTCTCCTCCGCTTTGGTCCGGCCGTAACGGTACCCGAGGGCCATCGCCCCCCCGGTGACGACCCCGCATGCGGTTCCCCACCGGCCCATTCCCCCGCCCATGGCGGTGGCCATTTTCATCGCCTGGGATTTATCGTAATCCAGATCCTCCCCGAGGATCGTGATCACCGACTCCGCTCAATTCAATCCGGCGACCATAAGGTCGTAAGCTTTCTTCTCGAGTTCCGGTCCCGAATCCATGGCTACTCCTCTTTCGTCAAATTAACTCCTTAGCCTGTCGTATTATAGGGAGTGATGCGGTCGTTGTCAAATTTATAGCATTTTTGGGGGGCAGAAAAGTAATCTCGGTTTTTGCCTGCGGGCAGTAAAGGCCTTGCTTTTATTCATTTTTTCTTTATGCAGGGACCCAAATTTGAATCCTTGACAAACATACAGTTAAGATGTATATTTTCAGAAAATCCAAACAAGCCTCGATTTTTTACGGCGATTTACTTTTAGACGAAGGATGGACGGGGCCAACTATACCATAGGGGAATTTGCCAAAATGCTGGGTTTAAGCCCCAGAACAATCGATTTTTATACCCGGCAGGGCCTTCTCCATCCCGAGCAGTCCGGACGCGGCCATGGGTACCGTCACTACACCGAAGAGGACCGTAGGCGGGTTTCTCTGATTAAGCAGTTGCAGGCCAAGAAGTTTTCCCTGCAGGAGATTCGGCAAGCCCTGGATGTGGACGTGAAAGGAAACTCAGCCTCTCCCGCGGAGGTGATGGAGCAGGTGATCCTGGAACTTGAAAGGCTTCAGGCCGCTATTGAAAATATTCGGTCTTCCGCTTTGCTTCTGGATCAGCCCGCCGTCCGGGCCGTGGCCATGGAAGCCCTGCAAAGGGCGACCGCTTTGTGTTCGGTTCTGGTTACGATTTTACACGATATGCCGCCTGTGTAGGCGATAAAGGAGGAAAAAATGAACAACACCTTTAAAACGTTTATTCTGCTCGCGGGCCTCACGGCTTTGCTATTGCTGATCGGCCAAGCCCTGGCGGGAAAGCAGGGTCTCTACTTTGCCCTCTTTATGGCCCTGATCATGAACTTTGTGGGGTACTGGTTCAGCGATAAGATCGCCCTGGCCATGAGCGGCGCCCAGGAAGTATCCCCCGACCAAGCCCCTGACCTCCATCGGATGGTCGAGCGTCTTTGCATGCAGGCCAGGCTGCCCAAACCCCGGGTGTACGTGATCCCCCAGGACACCCCGAATGCGTTCGCTACGGGCCGCAACCCGGAGCATGCCGCTGTGGCCGTGACGGAGGGAATTTTGCGGATTTTGAAGCCCCAGGAGCTGGAAGGGGTTCTGGCCCATGAGCTGGCCCACATCAAGAACCGGGACATCCTCATCAGCAGCGTGGCCGCGGTGATCGCCGGGGCGATAAGCCACTTGGCCATGATGGCCCAATGGGGGGCCATGTTCGGGATAGGGCGGAGCGACGATGACGAAGGAGGGGGCGGAGGGAACATCATTGGGGCTCTGCTGCTCGCTATCGTAGCGCCCATGGCCGCTATGCTGATTCAAATGGCCATCTCCCGAAGCCGGGAGTATGTCGCCGACGCCACCGGGGCCAGGATCATCGGGGCGGGACGCCCCCTGGCCAATGCTCTTCTCAAGCTGGAGGAGTACAACAAGCAGATTCCTATGCAGGTCAACCCGGCTACGGCGCAGATGTACATTGTGAATCCCCTGTCGGGGCAGAGTTTCATGCGGCTTTTCAGCACGCACCCGCCCATCGAAGAACGGGTTGCCCGGTTGCTGGCCATGAGGCCCGGGGATTTAATGGGGTAAGCGAAACCTCTTGCAATCAAAAAGCCGGTCTGCCCGGAATGCGGACCGGCTTTTTTACGCTGAACTTTCTCAATTCAGAACCCGCTGTAGGGGCGATTCATGAATCGGCCCTACGAAAAAACGGAATTTCAGAGGGCGCCGAAGGTGGAATCTCCCTTTTCGACCTTATCCTCTGATTTTGCTGCTTTTTTCCAGCGCTCTCTCCAGGTCCTCGATGATCTCCGAAGCCTCTTCGATTCCCACCGAGAGGCGGACCAGCCGATCGCTGATGCCCACCTTGGCCCTTTCTTCCGGTGACAAAGCCCGGTGGGAGGACATGGGCGGATAAAGGACCAGGCTATACACGTCCCCGAGAGTCGTCGCCGGGATGATCATCTCCAGCGCCTCCATGAAACGAAAGACCTGTTCCTTGGTTGCCTCTTTGATCTCGAAGGAAATCATGCCGCCGAAAAGCCCCTCCGGAAAGAGCTTCTTGGCGACTTCGTGCTGAGGGTGGGAGGGGATCCCGGGATAATTGACCCTGCCGATTCGAGGATTGCTTTCCAGCCACCGGGCCACTTGCCCGGCGTTGGAGCAGTGTTGACGCATTCTAACCGGCAGGGTTTTGATTCCCCGGTGGGTTAACCAGGCCTCGAAGGGGCCGAGATTGCCTCCGGTCATCTTGATGATCTCATGCAGCTTGGCCCGCTTTTCTTGGGAACAGATAATCGCCCCCCCGAGCACGTCCCCGTGGCCGCCGATGTATTTCGTCGTGGAATGGACCGAATAATCGGCCCCGTGCTTCAAGGGCTGGAAAAGGAACGGAGTGGCGAAAGTGTTGTCCACGATGACTTTGCCGCCCACCCGGTGAGCCATCGTGCAGATGGTGGGAACATCGGCCACTTTCATCAAAGGATTGGAGATGGTTTCCAGGATAACCGCGACCGGCTTGTTCTCCGAGAGAGTTTTGCCCAGTCCTTCCAGGTCGGTCACATCGACGAACTGGACCTTCACCCCCATATCCGGAAGCAGGCGGGCACAAATCGAGTAGGTGGCCCCGTAAATATCGTAGGCGGCCACGAGGGAGGTCCCGTTCTTCACCCCTGCACCCAGAAGGGCCGCATAAACAGCGGCCATTCCTGACCCGAAGGAGATTGCCGCCTCCCCTTCTTCCATGGCCGCCAGGGCTTCTTCCAGCGCCGAATTCGTCGGGCTACCGTACCGGGCGTAGACGTACCCCTCCCGTTCATTGCCGAAGATCCGGTCCAGGTCCTCCATGCTTGCATACCGGTACCCCACCGTGCTGTAGATGGGCGTGGATACGGGCTCAAAATCGGGCCTGGGCCCCCGCTCCCCGGCGTGAACCGCCCGGGTGAAAATGGATTTTCCTTTCACCATTTATTTGTTCCCCCCAAAAACCCTCGTAAGGCGCTCATAAACCGAGTTGATCTCCAAATGGAATCATATTGCGAGGGCAAGGATGCGAAACGCGTTCTGTTTTCCGATCTTTCGGGCGGCCACAGGGGGGCCGCCCCTACATAAACCTCTTTGGGTCTGGCTTGGCCGGGTTAGGGAATTTGCAAGCCGGTATTCCAATCGTCCTTTTTATTCCGCATTCCGGATTCCCCATTACGCATTCATTAAAATCCGACCCACTGCACCCGCCCTTCCCTCCTGGGAGGCACCCGGGGAATTTCATCCGGATATCCAACCGGAAGGACCGCCACCAGCTTCCGGCCTTCGATTCCCATCACCGCATTGATCTCCGCCTCTCTGACCACGATGCCGTCGGTCCATACAGTGCCCAGGCCTTCGGCATGGGCCGCCAGCATGAGGTTCTGCAGGGCCACTGCCGTGCTGTTTGTGTCCCACTGGTCTGCCGACCCTTTTCCCGCATAGGCCAGAATGAAAACCGGGGCGCCGCCGTAGGTCTGGAAGAAAAGCTTCATCCCCTCCACGATCTTCGGCTTATCGGCAAAGACGTTCTCCAGCCGGGGCCGGAAAATCTCGAAGGCGGAGGCGAAGATTTTCAAGAGTTCTTCTTTCTTCGGCCCCTGCACCGCTACGAAATACCAGTCCTGACGATTCATTCCCGAAGGGGCCCACATGGCCAGCTCCAGGATTCTTTCCAGCTTTTCCCTGGGTACCGGCTGGGTCTTGAACTTCCGTATGCTTCTTCTGCCCCGGATCGCTTCAGCCAGCTCCATATTGAACCTCCATAGGATTGATCCGCAGATTGAATTTTTTCATTTTCTCGATCCTGAAAATCTGCGTTCCTCTGCGTCCTGTTGAATTACCCCAGAACTTCCACGCAGGCTTTTAGGCAGACGTTGCAGGTTAGGCCGGACCCCCGGTAGGTTCGGCAGGCATAGGGGTTTATGGCATACGCCTTCCCTTCCATCGGTCGCTGTAAGGCTGCCGCAGGGCAGGCCCGGATGCAAGCGTCGCAGTTAACGCAGTAATCCTTCCGGGAAGCCGGAGAGGGCTCCATTTCCGCATCGGTCAGCAGGCCGGCCAGTCTGACCCTCGGACCGAATTCCGGGGTGATGAGCATGGTGTGTCTGCCCATCGTCCCCAGGCCCGCCAGTTCGGCGGCGTGCTTGTAAGAAAAAGGAGTAACCAGGTACCGCTGGTCCACCGGCGCCCCGGCTGCCGGAAGGGGGAATGCCCGATAGCCTTCCTTCCGGAGAATCCCCGCAAGGTCATAGACCGCCTTGGTCAGGCGTCCATTGAGGTAGTCACAATGGGGGCCGAAGAAATCTCCGCCCTCTGCCTCCCCGACTTCCTTGGAAGGCTTCAGCAGGGCCACGAGCTCCTTGAAAACCTCCTTGCCGAAGGCGACGACCGATTTCACACCGGGCAAAAGGGCTTCGGCCCTCTTCTTCAGCTCCGGCGAAGGGGATTGCTCAACCGAAGCAACTCCCATAAGTTCCACATCCAATTTCTTCTTGGTCTCTTCCACAAAATGCCGGTCGAATTTGGCCATAATTGGTATCCTTTCTAAAAACGATGCTTTATTACTTGATCACTGGCCATTGCTCATTGAGCATTGATCATTCATCATTGATTATTACCCATTGATCATTTCCCTTCTTCCGGTCCGGGAATCCTCGATTCGCAGGGCACTCCAGCCTGGCAGAAACCGCATCCGTATCCCTCGAATCCATGATGGGAGAGGACATAGTTGCGCGTCATGTCCAGGAAGCTTTTGCATTTCACCTTATCATGGCCGGATTGGGAGATTGCCCGAATGGGGCACCGGTCGATACATTTGCCGCAGGTCCCGTTAGAATAGAACAGGCAGTAGGCCCGGTGGTCCTTATACGGGCGTGGGGTGGGCGGGATCTGAACTCTGGCCACTACCGAGCCGGCGCGCATCGCCTTTCCCCGGGGGGTGATTAACCCGTCGCAGAGGCCGAAGGTCCCCAGGCCGGCGGCATGGGCCGCATGTCGTTCGGACCAGGTCGAGGCAAACCCGAAGCGGGCCGAAAGCCTCGTTCCCCATTCGGGGAAGAGCATGGGGGCCACGGCCTCAATCCCTGCTGCCTGAAGGCTATTCACCACATGCTTGCGCAGCTTTACATTCGCCTCCTCCCCGAAGATCCTGGCTCTCGTCCAGCTCTCCGAGGGGTAAATCGTCTCCTTGCGGAGGTCCGCTTTCGTCCGCTCCATCTGGGGCAGGATCCAGCTGATGACCGATAATTCCTCAGCCTCCGCTTTTGATGCCGAGAAGGCTTGCCTGAACAATTCCAGGGGGGTCCAGTGAAAGGGGCCCACGTACTCTTCCTTATAGGCTTGATAGAGGGAATCATTCCCCGCCGAGAATCCCACCAATGGATCAGCCCAGGCCTTATCGTTTGCCGGGTTTTTTAGGGTGTTTTCCGGCGACGTATTGATAAAATCCTTGATGATCCCCTCGACCCATTTCGCCGGGTCCTTCGTTTTCCGCTCCTCTTTCATCCGTTCCTCCCTTGGAATTACGTTTTAAGTTCCTGATTGAGGTTCGCTATTTCATCGGTCCCTTTTACTGGCATTTCCCCAATAGCAGCAGCCGCATTTTACGCCCTGCGAATTTATGGAGGGTTCAACCCTCGAATTCGCCGACCCAGTTGGCTCTGGCCGGGTTGCGCGCCACGAAGCGCAGGAATTCCACCTTCGGATACCCCACGGTGAACGCCACCAGGGCTTTGTTATCTTCCGGGATACCCAAAAAACTCTTCAATTTTTTGGAATTTTCGATGGCCCAGATGAGAAACCCGATGTAACAGGTCCCCAGCCCCAGCGTCTCGGCCATGAGAACCATGTGGGTGGAGGCGATGGCCGCATCGATCTCCGGGGTCGTGGCCAGTCCCTTTTTCATGTGGATGACGATCAAGGCCGGGGCATGGTGGAGGAGCTGATCGACCCCCTCTTCCCACTTCCGGGCGATCCGATCCCAGACGGAGGGGAGGGTCTGCCGGGAGGCTATGTCTTCGGGAAGGGGCCTTCTCTTCCGGGTGTATTCATCGATCACCTTTTGAAGCTCTTTCCCCTGTTCCTGCAGGTTGCGGATGGCCAGAGTGCAGACCTCATCCAGAGCCTTCCTTCCGCCGACCACCGCATATTCGCAGGCCTGCCGGTTGGACCCGGTGGGTGCATACCGGCCTGCTTCGATCAGCAGGGTCAGCTTGGTCTTCTCCACGGAACGGGCCTGGTAAAGGCGCAGGCTTCGCCGTCTCCGCAGGAAGCGGAAGAAAGGGGCTGCGGAAGGGATTTCCTCCTTGCTGGGAACGGGTAGAAACTGATCGTTCCCTTCGGAGAATTGAAAGGCATCGGCGGGACACACCGCCTTGCAGTGTCCGCAGTAGAGGCACATGCCCGGGTCGATGATCTCAACGGAACCTTCCCCCATCTGCAGGATTCTGCGCACGCAGATGGGGACGCATTCACCGCACAGAGTACACTTTTGTTCATCGATGGTGATCATGAATTCTCCGGATTTATTCGGGGCCTTTCAAACATAAAGAGCCCGCTTGATTTCGTCCAGGGTTTGGATATAGGCCTCTCCTTCTTCCGGAGAGACTCGGGCCAGGGATCCATCCGGCTTTTGAATGATCACCCCGGTGGAGGTCAGGATCCGGTAGTTTTCCATCCGGTCGGCCGGGTCCGGCCAGCAGAGGAGCTGGCAGTTCCCGCAGGTGAGGTAGAGATTGGACCGCATGAGAATATGGGGAAAACCGCCTTCCATCCGGGGGCGCCGATCATAGGCCTTGATCCCCTTGATCATGGCGTCCCGAAAGGCACCGTCATCCTCGGGGATGATGAATCGGCCCGGCGACCAAGTGGACCATTTCTTGGAAGGATGCAACCCGGTCATCCCGCCGCAGACGAACTCACACCGGAGATAATTCCGTCTCTTGGCATAGGCAAATTCTTTTCCCCCGAGGGTCACCCTGGCCTCTTTCGCGGGGTCCATCAGGCCGGAGCAACATGCGGCCAGGCAAAGCTTGCAGCGGTCGCAGGAATTCTCCTCCGGGGGCAATGGCTCTGTAGGCTCCAGTTCTGCCGAAGTCACGCAGGTCCCCAGGATAACCGCCGCTCCGCAATCCGGAGTGATCACGTTCCCCGAGAACCCGAACCAGCCGACGCCGGAACGGACGGCCAAATAGCGGTGGGAGAGGTCCGGGTTCATTCCCAGCCTACCCCATGGCTTCTCATCCCGGTATGATTCGTTGGAGACGACCCCCCGGGAAGGGAATCCCTTCTGTTCCAGGTGTTTGGCCATATGCACCGCCAGCCCGGTAGCCAGAAGGTTTACCTGGAGGTTGTCCCTCTCGTGGCTCAAGCGGTCTTCCTTGGCCAGGAAAGGGCGGATGAATTTTCTATTGAGCGGAAGGGCGAAGGTGACGGCCGATTTAGCCTCGGGCAGAATGTAGGTCAGGTCGGCGGAGGGCGGACCTCCGGCCAGTGTTTCGCGGGTGGTAATGCCCATCCGCGCCCCGCCATAGGAGCGGACGATCTCCCGAATTTGCTCGGTCAAGCTGGCCATCGCTCCTCCTTTCGGGTTCCTTCCTCGACGATCAATTGGTCCTCAATCCGGATGCACCCAATGACGCTCTGGGCCGCCGGGCAACGGACCCCCACCCTTGCCATGCTTCCCTCCTATTCCTTCCATGGGTCTTAGCCCAATCGAAACTTGAAACTCGAAACCGTATTTTTATTTGCAGGCAAACGATCACCCCTTCAGGTCTTTCAGCATTCGTTTCAGCAGCAGTTTTTCTTCCAGGGAGAACTTCGCGGTCAGTTCGTCGTTGATGGATTTTCTCTGTGCGGCCAGCTCTTCCCTCATTCTTTTGGCCTTGGGCGAGAGGAAGACCCGGATGGACCTCCGGTCTTCCGGATTCCCCTCCTTTTTGATCAAGCCCGCCTCCGCCATGCGGTCCAGGACGCCCGATAGGGTGGCCCCGTCCATGACCACGCGCTCGGAGATTTCCGCAGGAGAGAGAAAATCCTCTTCCGCCAGAACGGCCAGGATCAGATGTTGCACCGGGGTAATCCCGAAAGGAGCGAGTTTCATTTTAAAGGCCGAGTGGGCTTTCTGGTAAGCCTTGGCCAGCAGATAGAGGATGCAGTCTTCATAATGGGGCATGGGAGACTCCCCTCTCCGGGAATCCGAATTAATTTGTGTACAAATTAATATATCCGGAGATGACCTGTCAAGGAAAACTTTTTATAAGCTCCCATCCAGCCCATCCGCAACCGGCCTTTGGCCTTCTCACTTTGGAAACAAGTTTTCCTTGACTCGCTATGCTTTTTCGGCTATTTTTGTTTTAAGAATCGGGTGGGGGATCGTTCAACGGTAGGACAACGGACTCTGACTCCGTGAATCAAGGTTCGAATCCTTGTCCCCCAGCCAAGGAATTTCAAGGGGTTAGGCTTGGTTGCTTAATCCCTTTTTTTTTCATACTGGCCTAACGCCAGCCGTTTCTCATGCAAGCCTGATTCTTGCAGCCTCTAATTCCCAAGCAGGCTGACCCAATCTCCAGGAAAAAGGCGCCCAGAGGGGCCAAAATCGGAAGCCTTTGCGCCTTGGCGTGAGGAAAGGGCCTCAGGATTTCTTTTCGCTTTTTGTATCTCAAGAGATCCGATAAGGGGGGCATGTGTTTTTACCTGCCAGCGCCGACAAGGACAGCCTAGATCGGGGGATCAAGAAAGCGCTCGATCTGGCAAGAGAATTATAGGAGACGGTCATGGCAAAGACTAAAACGAAACCCCGGGATGCAGCGGAACGTTTAAAAACCGAGGAGAATATGGCTGCCTATCTGGAAGCCGCCCTCGAAGACGGTGATCTTGCACCGGCGGCGGCCGACCTGGGTGACATCGCCCGTGCCAAGGGAATGTCGCAAATCACCCCCGAAACGGGCCTTGAGGGTGCTCAAGGTCTTGAGGACGCTTGGTCTGCGCTTGCACGCCGCCGCTGAACATGCACGACTTTTAAGAGATCATCGATTCATGCCTGGAATCCCTGCTTTCAAGTGCCGCTCCAGCCATTCGGTGATATCACGCATGACTTGCCTATAGTCAAGGTCATTGTGGGTTTCGTGATAACTCCCCGAATAAATCTTCATTTCCTTATCGGGAAAAGCAATTTTATTAAAAAAGCTCCGGGTGCCATCGGGCGAATTCAGGGGGTCGGAGCCGCCGTGGATCAGGAGAACGGGGATTCTTACTTCCGCCGCATGGGCCTTCACCCATTCTATGGTCTTGAGTATTTCTGTTCCCCACCGGACCGTGGTCTTCCCGTGCACCCAAGGATCGGCCTTGTAGGCTTTGACCACATTCATGTCCCGGGAAATCCCTCTGGTGTCAAGTCCCAGGGGCAATGAAAACCGGGGCCAGACCCACGAAAGAACACGCGCCACCAGCACCAAAAACGGCTTGGCGACTCCTACCGGTTCAAGGGGCGCCCCGCTGATGACGGCGCCCCGAAGCCCGGCCGGGTGACGGAGAATATAGTCCAGGACGATCAGGGCGCCCATGCTATGGCCCAGCAGGAAAATCGGGAGATTCGGCTCTCTCCGGGGCACCATTTGCAGGAAGGCCCTCACATCCTCCCTGTACTCATTCCAGGAATTTATATGGCCCCTTTGGCCCGGGGATCGGCCATGTCCCTTGAGGTCAAAACCATAGATTGCATATCCCTGAGGGACCAAGTGATTTACCACATTTGCGTATCTCCCGCTGTGTTCTCCAAACCCATGAATGATTACCAGGACTGCTCGGGTCGCTTGGTTTGCCCGCCAGGATTGGAAATAAAGATCGAGCCTGCCGTCCCCTTCGGGAAAAATGCCTTCGGTATATTGCATCGATCCTCCGGAAACAACATTACTTTTCAATCCGGATAAAACCTTATTGACAGAAAAGATACCTTATAGTAGAAATCTTTACAATCGTCTCAAGGATTCGCAGTCAGTCTGAAACGCAAAAGGAGGTGCATTATGAGAAAGGCATTCATGTTTTTGGCAATCATCCTTCTTTGCGGGTTCCTGGCCGGAGAGGCCGCGGCCGCAAGGTCTGGCGGAACCTTCAATTTCGTTGCTCCCTACGGGGGAGACTTTCTGACCCTCGACGCCCATAAGGGCCAACGCGTCAATGACATGATCGGCGCGATGAGCATCAACCGCAGCCTCTACAGCTGGGACCCGGAAAACAACCGTCCCAAGCTGGAGCTGGGAGAAAAAGCCGATGTGTCCCCGGACGGTTTAGTTTATCGGATTTATTTAAAAAAGAACGTCAAATTCCACAACGGCCGGGGGATGACCGCCGACGATGTCATCTGGAGCTACGAGCGGATCATGTCCCCCAAAATCGCTTCTGCTTCCGCCCGTTTTGTGCGGGTGATCAAGGGGGCCAAGGATTTTGAAGAGGGAAAGGCCGATAAGATCTCCGGCCTGCGAAAAATCGACAATTTCACCCTGGAAATCACCATGGAAAACCCCATCGATCCCGCCTTCACCCTCTATGAGATCGGAACGGCCATATTGCCCCGCGAAGAGGTGGAGAAGAAAGGCGACGACTTCGGTTCCAATCCGGTGGGCTGCGGGCCCTTCAAATTCGTCAAATGGGTCAAGGGGAGCGAAATCGTACTGGTCAAGTACCCGGATTATTACGAAAAGGGGAAGCCCTATCTCGACAAGCTGATCTACAAGAATATGCCCGAGGGAGCTGCCCGGGACCTGGCCTTCCGGGCCAAAGAGCTGGATGCCACCGTGGTGGGTTCCACCCAGTACCCGGCTTACAAAGCAGACCCCCAGATTTCCAAAAACATGGTGGAAGTGGCCGAGCTTTTCACCCGGCTGATCGGGTTCAACCCCAAATTTGAACCCTTTGGGAAAAAACAGGTGCGCCAGGCCATCAATTACGCCATCGACTCCCGCCTGATCATCGAGAAACTTCTCAAGGGAAAAGCCTTCCCCTGCGTGGGTTATCTCCCCTCCACTTCGCCGGCCTTCGATCCGAATGCCAAGGGCTACGAGTTTAACCCGGCCAAAGCAAAGGCGCTCATGAAAGAGGCGGGGTATGAAAAAGGCTTTACCTTCGAGTGCATCGGAACAGCCAACGAAGCCTGGGGAGTGGTGATCGTGGAAGCGATCATGCCCTTTCTGAAGCAGATCAACGTGACGGTGAAACCCCAGCAGCTCGAGGGAGCGGCCCATGCCGACCAGATCCGGAAGATGGACTTTCAGGCTTTCATTTGGTCGGTGAGCAGCGGCGCGGGCGGAGACCCCCTCCAGGCCCTGAACCGGTGGCATTCCAAGAACTCGGCAACGGCCGGCAATTTTGTGGCCTACAACAACCCCGAGTTCGACAGGCTGCTGGACACCGCCTCCCAGATCCGGGACGTTTCCAAGCGCATTGAACTCCTCCGCAAAGCCGATGCCATCTTCCGCGAAGATGCGCCGGTCTGGTTCTTCAATTACAATAAGGCAGTGATCGCCCATCAGCCCTGGGTTCATGGGATCAAACCCGTGGCGATTGAAATGATGTACCAGAATATGGCCGACGTATGGATTGAGGAGTCCTCTCCGCGGGCCAAGGAAAAGTGAAATCCGGGCCGGGCGACCCGCCGGGTCGCCCCCCTGAAAACCCCGATTGAAATGCCCCCCGCCCCCCGTTTTCAAAGGGGGGGAGAGGGGGGATTTTTGCGGCTGTCTTGCCAGAATAGAAAGTATGGTGGAATTTTAGACGATGCTGAGATTCGCCATCCGCCGCATTCTCCAGTTCATTCCCACCATTCTGGCGATCACCCTGATTCTTTTCCTCTTGTTGAACGTCCTCCCCGGGGATGCTGCTCTCATGTCCGGGGATGCCCAGGACAAGGGACTCGACCCCCGCTTTATCGAGGAGATGAGAAAGCGGTGGGGGCTGGACCAGCCCATTTATATCCGGTATTTTACCTACCTGAGAAACCTGGCTACGGGAGACATGGGGCTTTCCTATCTGCGGCGGGAAAAAGTGAGCGGCCTCATCGCCTCCCGTTTGTGGCCTACGCTGAAGCTGGCCCTGGCCGCCATGCTGATCGCCGTGAGCATCGGGATTCCCCTGGGGTTCTATTCCGCCTTGCGCCAGGGCACCTGGCTGGATGCCTTTTCCATGGTCGGGGCGGTCTCCGGAGTTTCCATCCCCCAGTTCTGGCTGGGGCTTCTGCTCATGTTCTTTCTCGCCGTGAAACTTCCCCTGTTTCCGGTCCAGGGTTACGGGGACGGAGACGTGAAACATATTCTTCTGCCGGCGTTCACCCTCGGGGTCGGTTATATGGCCCTCCTGGCCCGGACCACCCGGGCGGCGGTGGTGGAGATTCTCACCACGGACTACATCCGCACCGCCCGCTCAAAGGGACTCTCTGAACTCATGGTGAACCGCAAACACGTCCTGCGCAACGCCCTGATCCTGGTCCTGACAACGGCCGGCCTGCAATTCGGCTCGCTCATGGGCTCCACGGTGGTGGTGGAAAAGCTTTTTTCCTGGCCCGGGCTCGGCTCGCTGACAGTGGATTCCATTTTCATGCGGGACATTCCGGTCACCCAGGGCTGCGTCCTTCTCATCATTCTCGTCTTCCTTCTGATGAACCTGGCCGTGGACCTTCTCTACGCAATCATCGACCCGAGGGTGGAGTACCGGTGAACGATTTTTTCCGGAAAGCCAGGCGGCAAAAGAACCTGATCGTAGGGGGGGGCATCACCTTCGTCGTGATGATGATGGCCGTCTTTGCACCGTGGCTTTCTCCTTTTCACCCCATCGATCATGCTGACCTGATGCATTCCGAGGAACCTCCGAGCATGACCTACCTCTTTGGGACCGACCAACAGGGGAGAGACATTCTTTCCCGGGTCATCTATGGAGCGCGGATTTCTCTGAGCGTGGGCCTGGTCAGCCAGGGACTCAACAGCCTCATCGGGATTCTGCTGGGGCTGACCGCCGGTTTCCTGGGAAAACGGTGGGACGACCTGGTCATGGGGCTGACGAACATCATGCTTTCCATTCCTTCGCTGGTCTTTGCCCTGGCCATCATGGCGGTCCTCGGCCCGGGATTAATCAATATTTTTCTGGCCCTGGGTCTTACCAACTGGGCTTACAGCTGCCGCATTACCCGCTCCCAGGTCCTTTTCACCCGCTCCCTGGATTACGTGGTCGCCGCCCGGGCGCTCGGCTACGGCGAAGCCCGGATCATGTTTACCCAAATCCTGCCCAACATCCTGGGGCCCATCCTTGTCATCGCCACCCTGGGAGTGGCGGGTGCCATTCTGATCGAGGCGGCCCTCTCCTTTCTCGGCCTGGGCACCCAGCCGCCCACTCCCAGTTGGGGAGGAATGCTCTCCACGGCCCGGGAGCAACTCTTTACCGCCCCCTGGATTTCCATCTTCCCGGGGTTGGCGATCTTTATTACCGTTCTCGGCCTGAATCTCCTGGGAGACGGTTTGAGGGATATCCTCGACCCCCACACCACCCGGCAAAGGAGATAGGATAAGACCTTCAAAAGGAATGGGATATGCATCTAGCCATCTTTTCGACGCGTATTTATACCGGAAATGTTAAGCAGCCCTGGGCCGAAGCGCTGGGCATTAAGGACAACAAGATCGCCATCGTGGGAACCAATCGACAGGTGAAGAAGGCCTGTCGCCGGGGGACCGAGAACCTCGACCTCAAGGGAAGGCTGGTGACCCCGGGGTTCGTCGACGGGCATACCCATTTCGTCAGCTTCGGCTTGACTCTTCAGAGGGTCGACCTCAGGAACCTCCCCTCTCTTGTCGCCTGTCGGGAACGAATCCGGGAGTCCGTGGCCGGATACCAACCGGGGGAATGGATCATAGGCCGCTCCTGGAACGAACATTTCTGGGCGGAAAAAAGGGAGCCCAACCGATTCGATCTGGACGACCTGACTCCCCGCAACCCGGCCATGATGATCCGGGCTTGCGGCCACAGCGTCTGGGTGAACTCGGCAGCCCTTGCCGCAGCCGGAATTACCCGGGAGACGGCCGACCCTGCGGGGGCCAGGATCGAAAGAGACCCGGTGAGCGGAGAACCGACCGGGGTTCTTCGGGAGATGCGCCGGTACATGGAAAAATTCATTCCTCCTCCCACCGCGGAAAAGCGTAAGCAGGCCGCTCTGGCAGCCCAACAGGAGGCGCTGCGGTTTGGAATTACGGGCGTTCATACCTTGGAGACCCTGCGGGAGTGGGAGGCCCTCTTGGCTTTGGAAGAAGAGGGAATGCTCAAAATCCGGGTCCACCAAACAATCCCTCACGAAAATCGGGAAGAAGCCCGGTCCTATTCCCTGAAACCCTGGCAGGGCGGTGAGCGCCTGTGGATCGGCCAGGTCAAGCTTTACGCCGATGGCTCTCTGGGGTCGGGAACCGCTCTCCTCCACACTCCTTACGCGGACAACCCCTCCGATCGGGGGCTTGCGGTTCTGACTCTCCAGGCGCTGGGCAAAAGAGTCCGTGAGGCTTACCAGGAGGGTTATAGCGTTGCCATCCATGCTATCGGGGATAAAGCGGTCACCAACTCATTGAGGGCGATCGAGTCGGCAAGGGAATTTTTTCCCGGGCCGCGAAGGGATCGCATCGAGCATGTCCAGCTTTTCCGGTCCTCGGACCTGCCCTTGTTCAGGCGACTTCGGGTGGTGGCCTCGGTGCAACCGGTGCATCTGGCCACCGACTGGCCGACGGCGGAAAAGAAGTGGGGACACTCCCGCTGCCGGAACGGATACGCCTGGAAATCGCTTCTCCAGGCCAAAATCCCGCTCCATTTCGGGTCTGACGCCCCCGTTGAACCGATCAATCCTTTGTTGAGTCTTCAGGCGGCGGTAACCAGGCAGGACGGCCACGGGAATCCGCCCAGAGGATGGTTCCCCGAAGAAAAAATCGGATTGGAAGACGGCATCAGAGCGTTTACAGCCCTTCCCGCATGGTGTTCGCGGAAGGAAAGATATCTCGGGGCCATAACCCCGGGCCGCTGGGCGGACTTGACGGTCTTTGGTGACGACCTGTTTAAGGTCCCTCCGGATCAGTGGTCTTCGGTGAAAGTGGAAATGACTATCGTAAACGGGGAGATTCTTTACCGGAGGTCAAAATAGGGGAGATGGGTTGCTGACTGGAGGGAGAAAAAAGAAACTAGGCTTTTTCTGCGACCTTGCGCGAGGAAAAAGGCTTCACCGCCAACATGTCATCCGTAGGATCGATTCATGAATCGCCCCTACACCGGCCTCATCGATCGGATCTATCTTTCCTACCAACATTTTTGGAAGAATGAGGCGTTAAGCGCCTAAAGACTGACGGCCTGAACTCAGGCCGCGATGGCCCCGCCTCAGGTAAAGCCTGCACCGGCGGTGCAGGCGTAGCAGTGGTCGGAGAGGGCGATGGCCTCGCCCGGTTCCGGAGCGCCGGCCATTTCCGACACGTGCCGCTTTTGCCCTCCCAGGGGGATGCCCGCAGCCAGGTTGAAATCGCAGTCGAATAAATTCCCGTTCCAATCCACCGATACGAGGGAGCGGCACATAAGGCCGCCGATCGTACAGGGGTTGAAACTGGAGGCCAGCTTCTGCATGTACTTGCCGTAATTTCCGGAGTCCAGAAGCCAGCGACGGAACCTTCCCAGGGGAACGTTGCAGAAGTTGTATAGATGGTGAAAGCGGATCCCCCACCGCTCATTCAACTCTTTTCGGAACTTCTTTTCAGCCTGGGCCTGGGAAACCGGCAGGAAGGCACCCGCGGGGTTGGCGACGAGCTCCAATTCGAGATCGGACCCGGGGCAGCCGTAACCCAATTCATTCAGCCATTGCAACGCGGCTAAGCTCTTGCTGAAAACCCCCCGCCCTCGTTGCGCTTCCGCTTGGGTTGCGTCGAGGGAAGGGAAGGAGGCGACGATACTCACGCGATGGGCCTGGCAGACTTCGATCAACTCCCCCCGCTTATCTTCAGCCAAAGCGGTCAGGTTGCAGCGGAACAGGGTCCTTTTGGCCAAGGGAGCCAGCCGGGCGGTCATTTCGGCGATCTCCGGATGAAGTTCCGGGGCCCCGCCGGTTATGTCGATGACTTCGAAAGCGCCCCGGCGGGCAAAGCCGACCACTTCGTCCAGAGTTTCCCGGGTCATCATCTCCACCCGGTCGGGTCCTGCTTCCACATGACAGTGACGGCAGGACTGGTTGCATCGCAACCCCACGTTGATCTGCAAAGTCGTCGTCGGGCCCCGTTTTAATTCCAGGCCATGCCTGGCGAGGGTGGAGGAGAAAGGCTCGACTGCAGGTCCGCGATCCGGATTTTCAGCCTGCCGCTCTGCAACGAGGGATACCAGGGTCATGCAAATGTCCTTAATGAAGAATAGCAAAATTGTAGGGGCGATTCATGAATCGCCCTACGGAGTTGACGCCAACCGCAGCCAGAAATTTACATGGAAATTTTCTTGGCTACGTTCCGCATCTGCACCCCATGAGCCAGGGACGCCCCCCCACGGATGGCCACCGACACATGGACGGCTTCGGTCATTTCCTTTAGGTTGGAGCCCTTTTCCAGGCAGGCCTGGGTGTAGGCATCGATGCAGTACGGGCACTGGACGGCGTGGGCAACAGCCAGGGCGATCAGCGCCTTCTCCCTTTCCGACAGGGCTCCCTCGGCAAAAACAGCCCCATAATAGTCGAAGAATTTCTTCGCCAGTTCGGGAACTTCTTCACCGATTTCCGGAAACTTGGGAAGGTCCATGGGGTCGTAATAGGTTTCACTCATGATCTCTCCTCCAGAAGAGCAAAGGGGCAATTTTTCAAAGGGGGTTATTATTTATGGGTCTTCTCCCAATCGAGTGGGTGCTTGAGGAAGATTTTGATTTTCCCGGGTCTACCACCCCTGCCGGAAGAGGGGTGGCCGGGCCCAGGGCGGCATCCCGCCCGGGGCCGGACATCCTGAGGCAGCGGTTCTTCCATCGGGGCGCGTCGGAAATGAATAGGGTCGTCCCTGTTT
>JACAEW010000002.1 GCA_013388675.1 Syntrophaceae bacterium | reverse complement strand
CTCAGGATGTCCGGCCCCGGGCGGGATGCCGCCCTGGGCCCGGCTAACTCTCTTCCGGCAGGGGTAGACCCGGGAAGCTCAAAATCTTCCTCAAGCACCCACTCGATTGGGAGAAGACCCAGAATTTGATAAAGGTGAAGGGAAAAAGGATGAGAAGAAAAACAACCCCGGAAAGAAGGACCAGGATCGAGAAGGCCCGGCCCGCATCGCCCTCGAAGGTAATATCGCCGAACCCCAGCGTGCTCATCACCACCAGGGTCCAATAAAATCCCGTCAGCCAGGAGTGTTCCTTCCCTTCGCCCGCCATGAGAAAAGGGAAGGCCACGGTGTAGATGGTGATCATGATGCCCAGGGCGGCGAGAAATTTCAGGAGCAGGCGGAGGTTTCGCTGGGTTCCCCGGCCCGAGAGAAAGTAGCTCAGCAAAGAAGGGTAATATTTCATCGGGTCCTTCCTGCCCCTTGCCTCTTTTCTCATCCCCCCGGTGGTCTTTTATCCTTCCAAGGCTCTGCCGCCTCATAAGCGGCGGCGGCCTTCAGGACGGTCGTTTCCGCAAGCCTGCGGCCCACGATCTGCAGGCCCACGGGAAGCCCTTCGGGGGTAAAGCCGCAGGGAATGGAGATCGCGGGAAGCCCGGTTAGGGTAATGGCATAGGTCAGGTACAGCCATTCCTGGTAATTTTTCATCGGCTGGCCGTTGATCTCTTTCGGGTAGATCATTTCCTGGGGAAAAGGGGGAACCGCCACGGTGGGAGTCAGGAGAAGGTCGTAGGGAACGAAGAATTCCCGGACCCGGTGATAGAGCGCGGTCCTGTCCTTTTCCGCCTCTCCAATCTCCTTGGCGGTCAATGGGACCCCCTGCTCGATGTTCCAAACCAGGTTGGGATTCATCTGGTGGCGCCACTTCTCCAGCTTCTCCCCGTGGAGGGCCACCATGCGGGCCGCCCGGGTCACGTGGATGATCTGCTGCACGCCGGTAAAGTCCGGGGCTGCCTGTTCCACCCGGCATCCCAGTTCGGAGAACCGCCGAGCGGCGCTGGCAACGATTTTCCGAACCTCTTCGTCCACCGGAGAAATCCCGAGGTCCGGGCTCCAAGCCACGCGGAGCCCTTTTATCTCCGGCGCCTGGACTGCTTCTAAGAGTTCCCTGGGTTCGATCGGGAAAGAAATGGGAGACCGGTCGTCCTGCCCGGCGATCACCGATAGCATGAGCGCCGTATCCCCCACCGTTCGGGCCATGGGGCCTTCCACCGCCAGAGTGTCCCATCCCAAATAGCTCGGGTAGATCGGCACCATGCCCGCCGAGGTCCGGAATCCAACGACCCCGCAGAAAGAGGCGGGGATCCGGAGGGACCCCCCCAGGTCGCTGCCGGTTGCCAAGGGGCCGAGCCCGCAGGCCAGGGCCACCGCCGCCCCGCCGCTGGAGCCCCCGCAGGTATAACCCGGCTTCCAGGGGTTCCAGGTCGTCCCGAAGACTTGGTTGTAGGTATTCGCCCCGGCGCCGAATTCGGGAGTGTTCGTTTTCCCTACGACGATCGCTCCCGCCGCCTTGAGCCGTTGGACGACCAGCGCATCCTCTTGGGGAACGAAATCCTCGAAAATTTTGGACCCCCAGGTCGTCCGAATTCCTGCAGTCGGAGTGAGGTCCTTCACGGACACCGGGACACCATGGAGGGGGCCGAGTTTTTCATTTTTTGTGACCGCCTTCTCGGCCTTCTTCGCGGCCTGCCGGGCCTTTTCGGGGACCACGGTGCAGTAAGCGTTTAATTTCGGGTTGATCTTTTCAATCCGGGCCAGGACGGCATCCATGATCTCCACCGGGGATATCTTCTTTCGTTTGACCGCCGAAACCATCTTGGCCGCGGATAAAAAACAAAGGTCGGTGGTATTCAGAGTTTTCTCCTTTCAGGAAGGCGGGTGGGAGGAAATCCGGAAGAATCTTTGGGTTCATCGAGCAAGGACCCCCCCCGGAGCGGGCAACAGGTCTACCCTTGATCTATCGGGCCTCCAGGGGATAGTTGGAATTGAGCCATTCTTTCCACCCGCCCTTCAGGGCGTAGACTTTGGTGAATCCCAAGGAGATCATTTCCTGTGCCACCCGGGCACTGGTTCCTTCGTTAGATCAAGCGCAATACAGCACGAGGGTCTTGTCCCTGCCGTATTTTTCGGCCCAAGATTTCGTGTCTTTGGACGGGTCTTCGCGGACGGCTCCCTGGATTTTCGTCTGGGCCTTGTCCCAATCCGATTTGGACCGAACATCCAGAATGACCACGTCCGGGTTTCCCATCAGGTCTTTCAGCTGCTGAATGGTCATGCGCGGGACCTTTTCGGAAGCAACGGTACACCCGCCCCCCAAGCCCAGGATGACCCAGGTCATAACCGCCCAGAAGGCTATCCTTTTTCCCCCTCGAGTCATTTTCTTCTCCCCCAAAGACCTTTCCCCGCGGTTGTAAGGGAAAGGCCGGCAGGTGTGGAGTTCCGCTAGCGTTTAAAGGTAGCGAACCAGACGAACGGCTTTGGATAGGGCGAAGACCCGGGCGTTATTGCTTTGGGGGTCTGCCGGAAAGATGAAAAAGCCCGGTCGTTTGGGATCATACCCGAGGGTGGAACCGACCAGGGTTTCTCCATCGGTAAAGGTGACTTCCACAATCCTTCCGGAAGGGTGCTCATTCGGATCATAATGTTTTCGTTCATCGTAATCCGGCCTTCCCATGAAGTCGCGGACGAAGAAGATGGCCTTCAGCTCCCGGAGGTAAACCGTCAGGCTCTCATTCGGGTTGCCGGTCTGCGTCGGAAAAACATGAAAAGAAGGTTTCGTCGGGGAAAAATCCTGGGTAAAGCCTTTGATTATTTTTCCATTCAGATACCGGCAAACAATCTTGACCTTTTCCATGGATTGGTTTTTTCCTTTTCTAAATCCCGTTTGGGCAGGACCGGATATTTTTTCCCCTCCACATAGGCTTAAACCCTATTCTATAAACCTTTTCCGACCCCGTCAAACTATTTTGCGCTGGCGCAAAAACCGCCGCTTGTGCCGATGGGAAAAAAAGGAGAAGTGTCCGGGGGATATGAACGGCTAAAGATTCCCCTTCTTTTCGTTTGGAAAGATTCGGGGAAAAGGGCGCTTATTTGCTTTTTCAAACCATGGAGGGGCCATCAAACACTTTATTTTTCACCCTTTTTGGACGATGGGTGGTTTAAGCTGGCGGTAATGGAGGAGATGGTCATGAAAAAAGCTTCTTTCTTGTCGGCCTTAATCTGCTGGGCTTTAATCCTTTTTGGTTTTCCTGGGTCTTTCGTAAAGCCCGCGATGGCGGGTGCTTCCGAAATTCAGAAGGAAAGAGCGGGGGAGGACCTGGAGGCCGTGAAAAAAGAAGCGAAAAAGGTCGGTCAGGAGGCGACCCAGTCAGCCAAAGACCTTTCATCCCGGGCGGGTGAGGAAATCAAAAAGGCGGGAAAGGCTCTTAAAAAAGCGACCGAAGAATTGAAAAAGAGCGCTCATGAAGCGGGCCAGAGCCTAAAAGAACTCGTCAAGAAATAAATTCACTGAGGCCTAACCAAAAATAGCCCTTCTTTTTCCGCCTCCCCCGATTCAGCAGGAAGGCGGAAGTTCGGTCCTTGAATTTTTGGGACCCCGCAGCACTTCTTTTTCCCAAATTACTCTCTGGCCAGCCTGGAAGCAATGGTGGCCACATGCTTCCCCTGGAAACGGGCGGCCGATAGCTCATTCTGGCTGGGCATTCTTTCTCCCTGCCCCCCGGCAATGGTCGATGCCCCATAGGGGGATCCCCCGGTGATTTCATCGATCCGCATCTGCCCCTGGAAACTGTAAGGGAGTCCGACTACAATCATCCCCTGGTGAAGGAGGGTAATATGGAAGCTTAAAATCGTGGATTCCTGCCCCCCGTGCTGGGTCGCCGTGGAGGTAAATACGCTCCCCACCTTTCCGACCAAGGATCCCTTGGCCCAAAGCTGCCCCGTGGCATCCAGGAACTGCCGCATCTGGCCGCACATATTGCCGAAGCGCGTAGGGGTGCCGAAAATGATGGCCTGGGCGGATGCCAGTTCGTCAACCGTGGCAATAGGAACCTGAGCGAAAGCTTTCTGAGCCTCCAGGGCTCCCATTTTTTTCAGGACCTCTTCGGTCAGCGTCTCCGGAACTCGGCGCAGAACCGCCTCCGCCCCCGGCACCTCCCGTACCCCATCGGCCACGGCCTCGGCCATTTTATGCACGTGTCCATACATGGAGTAATACACGATCAAAACTTTCATCTCAATTCCTCCTTTCCTTTATTTAATTCGGTACAATTTATGATGCCTTCCTTAACGCTTCGGTTTCCCCGTCGGGGGTCCCGAACTGCTTTTTTCAGGATGTCAGATCGTGTGTCAGGGTTAAGCTCCCAGAATTCTTTCGTCATGGAAAATGGTTTTATAGAAGGCAGCCCACTTCGACCGCCAGGCGCACCGCCTTTTTTGAAGCGAGCCAAAAAAAAGGATTTAAGAAGCCCGTTTTCCATTTGAGCGAAGCTAATTCATCGGAGACGACCAGGATTCCTCCCAGACGCACCCCCCGATAAGCAGCCACCGTCAAAAGCGCGGACATCTCCATTTCCACCGCCAGGACCCCTTTTGCCGAATATAATTTCGTCTTTCCCCGGGTTTCCCGAAAAAGGGCGTCGGTTGTCCATACTTTGCCCGATACGGCTTTGAACTTCCGTTCTTCGCTCTTGGCCAGGCAGAGCTGAACCATTTGATCATCCGCTTTGCCTCTCACCGTTTTGGGCAAAGGATAATGGGCTGAGGTTCCCTCCTCGCAGACCGCCTCGGTGGGAACAACCAGGCTTCCCACTCCCAGTTGCTGTTGCAGGGACCCGCAGCACCCGAAGCACAGGATTTTTCTGGCCCCCATAGCGATGAGCCGCTCCAGCATGATGGCCGCGTGCGGCGCTCCCAGGGGAGTTCCGAAAACCGAAATTTTCCTTCCGTTTAGAGCGGTGGAACAGCAGGTCATGGAAGGAAACCGGACGCGCTTGAGGGCGGGTTTCTTTATTTTTAGTTCCCTCCGCAGCAATTCAAAGTAAGGTTCGAAGAGGTTGAGGATGATGGGGTGATCAATATGAGGGTCCCCGGGAACCCTGCGGGGCTCGATCAATACCCTATCGTCGTCCATGAGTTCTCCCCCAACAAAGCAAGGCGGATAGAGCAAATGGCATGGGTCACCCCCCACATTGGGTCTTTCTTATTCGCTATGCGCCAAGCGATTTGCGTCTGGATTCGGGCGCCATGTCGGTCCCTCCGCCGTGTCTTCCACAATAATTCCCGCCTGCCCCAATCGATCCCGGATGAAATCGGACAAATCAAATTGTTTGGCGGCCCGGAGTCTTCCTCTTACTTCCAGGATAAGGGCCATAAGGGGGGGCAGGAAGGAAGGAATATCCTTTGCCAGCTCATCGAAGCGCAAACCCAGGCGGACAATCATTGCCCGCAGCGTCTCCCGGGCTTGAGAGATTTTTTCTTCATCTTCGAATTCCCGGCAGGACTTCCAGATCAATTTATCCAATGACACCAGGGTGTTGATCAAGGAACTCGCATTATCTTCCCGGAGGTATTGATCGAAAGCCTGCTGTAGCGCATTTACCTGTTCCCTGAAAGGCACAGCCGCGGGTTTGGTGGTTTGGATTTTCGGTATGGCCGGCAATTTCTCCCCCGCCGATGGGAAAGCTATTGTCTTAAATTCTTCCAGCGAAAGCACCTCACTATCCCGGAAAATCTTTCCCTCCCCGCCCAGGCGCAAAGTGACCTCCCCTACCCCCCGGATCAAAACCTGCCCGGCCCCGAAATCAAGGATACAGACAGTATGTTCGTCGATCCCCAGGATCGGGGTTCCAGGAGGAAGCATCTTTTCGAGTTGGATCAGCCGTGGCTCTCCCATGTAACAAAAGCGGGTGTCGTGCGTTCCCCCTTCGGCGTTGTTCCAATGAGGGATCACCACCACGGGAATCCCGAATTGGCCAAGCAAATCCAAGCCTTCGGCCCAGCGGGGTTCTTCCCCCACTTTATAGATCTCGTAAACCGGCAGGGTGAATTTTCCCAGGGTCAGAGCCGCGGCGCTGGCGGCCACAAAGCAGGCCCCTTGTTGCACCCTTTCCGCAAGAATCTTCGGAATGGGAGTTCCGATCCAGTTTTTCAAGGCATAGGTCGGGCTCCCCGGCCCCACGAAAATATAGTCCCCTTTCCTCAAGGCTTGATAAGCCTTCTCCGCCTCGTAAACGGATATGTTCTTGGCCGATGGAAAGCTGACCCGGTCGATGCTTTGATTCAGCCTTCTTTGAAAATATTCGCGGGCTTTGTCGTAAAGGTCGCCGGCATTCATCTGGAAACCGGCGGGGGTGTCGATGAACACGGCCTTGACCGGGGGGGGCAGTCTTTCCAGGAGGTACCGATGGACGCGGACCATGGAATCGGTCGTTTCCCCGGAGCCCATGATGGCAATCGTGCCGCGAGGATGGGTCACCGAAAACCTCCTTTGGTAAATACTATCATCGGCAGCTATAAAAACAAAGGGGAAGATGGGATCCCGCCTTCCAGGAAAGGCATCCACCCAAGCCCACCCGTTCGCAAAATCGATCTGGCAGCGGTGCAATTTAAGTATGGAGGTCCTTCCATACGTAACTTTACATACTGTAAGGTCAATTTCCCCCGCTCTTATATATTTTTTAATAAAATCAAATATTTATTGTAGATTTCAACCAGTTCAGATAACGGCACAATTTTGGCTATGGGATGTAATCATTACAGCAATTGTTTTCAAACAGCCAGATCGGAAACCGCAGGGAAAAAGCTTAAGTTCAGAGTCATCCCTTTGGTTTTTGGCTAACCGTAAATCCTAAGGGGGGAACCGATGAAAGAAAAATGGAATCCCATCGATAAGAAAAAGTTAGGCCAAATCCTGGTCGAAAGACATATCATCTCGCCCCTTCGTCTTCAGGCGGCCTTGGACCGGCAAAAAAAACAAAACGGCAAGGCCAGGTACCTGGGACAAATCCTGCTGGAAATGGGGATCCCTCAGGAAAGGATCAACGATGCCCTGGATGCCTACGGAAAAAGAAAGCCCCTCGGAGAAATCTTGGTGGATTTGGGAATCCTGACCCCCGATCAATTGCGGGAGGCCCTGGAGAAACAGGAACAGCTGAACCGAATGGGAATTCGCAAGCCTTTGGGGCGGTTGCTCCTGGAAATGGGTTACTCCAATTATGAAACCCTCCTGGAGGCTCTTTCCCGGCATTTCAATATGCCCATGGTTGTTTTGAAAGGTTTTTTTCCGTCGCCCACCCTGCAAAAAGCGGTGGGGCAGACCTTTGCCCAGAAGAATAAAATCGTGGTCCTCGAAAATAATTACGCCAAGATCAGGATCGCCCTTGCCGAACCCGATCCTTTTCTCATGGATCAAATCAGGAGGGCTTTCCCGGTCGGGAAGGCGGTCGAGTTTTGTTTGGCCAACCCCTTTGAAATGGATTATTGCCTGCGCCAAAAATTCGATCCTTATGCCGTGTCCAATTATCGCTGAGAGGCTGGATTCCGGCCCCCGATAGGCCCCGCCGAATCACCGGGGGATTACTCCACTTTTCCTCCCGATAGAAAATCCACTAGGACCCGATTGACCGCCTCGGCTTCCTCCAGAAAGAGGAGGTGGGCGGCATGGGGGAAGACTTTGAGCTGGGCCTGAGGGATCCTTTTGGCCAGTTCTTCGGTCAAAACCAGGGGCATGACCCGGTCCCGCCCGCCGGCGAGAATCAGGGTGGGTTGGCGAATGAGGTGGACCCGCCCCCGGCTGTCGAACCCCATGGCCGCGGCGGATTGGCGGGTGAAGGCATACAAAGGCTGCAGATTTTCCATCCGGATACCCACGCTGCGCTCGATCATTTCGGGAAAATCGTAAAAGAATTTTTCCGTGACGGCGAAGGACATTCCCTGGCGGATGATCTGTTCGGGAGGCAAGCCGGCCAATTTGGCGATTTCATCCCACAGCGCTTTGGTCAGCTCCAAGTACCTGGGGGAACCGCAGGAGGTGGCCATCAGCACAAGCCGATCAACCAGACCGGGATGGTTCAACGCCAATTCCTGGGCGATGTATCCCCCCAGGGAAACTCCCACCACATGGGCCTTGCGAATTCCCAGGGAGCGCAACAGTTCGGCGGCATCGGAGGCCATGAGGGCCGCGGTGTATTCTTCATCGGGCTTATCCGACTTGCCCACTCCCCGGTTATCCATGACCAGGGTCCGGAAATGGCGGGACAGAGCGGGGACCTGCATGAACCACATCCCCGAAGGATATCCAAGGCCCTGAATCAAGAGAACCGGCTTTCCTTTTCCATGCTCCTCGTAATAAACCCGAATTCCATTTACCTTGACGAACGGCATGAGTTTTTTCTCCAAGAATCAGTTTCGAGGTTAAAGAAAGGCCTTAGCGGCATTTCATGAATCGCCCTTCCAGCCCCGGTGATCCCATAATGGTTTTAACATGGACCCCACTGGATGAGTGCCGCCCCACAGGTAAAACCGATTCCTGCCGCGGCCAGCACCACTTTCGACCCTTCCCGGATGATTTCCCTTTTCAGCCCCCGATCCAGGGAGATGATCCCGTCGTTGGGACCGTGGTGGCCCACGTCGGCAAGGTCATCGGTTGCTTGTTCCCCGAGTCGCAACCCCTCAAGAATTGTCGACCGTTCCCTCGGGCGCAGGTGGCGAAGGGCCAGGTAATCCGGGTTTTCCCCGGAGAATCCCGCCTGGGCCATGGTCCCCTCGATCAAAGCCACCAGTTGCGGGGCCAAACGCTCCGCCAGATAGGTTTCCACCTCCTGCGGGTGGGCAATCTGAAAAAACATTGCATCGGTGTCTAAAATTTCCGGGCTGAAAGGCCGGACCGTCCCCCCGCCGGGCACATACACCTCGTCGGCCATGTCCGGGTCCACCGAGAAAGCCATCCCCAAAAGCCGGTTGCGCGGATAACCGCGCCGGAGGAGAAGGGCTGCCCCGCTTGCCGACGCGGAAAGCATCCACCGGGTGTCCGGGTTGGCGGGGTTAACCAGGTCCACGTTCCGGGTACCCCCGGCAAGAAGAACGGTGCGGACCGCCCGGTCTCCGGCCATCAGGGCTTGCGCCGTCCGCAGTCCGACCAGGAGGGTGGTCCCCTGGCCGATCAAATCAAAGGCCCAGGCATTCCGGGCCCCCACCTCTTCCTGGACCCGGATGCCGGCGGTTTGGGCTATATAGTCCTTGTACTCTTCCCCTGTCCAGATGACTACATCGATTTCTCCCGGACTAATATCCACGGCCTTTTCCAGGGCCTGCCTGGCCGCCTTGACCGCCATGACCACCGGCAGGTCTTCGGCGGCAGGAAGGCATTTCCTTTCGACCCCCAACTCCCGCACAACCCGTTCTCGGGATAGGCCGCTGCGTGCAGCGATCTCCTCCGCTCTCTCCACCCCGGAGGGTAAATACAACCCATAACTCACGATGCCAAGGCGGAATTCATTCATTCCCATAGGAAACCTGGCGATGGTTTTCGACAAAGGATTCTAACCGATAACGGGCAACGTTTTTTATGTTCTTTTTGAACTTGAAACCCGAAACTTGCAACTCGAAACTTCCTTATTCGTTATCCGCTTTTCCGTGCTTCTCCTTGAGAATGAACTTTTGAATCTTTCCCGAGGCCGGGGTCCGGGGTAATTCCTTCACCAGGACCGCGTACTTGGGGATCTTGTATTTCCCCAGGCGCTCGCCGAGGAAGGCCTGAAGCTCTTCGAGGGTAATCTTTTCCCCCGGCTTCATCTCCAAAAACGCCTTGCCCACCTCCCCCCACTTTTCGTCAGGAACCCCGATGACCGCGGCTGCCGCTACTGCCGGATGGTTTTCGATCGCCCGTTCCACCTCAGCCGGGTAGATGTTGATTCCCCCGGAGATGATCATGTCCCTTTTCCGTCCCACGATGGCCACGTGGCCGTCCTCGTCCATCCGGGCCAAATCCCCCGTGTGGAACCATCCCCCGCGGATGGCCTCCGCTGTCTCTTCGGGTTTTCTCCAGTAGCCGCCGCACACGTGGTCGCCGCGAAGGAGCAGCTCCCCTTCCTGCCCCCGAGGGACTTCTCTCCCCTGAGAATCGACCACCTTCACGTCCACGTGGGGCATGGGGTTCCCCACGGTCCCGGGTTTTCCGTTGGCCATGAAGTTATTGGGGCCCACCTCGGTCAGCCCGAAACCTTCCCACAGTCGGATTCCTTTTCGGGCCTGGTATTGTTCGATGATTTTTTTCGGCAGGGGAGCCCCTCCCGAAACCAGGAAGCGGATGGAGGAAAAGTCGGTGCGGTCGAAGCGGGGGGATTCGAGAAGCATCTGAAACATGGTGGGGACCCCAAAGAAAAGGGTCAGCCGTTCCCTCGCGATCAGGTCCAGGATCAAATCGGCGTCGAAGCCTTTGACCAGGACGTTCGTCGCCCGGAGATGAATCAGGGGAAGGGTGAAGACGTTCCATCCCGCCGTGTAAAAAAGGGAGGAATGAAGGACCGTTCGGTCCTCCGGGCGAAGCCCCCACCCGATAT
Organism: Syntrophaceae bacterium; assembly: GCA_013388675.1. Classification (GTDB taxonomy): domain Bacteria; phylum Desulfobacterota; class SM23-61; order SM23-61; family SM23-61; genus SM23-61. The sequence goes on along the minus strand of JACAEW010000002.1, from coordinate 24,057 downwards.
TCGTATTGATTGCATTCCAGGTGATCATTCCGTAGGTCTGGACGACCCCCTTGGGATATCCGGTCGTCCCCGAAGTATAGATGATAAACTGGGGGTCATTCGGTTCGTGGTCCACCTCCGGGGGTGCCTCCGGCGACAAGTTCTCCCACAGAAAAGCCAGGCTCCGGCCCACGGCCTCGTTCCGGTCGAAGCATACGGGATGCTCAATCGACATCGTCATTTTCATCTTCTCTACGATTGCCTGATGGTCCTGGTCGAAGAAAAGGGCTATGGGGCTGGAGTCTTCCAGGTAGTAGGTGAACTCTCTCGGGGCCAGGCGGGTGTTCAGCGGCACAAGGATGGCCCCCAGGCGACTGGTAGCAAAAAAGAGGGTCAAGTATTCCAGCCGGTTGAAGGAGAGCACGGCCACTCGATCCCCCTCCTGGATTCCCAGGGATATCAGGAAATGGACCATCCGGTAGACGTCTTTCGCCCATTGGCCATAGGTGTAGCGGCGGTTCCCGATGATATCCACCAAGGCCTCCCGGTCGGGGCAGCTTCTCCCATGGCGGCCGATCCAGTCTCCGTAAAGCATTTACCCGCCTCCCTGGCCCTTTCTTTTTTCGCCCCACTGGACCACCAGTGCGTCCCAGGCATAGCCGATGCCCGCAGAGATCATAAGAATGAGGTCCCCATCCTGGATTCGTCCTTCCTCGATCGCCAGTTCCAGGGAGAGAATCTGGTCATTCTGGCCATGGTGGCCGAACTCGGCGAGGTAACGGGTTTGATGGGCCTTCAGCCCCAGTTCCCTCAGGAGGGCATCATGGGCGCTCCGCTTGATCAAAAGAGTGTCCAAGTAGGCCACGTCTTTCCGGGAATATCCGCTTTTTTCCAGAGCCTTGTCGATGCAGAAGAGCCAGTTAGAGAGCGATACTTTCTCCAGCCGATCCTTCATTCCCTCGGGGTCGAAGACCTCCAGGTACTGCCTGCGTTTCTCCAAAAGTTCGGCAGTCATGGGTTGGGCGGCCCCCCCGGCCGGGACGTACACGTCGTGAGCAAAAGTCCCGTCGCTCATGAAATGGCCCTCCAGGATCCGGTTCTTGGGGAAATCCCGCTGAACAATGCAGGCCGCCCCCCCGGCCGCCAGGTAGTACATCCAGCGGAGGCGCGGGTTTTCATAGTCGATAAGGTCGCTGTTGCGGTAGCCCGTGGCGATGAGGACGTTCTGGATGGAATCGTCGCCCCGGATCATGTCCCTGGCCAGCTTTAGGGCCACCAGGGTCGTGCCGCAGCGCTGCTGCATGTCGAAGGACCAGGCCTTTTTCAGCCCCAATTCCTTCTGGATCTTGGGCCCCACAGGCCAGCTTCGGTACTCCTTGACTTCTTCCCCGCTCCAGATCACCAGGTCAATGTCCGATGGCTTCAAGCCGGAGTAATAAAGCGCCTTTCGCGCCGCTTTCAGTCCCATGGCCACGGTGTGGTCCTCCGGCCCGGGGACGGTTTTCTGGTACCAACCCAGTTTGGTTCGAATGATCTCCGCCGGGGTATCCGAGTGGGCGGCAATGTATTCGGCGTTATGGTAGGTCCTGGGGATGTAAGCGGCCAGGCTGAGGATGCCGGCTTGGGCGCGGGGATCGGCCATGAAAACTCCCCTAGAAAAAGGTCTGACAACGATCCTGGATTCTGCATGCCGGATACTGGATAGCGGATGCCTGATGGATTCATCCAGCTTCGAGGATCCGGTATCCCGTATCTCTCCCGTACCTAGATTCCCAGATAGGACCTGCGGATGTGGTCATTCCCCGCCAGGTCCCCGGCTTTTTGTTCCAAGACGATCTTGCCGTTTTCGATGACGTAGCCGCGGTCGATGGATTTGAGGCACTGGCGGACGTTCTGTTCGGCGATGAGAAGGGATACTCTTTCCTTGATTTCCTTCAGCCGGTGAAAGAGGTCCGAGACCAGGGATGGCTGCAGCCCGCAAGAGGGCTCATCGAGGATCAGCAGCTTCGGGCCGGCCATGAGGGCCCGGCCGATGGCCAGCATCCGCTGCCCTCCTCCGCTCAAGGTTCCGGCCGGCTGTTTTAGCCGCCCTTTGAGCGCGGGAAAGACCCCGAATACCGCATCCAGGTTTTCCTGGATCTTCCCCCTGGCTTCGGGAATGTACGCCGCCCCGGACCGCAGGTTTTCCAGGACGGTCATCAGCGGAAAAAGCTCCCTCTCCTGGGGAACCACGGAAATCCCCCGACGGATCCTCTGGAAGGTTTCCAGGGGAAGAAGGGTCTCGCCCTCAAACTGAACGCCCCCGCTCACCGGCTTAACCAGTCCCAGGACGGCATTGATCAGGGTTGTTTTCCCGGCCCCGTTCGGCCCGAAGAGCCCGACGGATTCTTTCCCCACCCTCAGGGAAAGGTCCCAGAGGATGTGCAGTTTGCCGTAAAAGATATTGATATTTTCAACCGCCAGCATCACGCTTCCTCGCCCAGGTAGGCCGTAATCACCTTCGGGTCGTTGGAGACCTCCCCGTAGGGGCCTTCGGCGATGACCTCCCCCCAATCCAGGACGACCACCCGGTCCGTCAACTCCCGGATGACCCTCATTACATGCTCGACAATCCCGATGGTCATACCCTGGCGGTGTATCTTTCTCACCAGGTCGATCATCTCCATGGTCTCCTCGCTGTTCAGCCCGGCCATGACCTCATCCAGGAAAAGAAGCTTGGGTTGCGTGGCCAGGGCATGGGCGATCTCCATCTTCTTGATTTCCAGAGCGGTCATCCGGCCGATGTCCCGGTCGAGGTCGGCGAGTCCGAGGAACCCGCACAGTTCTTCCGCCTTTCTCCGGGCTTCCTTTTGGGCCAGCCCCTTCCCGAAGAGCGCCCCCACCATGACGTTCTCCACCAGGCTGAGGCCCGGAAGGGGCCTCACCAGCTGGAAGGTCCGCCCGATGCCCAAGTGGCACCTTCGGTGGGCCGGCACCCCGCTTATGTCCTGGCCCTCAAAAAAGATTTTGCCCTCCGTGGGAAGGTAGATGCCGGCGATGACGTTGATCAAGGTCGTCTTCCCCGCCCCGTTCGGGCCGATGATCCCCAGGATCTCGTTGTCCCGGAACTCGATGCTGACCCCGGACAGGGCGGCCAGCCCGCCGAAGTGCCTGGTTAACCTCTCGGTCTTTAAAATCTCCATGGGGTGTACCTTTTAATGACTGCCCGTCTTTTTCATTCGGGGTCCCAGGGTTCCCACGATCCCTTGCGGGAAAAACAGGATGGCCGCAATGATGATGATCCCGTACACCATGAGATGTCCGTAGGGAATCTGCAGCTTCAGGAACTCCGAGACCCCCCCCAGCACCACCGCCCCCACCACCGGGCCCCAGGTGGAATGCATCCCCCCCAGAAGGGCCATGGCAATGGGCAGAAGGGTAAAATCGATGGAAAAACTCCCTTCCGGCGAAACGAAGCCGTAGATGTGGGCATAGGCTCCGCCGGTGATGCCCTGGATGGCGGAGGTCACCGCAAAGAGAAACACCAGGTATTTAAACACGTCGATCCCGCTCGACTTGGCCACGATTTCATCGTTGCGGATGGAGGTGAGGGCAAAATGGGTCCGGGTGTGCCGGAAGACCTCGGAGACCGCCACGCTCAGAGCGGCTACGCCCAGAACCAGCCAGTAGGTGTAGGTCGAATTCCCGGCGAAAACCGCCTGGGGAAGAATCGTGCCCTCCGGCCCCCCGGTGAGGTCGGGCAGGTTCCTAACGATCACCCGGAAAATCTCCGCCAGGGCCAGGGTCACGATGGCGAAGTACATGCCCCGAAGCTGAAGGACCGCCGAACCGATGAGCCAGGCGAGGACCCCCGCCAGCAGTCCCCCCAGAACGATGCTCACCAGGGGATGCACCCCCGTGTTCAGGAAAAGAAGCGCGGCCCCGTATCCCCCCACCCCGAAAAAGCCGGCCATGCCGAAGGAGATCTGCCCCGACCGGAGCAGCATGTCCCAGCTAAGCGCCAGGGCCATGTAGATCAGGATGATGCCCATCACGTTGAGGACATAGACCCCCGTGTAGAAAGGAAGAGAGAAGAGGACCGCGAGGACAATCAAGGGGAAAAAGGGGTTCGATCCTTTCATTTCACCTCCCTCTGATGGGAGCGGACCATGATCACCAGAACGATGAGGGCGAAGAAGAGAATGTCCGCCCAGCCCGCATATCCCCGGAAGGAGAGGACGAAGTTCTCCGCCAGCCCCAGGATCAGGCTGCACCAGAGGATTCCCATGAGATTCCCTATGCCCGCCATGGCGATCAGGCAGAAAGACTTCATGGTAAAGGCTCCCCCCACCAGAGGAAAGATGGAATGGCGGGTCATGAAGATCGCACCCATGGCTCCGATCAGGGCGATGGATAGGCTGAAGATCAAAAGGTAGGTCCGGTCCACGTGGATCCCCACCAGTTTGGCTCCCCGGGGGTTCTGCCCCACCGCCAGGGCAGCCTGTCCCATGCGGGTCCGTTTCAGGAACATTTGGAGCCCCGCCAGCACGACCCCCGCGACGGCCACGTAGATGAATTCATAAGTCCCGAAGGTAAAGGACCCGATGGTGGCCGAGGCTGAAACATAGGACAAGGGTAACTTGATGGGCCGGGAGGTCCATATCAGGTTGGCGAATTGTTCCAGCACCATGGCCAGCCCGAAGGTCAATAACAACTGGTTGAGCTCCGGGGTTCCCAGGACGTACTTAATGATGGCCCGGTAGCTGGCCACTCCGATCAGGAAAAAAGCGATCAGGGACGGTCCGATGGCGACCAGCGGGTCCATTCCCATGTATACGTTTAGGCTGTAGGAAAAGTACGCCCCCAGCATCATGTAATTTCCATGAGCCAGGTTGATGATCCCCACAATGCCTAAAATGAGGGCCATAGGAAGGGCGATCGCCGCATACAGGCAGGCCCTCTGGAAGCCTTCGACGAGCACGTGAGGCTTCCAGGGGCCGAGGACCACGATCAGGGCCAGGCTGATCACGGCGATCTGATAATTGCCTTGTTTCATTTTGCTGATTAGGCGCATGGCCGACTCCGGTGTTCTGCCCTGTCCCTTTCGCAGGAAACCATCGGTGGGCGCGGTCCTTGCGGAGATTTCTTAAGGACCTACCCCATCAAGGAATCCCCCTTCGCTTTACCCCTCCCCGAACCAGGAAGGGGAAATTGATTCAGCTAAAAATATTCCCCTCTCCCCTTTATCTTTTATCCCACGGCGGAAAGGGATACGCGAGCTGAGCCGTGGAAAACTCAAACGGCCAGATGACCTGTTGAACGCCTTTCTGCCACTGGAGGATCTTCTGCTTGGTGAACCCCTGGTTTTTGACCACCCGGCTGGGACTGATGGTAAGGGTCTCCCCCACCGGGGAGACATACTTCGTTTCCCGCAGCGCGTTGATCAGGGCGGTCTTCTCCAGGGTCTTGGCTTTCTTGATGCCCTCGGCGACAAAATAGATGTTGGTGTACGCGAGGGGAGCGAAGTAGGTAGCGGGCTCCTGGTTGTACTCCTTGTTGTAGGCATCCCAGAAATGTTTGCTCACCGCACTGACCTCCTTGATGGAGGGGGCCCACATCCCGTAAAGGGTCACCCCTTCGGCCAGGGGCGATTTTCCGAAGCCGATGGGCCAGCCGGGAGGGGACCCGATGAAAATGGGGGGAGCGAACCCGACTTCCTTGGCCTGCTCCATGATCGGCAGGGCATCGGCATCGTACCCGGTCCAGAGGAAGATGTCCGGTTTGGCCTCTTTGGCGTGCCGCAGCACGGTGCGGTAGTCTCCGCCGCCGAGGGCCGCACTCTTAAAAGATTCCCCTTCAATCGTTACCTGTTGGCCGCTCGCGGCTTTCCAATCCTTATATAGCGCCTGAGCCGCTTTGAATGATGCCGTGCCGAAAGCTCCTTCTTCATTGGCGCTGAACCATTTTGCGATTTTCACTTCCGGCCGCTTCTTTTCCATGGCCGACCAGCCCTCGATATAACTTGCCCCCTGCTGATAGTCCCAGGGGTGGAGGTGGAAGTACCAGTCCACCGGCCCCATGGCCTGTTCGCAGCGGGAGGAGGCGGCTCCGATCCACACCGTGATCTTCTCGTATTTCTTCATGATGGGAATCTGGCCCAGGTGAACGCCGCTGGACATGCCTCCCACCAGGATATCCACCTTGTCCACGGTGACCAGCTTCTCCACGGCGGCCGCGCCTTTTTCCGCCTTCATTTCGTCATCGACGATGATCAACTCCACCTGGCGGCCGAGAAGCCCCCCGGCCTGGTTGATCCCCTTCACCGCCAGCTTCATGGCCTTGGCCCCCTGATCGCCGGTGATGTCGGCCAGGGGGAAAATGGCCCCCAGCTTGATGGGTCCCTGAGCGAATCCGGCCGGCGCCAGGACTAGGATGGAAAAGGCGATGGCCACGCCCGCCAACAAAAACTTGGAATGCTTCATTCGGCACCTCCTCCTTTGGATTTTTTTAAACTTCCCTTCCGGATTTCTTCCACCTTGAATTATGCGCCCGCTCCCGGAACGGAGGAGCGGGATAAACGGTTTCGGGATAATCGGCAACCCGTCCTTCTCCAAAACGAGGCCCGAAACCTGGGGACGATTTGAATTCTATCCGGATCCTAAACCCGGGTAAAGCGGACTTTCAGGGGTACTTTTCCCGCAGAACATTCTTCAGGACCTTGCCCGCGGCGTTCCGGGGCAACTGGTCCGCGAAGACCACGCTCCGGGGGACCTTGAATTTGGCCAGCTTGCCTTTGAGGAAATCCAGGACCTCGGCCTCGGTCAGCTTTTGCCCGGATTTCAGCACCACCACGGCACGGCCGACTTCGCCCCATTTTGGGTCCTTGATTCCGATGACCGCCGCTTCTCCCACCTGGGGCAACTCGTAGAGGACGTTTTCCACCTCCGCCGGGTAAACGTTCTCCCCTCCGGATATAAACATGTCCTTCTTCCGGTCCACGATGTAGAGGTCGCCTTCCTCGTCCATTCGGGCCAGGTCTCCGGTGTGAAGCCAACCGTCGGTGAAGGCCTCGGCCGTGGCCTCGGGCCGGTTCCAGTACTTCCGCATGACGTTGGGGCCGCGGATCAGGAGTTCCCCCTCCCGGTTGGGGGGGAGGTCCCGGTTCTGCGGGTCCACGATACGGACTTCCGTGTAGAACAGCGGACGTCCGATGGACCCCGCCTTGGCCACGGCCCGGTCCCGGTCCAGGGCCGCAATCCCCGGGGCGGCCTCGCTCATGCCGAAACCTTGCTGGAGGATGATTCCCGCTTCCTTATATTGATGGACCAGGCTCACCGGCAAGGGCGCCCCTCCGCTCATGACCGACCTGAGGCGGGCCATTTCCCCGCACTTGAAACCCGGATTCTGAATCAAAAAAAGAAAGATCGCTGGAACTCCGAAGAGAACATCGATTTTTTCTTCCCCGATGAGACGAAAGGTCACCCCGGGGTCGAAGGATCGCTGGATGACCACCGTTCCTCCCTGAAAAAGGGTGGGCAAGGTGTATAGGCCGATCCCTCCGATGTGGAACATGGGCAGAACCGTCAGGGTGCGGTCCCGGGAGGTCAGGTCCACGCACAAAGACATGTTGAGTGCGTTGTAGAAACTGGCCCCCTGGCTTAGAACGGCGCCTTTGGGCCTCCCCGTTGTGCCCGCAGTATACATAATAATGTGGGGCAAATCCAGGTCCACCGGTCCATCGGGTGCTGGCTCTTCGTCCCCTTCGCAAGACAGCGCCTTCTCGTAAGGAACTGCGCCGGTGACCCCTTTTCCGCCGAAGGTTACGAAACGCCGCAGCGGGGTCTGGCTCCGGAGGGTTTCGACAGTTTTTTCAAACTCGGAGTCAAAAAGAATCGTTTCGGTCGTGCTGTCCGAAAGGATGAAGGCCAGCTCCGCCGGCGCCAGGCGCCAGTTTAAGGGCACGAGAATCAAACCCAACTTGGCCGCGGCAAAGATCGTTTCTACATATTCCAGGCAGTTGTAAGCCAGGATCGCGATCCGGTCTCCTTGCTTGAGACCCATGGATTGGAGCGAGCGCGCCAGTTGGTTCACCCGACGGTTGAGCGCCCGGTAGCTCAGCCGACGCAGTCCGTCCACCACCGCCTCGCGATCCCCATGGAGCAGCTCCCTTTTCGTCAACCAAAACCCGATTCCAGCCATTTCTCCCTCTCTTTATTTTTGGGCTCTACTCCCCATCCGGCAGTTAAAAAAGGAACCCAAAATACGCCACCGCACAGGCCCGGGGGGTGCATCCCGCTCAGGGCAGGACAGCATCGGCGGGAAAACCCCGGATTCCGGTGCGGTCGCTTGGTTTCCGCAAGGCACTTGTCCCCGATCCCTTTGCCGAAAAACGAATCGCGGATCAAATCGAGCCAACCGAATTATTTCCCGACGCGAACCGTTGAAAGACCCACTGCCTCATGATGTCCTGCCCTGAGCGGGATGCGCCTCCTGGGCCCAGGCCGATGGCTAGAGGAAAATCTTCTTCATCAGCTTGTCCATGTTTTGGGCAAAGTTCGTCACCGTCTGAATTCCCTCAGCATCTTTTTCCGCGTCCCGCGCCCCTCCCGCACCCGCGGTGGCCACGTTCCAGTAGGTGGAACCCGGCACGATGAGACCGTTGATGAAGAACCAGAGGAGAAGCTGCGAAAAGGCCATGTTGTGGCCCGCCCTACGGGCCACGGTAATGGGTCCCCCCACTTTGCCGGCGAAGAATTTGTTGTTCCAGTAGGCCACGAAGGTCGCCCGATCCAGCAGGGCCGTCAACTGGGGAACCACCGAACTTAGATAAACCGGAGACCCCAGGATCAGTCCCTCGGCCGAGCGCATCTTCTCCAGGATTTCATCGAAGTCGTCCCCCTCGATGGTGCAGCGCCCCTGTCGGGTACAGTCGTAGCAGCCCGTGCAGGGCTTGATTTCCCTTCCTTGGAGGGAAACGAGTTCCGTCTCGATCCCCTGGCCCTCAAGCACCCCCAGCGCGGTCTTCACGAAATAAAGCGTATTGCTCTGGGGCCGCAGACTCCCGGCGATTCCCACCACCTTCATGGTCCTTTCTCCCTTTCTTCGAGCACCCATTTGGGGAGTTTGGCCGTTGTCTTTAAAGTTCCTTCTTTCAGTTGCTTGCGCATCAGGCGCAAAAAGTAATCGTCGGAAAAACAACGGCTGAAGCAGCCAATTTCAACTTGCAGGCCTTTGGCCAGGGTTGTGTATTGAGAGGCTCGAACGGCCTTTTTGGCCTGAGACAGGGCATGCTGAGGATTTCGGAATATAGGCTCCAGGACTTTCTCCGCCTCCTTCAAGAGCTGGTCCGGCGCAGCCACCGAATGGACCAGCCCCGCTTCCAGGGCTTCCCTTCCCCTGTAGAGCTTCCCGCTGAGGATCATCTCCAGGGCCCGCCCCATTCCCACCAGGCGGGGAAGCCGCTGGGTTCCACCCCCCCCGGGAATGATGCCGACTTTCACCTCCGGCAGCCCGATCCTCGCTTCCTCGCTGGCCACCCGTAGGTCGCAGGCCATGGCGAATTCAAACCCGCCCCCAAAGCACAGGCCGTTGATGGCCGCCACAAGGATTAGGGGTGAAGCCTCCATTCGGTTGAACAGCCTTTGAATCCGGGTTGAAAACACCCGGGCCCCTTTGGGAGTGCACTGCATCATCTCGACCCCATCTGCGCCACCGATGAAATGGGTGCTTCCAGCCCCGGTGAAAACCATGGCCCGGGCGGTTGTCTTTTCTACCTCCCGCAACAACCGGTCCAGTTCTCCCATCAGCGGGGAGTCAATGGAGTTCCGGTCGTCGGGCCGATTGATGGTCACCCAGCATATCTTGTCCCGAGGATTGACTAGAATCCGTGAGTATCCTTTAGACATTCCCTCTCTCCGGCCATTTCGTCTCTTCTTATCCCTGCCCCCCTCCCGATCGTTCCCCATAACCTAGGTTGCTGAGCACAGGGCGTCTCATTCTGGCTGGGTAGGTGATTGATGAAATTCGAAATACGAAACCCGAAATCCGGAACAATCTAGAAATCCGAATTTTCCAATGACCTAAAAGGCTCTCTTTAGATCCCCCGTTTGGAATTTTGGTCATTCGAGATTCGAATTTGTTTCGATATTCGTGCTTCGATATTCGAATTTTCGTGTTTATCAATCCGTTAACTCTCCTGTCCCCAGTATCGATCAAAAGACTTGGGACCCACTGACCCCCTAGGGGGGGTAAGGATGGGGGGTCAAATCACCAGCCCGCCATTGGGGCTGAAAATCTGCCCGGTAAAAAAATCCGCCCCGGGCGAAGCCAGGAAAGAAACCAGAGCGGCGATCTCTTCCACCTCGCCGAGACGGCGCAGGGGCGTCCGTTTCAAGATGTAATCCGAAAATCCGTCCGGAAGCCCTTCCAACATGGGGGTTCGGATATACCCTGGAGCGATCACATTCACCCGGATGTTGTATTTGGACACTTCCTGGGCCAGGGTCTTCCCCAGCATGTTGATCCCTCCCTTGACTGCGCTGTAATGCAGGGCTCCGGGCGTCGGAGTCAGGGAAGCCACCGAACTGAACAGAATGATCCGGCCGGACTGGTGGACCTTCATCCACCGAACGGCCTCCCGGCAGCAGTAAAAAACTCCGTCGAGATTGATCGCCGTCATCTGCCTCCATTCCTCATCGGTCATGTTCTCGATGAAGACCGTCCGGCCAAGAATGGCCGCCGAATGAACCATGAGGTCCAAACGCTCGGCCCGATCACGCAATTTGCGGAATAAAGAAGAGACGGATTCGCTGCTGGAGACATCCACGGAGAAGGCTTCGGATTGACCTTTCATTCCGGCAATCGCCCGTGCCGTTTCTTCGGCCGCTGTCGGGTTGAGGTCGGCTACAAAGACCCGGACCCCATGGCCGCCCAATTCAACGGCCGAGGCCCGGCCCATGCCGGATCCCCCGCCAATCAAGAGAGCTGTTTCAACTTTCTTCGTTTTCATGGACCCGTTGCCCTTATCTAATTCCATCCACCTTCTAAGAACTTATTCGTAAATAATTTTCCTCCCTTTGAAAAAGGGGGGTGAGGGGGGATTTTTTCAAGAAATCCCGAGGTAAATCCCCCAATGTCCCCCTTTTTTAAAGGGGGATTTAAAAGGAATAGCTTATTTAAGGATAAGCTCTAAATCTCTTTCTGTTTTTCGTAGGCCCGGGCCGGCTTCCCTGTGGGGAAAACGATTAGCCGGTCCGAATCCAGTTGCTCTAAAATTCCCCGCGCCACATCTTCGGGGCGGTCCATAAAAGATTTAAATTTTTCCACGACCGGCGCCATCTCCTTCGCGCCGGGAGATGCCGTGAAAAACTCCGTATCTGTCAGATGGGGGCAAACGGCCAGCACCCGGATCCCCGTTCCCGCCAGGTCCCTGGCCAGCCCGCGGGAAAACCCGATCACCGCGTGCTTGCTGGCTACATACGGAGTCACTTTGTCGGAGTGGGCGATAAGCCCCCCGATGGAGGCCATGTTCACGATGATCCCGCTTCCCTGCGACCGCATATGGGGAAGGACCGCCCGAGTCATGAAAACCAAAGCAAAGAGGTTGACTTCAAAAATCCCCCGCCAGTCCTCCTCGCTTGCCGAAAGGACATCTCCGTAGATTCCCAGACCGGCGTTGTTTACCAGGATATCGATCCGCCCCCAGTGGTCCAGGGTTTGCTGGACGATCTTCTTCCGGTCGGAATCCCGGGTGAGGTCCGCGGCAAGGGGAAGAACTACTCCCGCACATGCCCGGGCAACCTCTTGCAGACGGTCCAGACGCCGGGCCGCCAAAGTTAGGCGGGCCCCTTTCTTGGAGAATTCCAGCGCCAGCGCTGCGCCGATTCCCGAGCTGGCCCCGGTTAGGATGGCTGTCTTGTCTCTTAGTTCAGCCATGAGCGCGAGCTTTTTTAGAGATATGAATCACCTGTCACTTTCTAATACAAAAAAGGAAATTTCTTGTCAAGCAAAAATTGCCAAGGTTCCGCGTTTCTTGTTTGGGTCGATCACGAATCGGTCCGTCCCCCGCCCCCTATGGTTTAAGGCCAAAAAGGATTAACGTGATCATATCCTTCAAAATATGATCGGGAACTTCTGGTTGGGCGCTTGTATTCCACACAATCCACTTAAGGCCGATGAAGTGAATCAAACCCATTAGGGAACGAGCCAAGAAGACCGGCGGGAGTTTGCGAATTTCACCTTTTTCCATCCCCCGTTGCAGCCCCTGAATGTACCCATCCGCCACTTTTTTGTAGTACCACAGGCTGACTTCGCGATCGATCATCTCGCATTCCGGTACCACCCGGTAAACCTCCCGGTGTTTCCGGAGGAATTCATAAAAAGCTATCATTCCCACCCGTTCCGCGTCCCGCCGGTCCTGGTTTTGGGACACCCTCCGCTGAAGTTCCCGTCGCATCTGCGAGTTGACGTATTTCACCAATCCTTCGATCAATTCCCTCTTGCTGCCGAAATGGACATAGAAAGTTCCCAGGGCCACCCCCGCCTCTCGGGTAATCTCGGAAATATTGGCCCGGTTGCCCCCCAGCCGGCCGATGACCTTTTCCGCCGCCCGAAAAATGGCCTGCCGCGTGCTTTCTCCTTTTGTCAAGGGTTCCCCTTCTGATGAGTGAAGGGCAACCGGGGGGGGAAGCGAAAGTGAAGGTCCCGCAGACCGCTTTTTCCAGCGCGCGGGACCGTTAATGCCATGCAGAATCAGGTCGGCCATCTGCCGGATCGATTCCCGCGAAGAAATTTTCTCCCTTTCCCCCCAATCCAGGGAATGAAAGTAACAAATGCCGATGAGGCCGTAGGAGATCATGTTCGGGTCGAGGGGGCGGAGGTTTCCGGCCTGAGCTTCCCGGCGAAAGAAATCCCGGTAATGGCGGGCCATGGCCTCGTAATAAGCGATCGTAACGCGGTCGGTAAGCTCGGACTCCCCCAGGATCCGATGAAAGGCGAAGTTCTCTCGGGTGTGTTCATACAGCAGCCGTATGGCTTCCTCCAGACGTTTTTCGAAAGCCCCCTGGGTGGAAGCAAGGAATTCGGCCTTAACCATGAACTGCGAAAGGATGAGATCGCTTAACTCGAGGAAGACCTGCTCTTTATTCTTGAAGTATTGATAGAAGTTCCCCATGGAGACCCCGCAGCGGCGGGCGATCTCCGAAATGGAGGAACCGTAATAACCCATATCTTTGAAGACCCGGTGGGCGGCTTCCAGAATGGCCCCCCGGGTGGCCAGTCCTTTCCGAGTTAAAGAAGGTCTGCCGTCCGATATTTTCCTTTTCTCTCTCACGGGAAGATCCATAAAAGTGAATCACCTATCACTTTTGAGCATTATATTGACTTTCTTTTCCCGACGCAACTCTTTTCCACCAAGCCGAAAGGGAAAGCCTGAAAATCTGGCTGGGTGAGAAACTTTGCCTTTTCCAACAGTTTATTGGTTTGAAACGTCCTTCCCCGAAATCCCTCCCGGCCTCCCTTTCCAAAGGGAGGAGAGGTTATTTCCCGGAATTCGATGCCCCATGAAGCCTGTTCCCACTTTGAAAAAGGGGCCTTAAGGGGGATTTGACAATTTTTCAAAAAGCCAAATTGTTACCCCTTTTTTCTCCTTTTTTATACGAAGCTTATGCTATGATACTCACGCAAAATTTGGGATGCCAAGCCCCTTTCGACGATTTTCTTTTAAGGAGCTCATATGCCACGCATCTCTGGCCGGCAGGCGTTTTTGGAGATTCTGAAACAGGAAGGCATCCAATACATCTTCGGCAACCCTGGCACTACCGAGTTACCCCTGATGGATGCCCTGGCGGGCCAGGAAGAAATTCGTTACTACCTGGCTCTCCATGAAGGAGTCGCCGTATCCATGGCCGACGGCTATACCGTTGCCTCGGGAAAGCCAGCGGCGGTGAACGTTCATGTCAGCCCGGGGTTGGGGAATTGCATGGGGATGCTTTACAATGCATCGAAATCGGGTGCTCCCATCCTTCTCACCGCCGGTCAGCACGATCAAAGCTTTCTTCTAACTGAGCCCATTCTTTCGTCGAACCTGGCCGAGGTGGCCCGGCCTTACGTCAAGTGGTCCTATGAAATTCGACGTCTGGAGGACCTGCCCCGGGCAATTCACCGCGCCGTCAAGGTGGCTACGGCTCCCCCTACCGGCCCCGTTTTCTTGGCCCTCCCCATGGATGTGCTGAAAGCCGAGGGGGAGATGGACCTGGGAGCTCCCACCCGCATCGACCCGCGCTTGCGGGCCTCCCGCGAAGCTGTCGAAAGGGCGGCGGAAATCCTGGGAGGTTCCAAAAATCCGGTGATCATAGCCGGGGACGCAGTCGCTAGAGGGGATGCTCACCGAGAGCTCGCGGTGGTGGCCGAACTCCTCGGAGCCCCGGTATACCAGCAGACCGTCTCCGGGACATGCAATTTCCCCTCCTCCCACCCGCTCTCCCTGGGCCCCCTTACCCGTCTCCAGAAAATCGCCCGGAAGGCTCTTGAGGACGCGGATGTCCTCTTCTCCATCGGTGCGGACCTCATGACCATGTCCTTGCCTTCCGATCTGGACCCCGTGCCTCCCGGCCTGTCGATCATTCATCTTCACCTGGACCCTTGGGAAATCGGGAAGAATTATCCCGCTTCGCTCGGCATCCTCGGCGACCCCAAGGAAACCTTGCGGGAATTGGAAAAGGCGCTGAAGGATCGAGTCTCCCATGAAAAACAGAAAGAAGCCAGGGTCCGGATGGAAAGGATCCGGCAGATGAAGGAAAAGAGGATATCAGAGCTGCGGGAGAAAGCCCGTCAAGAAAGGAACCTGATTCCCATCCGACCCCTGGCTCTAATGGAGACTGTAGCCGACAGCTTACCGCCGAACGCCGTTATGGTGGATGAAGCCATTTCTTCGGGTAGAGCCCTGACGACTTTTCTGCGCAGCGAAGACCGGCACAGTTTCTATGGAATGCGGGGCGGTGGAATCGGCTGGGGAATCCCCGCAGCCCTGGGGATCAAGGTGGCCTTGCCGGACCGGCCCGTGGTCGGCCTCATCGGGGATGGAAGCGCCATGTACTCCTTCCAGGGCCTCTGGACCGCCGCCCGTTACGGCCTGGCTGTTGTATTCGTGATTTGCAATAACCGTGGATACCGAATCCTCAAGGAACGGACTCACGCGCTGGGTGGATTTTCGGCCAAGTCGGGCAGTTACGTTGGCATGGACCTGGAACAGCCATACATCGATTTCATCAGCCTGTCCCGCTCCCTGGGAGTCCCTGCGGAGAGATGCGAGAAGCTGGGGGAATTTAAGCACCTGCTCAGCCACGCCCTAGCCCTGGACGGCCCATTCTTAATCGATGTTCAGGTGGATGGAAGTTTTAAAGAGTGAGACCTTAGGGGGGCCCGGATCAAAATCAAATCGCTTGCCGACCCACTCCCATTTTCACCCGCAAAACCAGCCCTTTCCCAACTCTCCCTTGGGGGACGGGATTCCGTACAGTTCGAAGGCTTTTTCCGGGCCGAGGACTCGGTAAAAGATGGAGAGCCACAGGTTGGCGGTGTCGTTCACCGCGTCATTCCAGGTTTTTTCGATCACCTCCCGGGGTGGGGGATTCTCGAGGGCTTTATCGTAATAAGCGTGACTGCGCTTGGCGGCTTCATAAGCAAAGCATTTGTAATTTTTCGCTAGAAAAAAGCCCTTGTACCCATACTGGGCGTTCGGCCAATTCCAGACATAGGCCGCTTCCTCATAAGCCCGGTGCTGCTCCCGTGTGTCTCCATAGATCGTGTGCAGCGGCACATTCACATCCTGGATGAAGTGGGCCGCCTGCCCGAGAACGAAAGCGATCCGGTTCATCGGCTCTCCCGCTCGAATCATCTCTTCCGCTTGCTTGGCGTATTTCTCCAGGGCGGTGTGGACTCCCCCTGGGCCCGTTGGGGTCCCCCGGATCACCTTGAGGTAGATACGATGGTCCTCGATGCGGTTGTAGTCCGGTTCAACCATCCCCCAGAGAAGGGCCGCCAGGATTTCCGAGTCGGATTCAAAGACCTTTCTTAATTTCTCCGGCAATACTTCCAGGGCATTGCGCCCGATGGCCTTGTGGGACTCGGGCCACCAGGCATTCGCGGGGCCGGCCCAACTCCAGATGTGTAATCCCAAGAGCACGGTCAAGATAAAAATGTAGGGCCCCCATTCCGCCAGGAACCAATAGGCTTGGCAGCAAATCCCCGATAAGCTGCCATTCAGCCGCCCTGTCCTCCTAACATCTGGAGTCTTTTTGCGGACGTCCCTTTTTTTCATGCACAATATTTCATTAATTCTTTATCAAAAGTCAAAAGAGTAAACTTATGCAGGTGGGACTTGGCGCAGAGAAGGCAATCGACGAAGCTTAAATCGGTCTTTCCGAAAAGCCTGGCCGCCTCAGCCAGGTCTTTTTGATCGGAATTCACCACCCCTCTATAGGATATTAATTCCCTCATTTTCGCGGCGATGATTTCCCGCTCCACCCGGTATATCTTCAGGAGGACATATACGCATTCGGTGAGAACACTTTCCAGGATAAGAATTTTTTCCTCTCCCGTCTTGGCCCTTTCCAGGACTGGGTAGGCCTGTTCGTACAGTTTTTCATCATCCCGCAAGAGATAGCGAAGGATGAAATTAGCGTCGATCAGCTTGGGCAATATGTCGCTCATGGATCACCTCATCCCACGCTTTCTCCCGCGCCTCCCGGAAGGAAATCCTCTGTTTTTTCCGCGCATATTTCTGCAACGATCCGGCGACACTGGCCACCGGTTTCAGGATCACCTGGTTTTCTACAACTTCAAATTCTACGACATCGCTTTTCAATTTTTCCCTGATATTTTTGGGAATGGTAACCTGCCCTTTTCTGGTAATTTTCGCCACATTCAGCATGTTCCCCCCCTTAATTCATCCTTTTTCCATTTGTAATTTTATATTAAATTGTAAGGCATTTTATATTAGTCGTCAATTCATTTCTTGTAAGCTAGATTCAATATTCGAAAGGATTCTTACCCCTTGAAAATGATAACCGACTTCATTTCTCACCTTTTCGGATAGAAGGGCGATTCGTGAATCGCCCCTACGTTAACGGGAAAGAACAAAAAATGAAAACCATTGTCTCTCGCAGAGTCCGCAGGGCAGGCAGAGAAGAAGAAATACAGGATACAGGGTTCAGGATTCAGGATTCAGGTTCCTGATTTCTTGATCCTTTCTTTATCTCCGCGTTCTCTGCGGCCTCGAACGAAGTGGGCGAGAGAATTGAACCATTTTTAAAGGATGAAATAAAGAAGAGGCAATTTATCCTATTTGGCGGGGTATTTCAAGTCAAATGGGCCAGCCAAAATGAGAGATTTTTGTTATGATAGGTTTGAAGGAAGGAAAATCCTATTTATGCTCGAAATGGAAAGGGAATATTCAATGATCGACACCCACACCCATATTTTCCCGGACAAGATCGCTCCCAGGATAGTGGAACATATGAAGGCAGACCCCAAAAATCAGATTCCTTTATCCGGGAATTTTACCCTCGAGGACCTGAAAGGGTACATGGCCCGTTGCGGGGTCGAAGCGGTATGCACTTTTTGCGTGGCCGAGAGGCCCAAGGCCGTGCCCCCGGCGAATGATTTTCTGATTTCCATCACCGACCACCGGACGATCTTCGGCTTCGGAACGATTCTTCCCGACATGGAAAACCCGGTGACGGAGGTCAGGAGAATTCGAGAGAAAGGCCTTCGGGGAATCAAGTTCCATTCCGTCTTCCAGCCCATCGGCGCCGGCGATGAGAATCTGTTTTCCATTTATGAAGAGATGACCAGGACCGGAATGATCGCCTACTTCCATGTGGGAAAGGACCCTAATCATCCTTCCCTCCCGGCCCGCACCAACCCGCAAGACATAGCCCGTCTCAAGGAGCGTTTCCCCGCCCTGAAAATCGTGGCCGCCCACTTCGGAGGACTATTTATGCTGGAGGAGGCCCGAAAATGGGTCGTCGGAAAAGACCTTTACATGGACACGTGTTGGGGCCCCAATATTCAGAGCCTGGAGGCCAAAGAGGTGATCGACCTCGTCCGCAGCCACGGCATAGAAAAGGTCCTTTTCGCCACCGATTACCCCAGCACCCTGGACCCGGGGCTCCAGATCGAATGGTGGAAAGTCTTACCTCTGAAGAAGGAAGAAAAAGACCTCATCTTCCGGGAGAACGCCCGCCGCCTTCTGGGGCTGTAACAAGGGGGGGTTCAAATCGTCTTTCCCATGAGGAAAAGGGGGCCTACGGGGCAGCATGGATGACTCCCAGTTCCGCCGGGTTCTAGACCTTTTCGGCCTCTCCTGGAAGGGTTACCGTCGAGTCCGAAAGGGCGTGAAGAAGCGCCTTGCCCGGTACATGCAGGATCATGCTTTGCGGGGAATGGATGCTTTCCGGTCCGCTCTGGACAACGATCCGGGGCAGCGGGCGGAAGTGGAAAGGCTCCTGTCCGTTTCCATCAGCCGGTTCTTCCGGGATCGGGAGCTGTGGCGGGTCATAGGAGAATCTGTCCTTCCTGAAATAGTTTCCGCCAAGCCCCCAAAGGTCAAAGTCTGGTCCGCCGGGTGCGCCCGGGGGGAAGAGGCTTACAGCTTCAAGATTCTCTGGGAGGAATGCAGAAAAACCGGGGATTGGGTTCCCGAACTGGAGCTCTGGGCCACGGACCTCAAACCCGAATATCTTTCCCATGCACAAAGGGGGGTCTATTCGGCAGCAAGCTTGAAAGAAGTGCCGGAAGAATTCCGGAAAAAATATTTTAACCCTGTGGAAGGCAACCGCTGGGAGATCGCCGATTGCTTGAAAGTCGGGATTTGTTGGAAAGTCCACCATCTGATCGGCCATCTTCCCCCGGGGAAGGATTTCCAAGTCATTTTTTTGCGAAACAGCCTTCTGACCTATTATCAGGAGGAAACAAAGAAATTGGCTTTAGCGAAAATCATCGAAGCTTTATCCTCCCCGGGTTTTCTCCTCATCGGTTCCCATGAAAAAATTTCCAGAAGCTTTACTGAACTGGAACCGACATTTTACCACACCGCAATTTATCAGAAACCGGGGAATCAGATGGGAAGGCCGAACCCAAGAATATTCTTCTCATCCGCAAACCCCGTGGGGCAAATCCACCCCGATCGAAAAGCTGATTCTTAAAATCGAAAAGCCGGTGACCGGCTTTTTCACCCGGGAAAAGCGGGAACAAGAGGGAAAGAGAGTCGGATTTTCAATCCAGCCTCTGGATGGAAAGCAAGGAATTCTGGCCCATGAGACCAGGAAAAGCGAAATTCGGGTGGGGAAATATGAAGTTAACCTGGACTCCCTCTATGAGATCGTCGTTCCCCCCATGATTGCTTCCCAGCCGGATCAGATCGTCAACCTCGAAGAAATCGGAAAAATCCAATGTTTTTCGCTCCTTTTCAGGGATACGCTGATCCGGTTCCTTGACTCCCCTAATAAAGTGATTGGGTCCATTGCCCCCAAGGGAATTGCTTTTATCGAGAGGCCTGAGAAGGGGCCGGACGTTCCATTGACAAAGATTAAGGTTACCAAAAAAACAGAGATTCCCTGGCCGATTCTTTATCCCTCAAAATATCTTTTCTTTAATCCACCCCTTCCTTTCTCTCTCCCAGCATGGTAAAAATATAAAAAGGTTTTTGAATCACCCTATTAAGCAGCCCTCCCCGTTCAAAGAAGAAACAAACCCAGAAGCTCCTATTCTTTACCAAGAAGAGGGTTCTTATTAAAGGGCCAGATTAAAGATTGCAAGGAGAAGAATAAATTATGGGTTCTTCCATCCTGATCATTTTTTTTGTCCTGGGAGGCATCGGCATCGCTCTTTTTCTCTCCGCCCGGATGACCAAACGGGCGGTGGGCCAGGTGATCGCCATCTTTCAGAAGTTCAACGCCATCGGGATCCACCAGGCCAAGACAGTGGGTGAGCTGGGGTTGACCCCCCCTAACCTCATGGAGCGATTCACCCGCATGCGGGACTACAAGCAAAACGCCCTGAACATTCTCATGAAAGCAGAAATCGTACAGGCCACGGGAGAGGGGAAATTATTCATTTCCGTGGAAAAGCTGGCAGAATTGAGGAGCAAGGGGATTGCAAGGTAAGTCAAGGGTCCTCCGGCGGCTGCAATCGGGATCCAAGGAGAGAGAATGAAAATCGGCGCTTTTGAGGTTCAGGAGCCCCTTCCCCAAATGAGGGACCCACATGTCCTGGCGATTCTTCGACCCTGGATCGATGTGAATAATGTGGGCACAATGACCCTGGACGGGTTGGAAGCTCAGTTCGGGGCGAAGGAAATCGCCAAATTAGCCCGTCCGGGGGATTTTTTCGATTTTACCCGTTACCGCCCCATGCTCTACCTGGAAGAAGGGGTCCGCCGGGTAAAAATTCCCAATTCGACCCTCAGCTTTGCGAAAAGGGAAAAAGGAAATGACTTTCTCTTCCTTCGACTCCTGGAGCCCCATTCCCGGGGGGAGGACTTCGTGGATTCGGTACTGGAGCTGCTCCAGTCCCTCAAGGTAAAAAGGTACTGTCTGCTGGGTAGCATGTATGACGCGGTCCCGCATACCAAACCCCTCCTGGTTAACGGAAGGGCCACCGGAAAAGACGCGGAACAGGACCTGAAGAGGGCGGGAGTCCAGCCGAGCAACTACCAGGGGCCCACCACGATAACGTATTTGATCGCCCACAAATCCCCGGACCTGGGAATTGAAACAGCGACCTTCATCGTCTCCCTTCCCCAGTATGTAAACGTGGAAGAGGATTATTTGGGTAAGGTCCGGTTGCTGGAAATCCTGAATTTGCTCTACGACATTCCCATCGACAAGAAGGATTTCGACAAAGCGGCAAGGCAGCGAAGTCTGATCAGCCAGAAAGTCGAGGGCTCCGCCGAGTTGAAGCAAGTCCTGCCCCACCTGGAAGCCATCTATGGAATGAGGGTCGCCAAAAAGGAATCCGAAGGGATGCCCGGTCTTTCCCCCG
The DNA here is from genome assembly GCA_013388675.1 of Syntrophaceae bacterium. Taxonomy (GTDB): domain Bacteria; phylum Desulfobacterota; class SM23-61; order SM23-61; family SM23-61; genus SM23-61. Next base: position 3,057 of record JACAEW010000002.1, on the reverse strand, counting down.
AGATGGAAGAAAAATTCTGGGAGACGGACGGAAAGGACATCGGGAAAGCATAAAAGGAAACGGTTCAGGGCGGACGGAACCGGGAAGGGGCGATGGAAAGGTAACCTCGCCCCCTCTCTTTTTTTGACCGCCCAAATCGATCGCGGATCACACCTTCGGCAAATCCTTCAACGCTTCCCGGATCTTTTCCTCCGGATATTCATAATCTTCCAGTTTTTTCGACAGGAACATGTCATAAGCGGCAAGGTCAAAGTGTCCGTGGCCGCTGAAGTTGAAGACGATGACCTTCTCCTCCTTCTTCTCCCGGCATTGGATGGCCTCGTCAATGGCCGCGCGGATGGCATGGGCCGTTTCCGGGGCCGGGATGGTTCCCTCGGTCCGGGCAAATAGCATGGCCGCCTCGAAGACCGGGTTCTGCGGGTAAGCGACCGCTTCCACAAACCCTTCATCGTAAAGCAAACAGAGCAGGGGGGCATCCCCATGGTACCGCAGTCCCCCGGCATGAATCCCGGGAGGGACAAAGGTGTGCCCCAGGGTGTACATCTTCACGATGGGGGCCATCTGCGCCGTGTCCCCAAAGTCGTAGCGGTACAACCCCTTGGTCAGGGTGGGGCAGGCCGTTGGTTCCACTGCGACAAACCGGACCTTTTTCCCCTGCTTTTTTTCGGGAAAGAAGGGGAAACAGAAGCCGGCAAAGTTGCTTCCCCCGCCCACGCATCCGATGAGGACATCCGGCTCCACGCCGATCTTTTTCAGCTGGGCTTTGGTCTCCAGCCCCACAATCGTCTGGTGCAGGATGACATGGTTGAGCACGCTCCCCAGGGAATAGCGGGTATCTTCCCGGGTCACGGCATCGTTCACCGCTTCGCTGATGGCGATTCCCAGGCTTCCCGGAGAATGGGGGTCCCGGGCCAAGATCATCCGTCCGGCTTCCGTCTGATCGCTCGGGCTGGGGGTCACCGAAGCGCCCCAGGTCTCCATCATCATCCGCCGATAAGGCTTTTGCTGGTAGCTGACCTTGACCATGTAAACCTTGCACTCCAGGCCGAAGACATTGCACCCGAAAGACAGGGCGCTGCCCCATTGACCGGCGCCGGTTTCGGTGCTCAGGCGTTTTACTCCTTCTTTTTTATTGTAATACGCCTGGGCTACGGCGGTGTTCGGCTTGTGGCTCCCTGCCGCGCTCACCCCTTCATTCTTGTAATAGATTCGAGCCGGGGTTTTTAGCGCTTCCTCCAACCTTTTGGCCCGGCAGAGGGGTGTGGGCCTCCACAATTTATAGATATTCGCCACCTCCTCGGGAATATCGATCCAGCGCTGCTGGCTGACTTCCTGTTCGATCAGTCCCATGGGAAAGATGGGAGCCAGGTCCTGCGGCCCCAGGGGTTTCAACGTGCCCGGGTGCAGCGGGGGCGGCAGGGGTTTGGGCAGGTCGGCCTGGACGTTGTACCATTGCCGGGGCATCTCTTTTTCACTCAAATAAACTCTCGTGTCTTCCATTCAACCCTCCTCTTTTTTTTTGGACGCAGATTAATGCAGATTTTCCGGATGGGAAAAACAAAGATGGAACATCGATGAGCACAGCACCATATCCCCGCAAGGAAAATCACCCCCTCCCTTCCCTCCCCCATCGAGGGGCAGGGTTAGGGTGGGGGGGGCTGCGTTCATTCGCGTCCCAATAAAATCAATCCAGCTTCTTCCACTGGCCCCCGGAGACCTGGACCATGACCATGGAGTCGGTTCCCAGGCCGTTGTGGTCTTCGGGGGTGATGTTGTAGACTCCACTGACCCCTACATACCCCTTGGTCGCCTCGATGGCGTCGCGCAGCTTTTCGTTATCCGTTCCCGCCTTTTTCATGGCATTGGCCACGATGTAGATGGCGTCCCAGGCATAGCCGGAATGGGTATTGATCGGAAACTGGGTATCGTACTTATAGACGTCCTTGTAGAGACGGATAAACTCCTGAATGACCTTCTTCTGCGGGTCCGTATCGGGAAGCGCGTTCGCCACCATCAGCTTGGTCGAGGGCATGATGTTTCCTTCGGAGGCTTCTCCCGCCAATTTAATATAGATTGGATCGGGAAGCCCATGGCACTGGTAGAGGGGAGCTTTGATGGCCAGCTGTCTTACGTTCTTGGCCACGATGGACCCCGCCTTGCCGATGGTCCAGCAGACGATGGCCTCCGGGGCGGCGGCCTTGATCTTCACCAGTTGGGCGGTCATGTCGCTGTCCGTGGCCTGGAAAGATTCGCTGGCGATGATTTTGAGCCCAAATTCCGGGGCCAGTTTGTCCAGCCAGTTTTTCCCGTCCCGGCCGAAGCCGTCGGCGGAAGTGATGATGGCGATCTTCTGGACCCCCTTTTTCTTCATGAAGTCGTACGTCTTCCTTACGGCGACCGAGGTCCTCTGGGGGGATTTAAAGGTCCATTTGAACGGGGGCACGGTGATTACCGGGTCGCCCCCCACGCACATGAAGGTGGGAATTTTGTTCTGTTCGACGATCGGCTTGGAAGACATGCCTGTATCCGTCCGGGTGGGCCCAATGATGGCCACGACCTTGTCCGACTCGATGAACTTCTTGGCGATGATCGCCGCCTTGGTGGGGTCTCCCTCGTCATCGGCGATGACCAGCTCCAGGGAACGGCCGTTGATCCCCCCCTCCCCGTTGATCTTCTTCACCACCATCTCGGCCACAAGTTTGGTGGGAGTCCCGATGGCCGAAGAAGGCCCCGTCAGATCAAAGAAGGCCCCCAGCTTGATCGGGTCGGCTCCCCATGCCGGACCCCAGCCGGATAAAACGGTTAACAAAAGAATCGCGACTGGCATTGCTTTCTTCATGACACCCTCCTCCTTTGGATTGCGGAATTCGGAATGTGGATTTCGGAATGAAAACCACGACCGGACTCCTTCTTTAATGCGGAATTCGGAATGTGGATTGCGGAATGAAAACCACAACCGAACTCCTTTTTTAATGCGGAATTCGGATTGCGGATTGCGGAATGAAAACACAACCTAACTCCTTTTGATTGCGGATGGTGTATTGCGGATTTCGGATT
>JACAEW010000268.1 GCA_013388675.1 Syntrophaceae bacterium | reverse complement strand
TGGGCTCGATCCTTTTTTCTTTTGCCTATCTCAGCCAGTACATCCTGGAAAGAATCTGGATCGTGGATTTCAGGTTTGTCTGGCCCTTTGCCAGCGACCTCACGCCCTACCGCTGGCGTTTGTTTTTCCTCTATTTGCCGTTTATCCTGGTTTGTTTTCTGCTCACCGGACCCTTTTTGCATGGGCAGCTGCGGAGGCCCAAGAAAGAGACCTGGCTTAAGACTTTTCTCAACTGGTCTTTCTGGAACATCCTGGCCCTGGTCGGGCCGCTGGTTCTTCTCCTGGCCGTTCAGTATATTCCCCTTTTTGCTACCGGGTTCATTCCCTTCGAAGGGCCGGGCGGGCTCTTCGTAGTCTTTTTAATCAGCCTCTTTCACACTTTGGCCCTTCTGGCGATTACATCGGTTTTATCCACTTTTTTCTTCCAGGTTACGGGGAAGATTTACCTGGGAGCGCTGGTGAATGCTTTACTGGTGTCCTGGATGTTTACCTCCTCCCAGGTCATCGCTCCGATTCCCATCTGAAAGGCAAAAAGAAATTCCCTTCCCATTGATGGGGGGGAGAAAGGATGGGGGTGATTGGGGTGAAGAATTTGAGAGGCTTCGAGATAGGAAAAGGCAATCCTGCCTCCCCTCCCTTTCCGCAAAGGAGAAATTCTCTTTTTTGAAAAAGAGGGGTCAGGGGAGATTGGGAGCGGAAAATGTCCAGTCAATTATGGACTCTATAGGGGAATGGGAGTAAATCAGATGCGCGGATCGAAGGAGTAGGTTTTATGTTGGGGGCCGATCTATTAATCCGGGAATTGTTGGACCGAGGAGTTTCCAATTTATATACCCTCTGCGGGAACGGCCTGGACCCCATTTTGATGGCCGCCCAGAAGGCCGGATTGCGGGTCATCGATGTCCGCAACGAGCAGGCTGCGGGATACATGGCCGATGCTGTCGGTCGTCTTACCCGCAGGGTGGGCGTGGCCGCCGCCAGTGCAGGGGTCGCGCACGTCAATGCCCTGACCGGGGTTTGCAACGCCTGGTTCGACGGGGCTCCCATGCTTTTGATTACCGGGGCCACGGATTCGGCGACCGTGGGACGGGGACACTTTCAGGATATGGACACGGTGGGAATCAGCCGGCCGCTTTGCAAATTTGCCCAGTGGTTGGACCGGCCGGAACGGATTCCTTTGGCGGTGCAGGAAGCCTTCAGCGCGGCCCTCAGCGGGCGCCCGGGACCGGTCCACCTGACGATTCCCATGGACGTGATGCGGGCTGAAATGGCAGACCTGGGAACCGCACGGCGGAAACCCAAGCCTACTATTTATGATAGCCGGGCCGCGGCGGACCCGGCGGCGGTTAAAGAAGCAGCGAGAATCATCCGCCGGTCCACCCGGCCCATGATCATCGCCGGGAGCGGGGCCTTCTATGCCGATGCCTTCCAGCCCCTGGCCCGATTGGCTCGCATCCTGAAGGCTCCGGTCGCCGTGCCCATCTGGGACCGCGGGGTAATCGAGGAGCCCATTCCTGAATTTGTAGGGGTCATCGGAGCGGCCAGCGGGGAACCGAAGATCCTGCCGGAGGCAGACCTGGTTCTCCTGGCGGGGGCGAAAGTCGATTATCGGATCGGTTATCTCGAGCCGCCTGCAGTCCCGCCCGGAGCCAAGGTCATTCGCCTGGAAATCGATCCCCGGGAGATGGCCCAAAGCATCCAACCCGATGTCCCGCTTCTGTGCGATCCGCAAAGCGGTCTGACCCAGCTAGCCGGGGCTTTGAAAGGGCACAGGGGAAACCGAATCTGGATACAGGAGGCCAGGCGTCGGGCATATGAATTCCATCGGGCATGGAGGGAAGCTCCCGTTCCCGCGTCCCCGCCGGTCACCGGCCGGCACGTGATTGAAGCGGTGAAGAAAGTGATTACCCGGGATACTTTTCTTTTGGTGGATGGGGGCAATATCGGCCAGTGGTTCCATATGGCCATGTGCGACCGGTACCCGGCCCGGTGGATGACCTGCGGGGCCAGCGGGGTCGTAGGCTGGGGAATCCCGGCAGCCATTGCCGTGAGGTCCCTCTATCCCCAGAACCCGGTCCTGCTTCTATCGGGGGATGGCTCGGCCACTTTTACCATCGCCGAACTGGAGGCGGCATCCAGGCAAAAACTGCCCTTTGTCTGCGTGGTGGCCGATGACTGCGCCTGGGGGGTCGTTATCAGTATGTCCCGACGGCGCGGCTCGATCCCCGTGGGCGCCAAACTGGGCCCCATTCAATTCGCCAAAGTCGCCCAGGGGTTCGGCGCCAGAGGGGTTTTGATCACAGACCCCAAACAACTTCCTGCAGCGATCAAGGAAGGATTCTCCGCAGAGTACCCGACCCTGATCCATGTCCCGATCGCGGGGGGAGGGCCCACTGACTGAAAATTGCGGATTGCAGATTGCGGATTTCGGAATTTCAGGAAATAGAAAAAACTCTTAAATTATGGTTTTTCCGCTGACGGGGGGGATTGAATCTTATCAATCACTGAAATTAAAACCAAACTTTCCGCACAACGACAAAAATAATCACCGCCCATACCATTAAGCTCAGCAACATGCCATAGGTTACACCCTTATTCGTGTTGGAAAACTCTGCGTACCTGTCCATATTTCTTCTCAAATAATCCATAGCTACCTGCTGGTCCAGGCTTCTTCTTTCTTGGCCGCTCCTGCGGTCCGTGCCCGATCTCCTTTCCGGTTCGTATCCGGGGATCACCACCCTTCGTCGGCCATTTCCCGAGCGTCTGCCGCCCCGGTCTTGAATTTGAATGATCGAATTTACCTTACTCAAGGCGATATCCTCCAAAACCATGGTTTTTGATGAAAAGGAAGAATCTTTTCGGAACGATCTTATTGATTCGGCCCATAATGGGAACGGAAACCATGCACCTATTACTTGGACCTCGCCGTAACTCTGATGTTTATTTGAAATGAAAAAAAGTAAATAGGTCGGATGGGTGAAAAAATTGGGAAATTAAATTCTCCCCCGTTATCCCGATTTAAATAGAGGCAATCCATATGCCAAAAGGATGATTTTACATAACTATTTATTTTCTATAAGATTTTTAAATTTCGGTGATTTTTTCGAAAAAAAATGAATGAAAATTTTCCGACAAAAGATGGCTAT
>JACAEW010000152.1 GCA_013388675.1 Syntrophaceae bacterium | reverse complement strand
TCTTTCCACGATCATGCTCATGCCCATGCCGCCGCCCACGCAAAGCGTGGCCAATCCCATCTTCAAACCCCTGCGAGCCATCTCGTAAAGCAGGGTAATGACGATCCGGGCCCCGGTGGACCCGACCGGGTGTCCCAGGGCGATTCCGCTGCCATTCACATTGACGATCTCTCTCTTTAATCCCAGACCTTTTTCGCAGGCCATGTACTGGCCGGCAAAAGCCTCATTGACCTCGATCAGCTCCATGTCCTGCAAGGTCAGCTTGGCCCTCTTCAAAGCCTTCTGGGTAGCGGGAACAGGGCCATACCCGAAATATTCAGGCTCCAGCGCCGCCCAAGCGTAAGAAACGATCCGAGCCATGGGCTTCAAGCCGAGTTGCTGCACTTTTTCCCCGGACATCAGTATAACGGCCGAGGCTCCGTCATTAATCCCCGAGGAGTTCCCCGCCGTCACCGTCCCGCCTTTCTTGAATACCGTTGGTAGTTTGGTCAGGTCCTCCATGGAGATGTCCTTTCGGGGATGCTCGTCGGTGTCGAAAATTTTGGGGGGGCCTTTTCTCTGGGGGATGGGGACGGGAACGATTTCCTCCCTGAATTTTCCCTCCGCCATGGCCTGGCATGCGTTCTTATGACTCCGGAAGGCAATCTCGTCCATCTCCTCCCGGGTGATTTTGTACTTTTCCGCCAGCATCTCCGTGGCCGCGCCCATGAGCATTCCGTTCAAGGGGTCGGTTAAAACGTCCCACACCATGTCGGCCATTTGCCCATGCTGGAGTCGCTGCCCCCAGCGGGCGGTCTTGAGCATGTAGGGGGCCGAGGACATGGCCTCCACCCCACCCGCCAGAACCACATCGGCCTCGCCCAGTTTGATCATCTGCGCCCCGGAAACCATGGCCTGCATGGCCGAGCTGCACTGCCTCTGCACGGTAAATGCCGGGATGTTTACCGATAATCCCATCTTTAGCGCGGCGGTACGCGCGGTATTGGGCTCGTCGGTTCGCTGGATGCAGTGGCCGAGGATCACCTCCTCCACCATCTCCTTTTCGATCTTCGCGCGTTTGATTGCCTCTTCCATGGGATGAACCGCGATCTGGTGGCCTAAAAAATCCTTGAGGGCCCCCCCGAAGTCGCCGATGGCGGTGCGGGCCCCGCTCATGATATAGACATCCCGTGCTTGCATGCCTTCCTCCTTAACGGCCTTTAAAATGGGCCGGTCTTTTTTCCAGAAAAGCCTTGGCCCCTTCGTCCTTATCCTCGCTGCCGAAGCAAACCCCCTGGCATTGACCTTCCAGGTCCAACCCTTCCCGAAGGGACATGCCCAACCCTTCGTTGATGGCTTTCTTGGCCATGCGGATAGCGATCGGGCCTTTGGACATGATTTTCTTCATGAGCTTTTTGGCCTCTTCCACGGCTTGCCCTTTGGGAACCACGCGTTGGACCAGGCCGATCCGAAAGGCTTCCTGGGCATTGATTCGTTCATCGGCAAAGATGATTTCCTTCGCTTTTCCCGGCCCGATCAAGCGGGGCAAGCGCTGGGTCCCTCCGTAACCGGGGATGATTCCCAGGTTCACTTCGGGTTGTCCAAAAACGGCATTTTCCGCGGCAATTCGGATGTCGCAGCACATGGCCAGTTCGTTTCCTCCGCCCAGGGCAAAGCCGTTGACCGCGGCGATCACCGGACGATCGAAGGCTTCGATTTTATCGAAAATTCTTTGTCCCCGGGCCATAAATCCGGCAGCCCCGTCCCCTTTCACCTGGAGAAACTCGTTGATATCCGCCCCGGCTACGAAGGATTTTTCCCCTCCGCCGGTGATGATGACCCCTTTCACCTCCGCGTTTCCAGCCAGTTGGTCAAAGGCCTTGTCCAGCTGGGTCAGCGTCGCGGCGTTCAGGGCGTTGAGCGAAGAGGGATTATCGATGGTTACAATGGCAATTCCCTCTTCGATGACCCAACCTACGAATTGTTTTTCCATAAAAAACCTCCTCCCAGGATTTGGAACCTTTCCCTTCGGATAATCGAGGCGTATTGCGCCAAAATATTTCCCCGGACCCGATTCCGCGAGAATAAGGCGGGATGATTGATCATGACAAATCTGGAAAAGTTATGTCAAGGGATTTCATTCCCCATGAAAAGCAGGAAGTTGAAACCGGCGCCATTTGCGGAATCTGCGCATGGGAAGGCGGGGGAAAATCTTTTTCAGGACCCATTCCGCCTCCGGGGCGATTTTTCCCGGGCCAATTTCAGGGAACGGGGGGAGGCCTCTTCGCCGCAGCGGGGGCAGCGAACATAGAAGTTTTCCAGGTCGTCAAACCGGGAAACCTCCGCCTCCCGGAAAGGCTCTTCGAAGGTGAAACCACAAGTGCAGACCAATTCGGCGTCAAACATGGCTGGAGGACTTATCGTATCGAAGGGACTCCCTTCAAGGAGGATACGACAATTTCTTTCAACAGATCGCCGCTTCGGCTCCCCTTTTGCCCTTCTTTTCCCCCTTCCGCATACCAAAGGGTATTCCCCGTTTGCGGGGACACGCAGCGGATGCTCAGTCGGTAAAAATCACGGAACCGGCTGAATTCGATCACGCTGCAGAGGACAACCCCTTGAACCTGAAAGCGGCTTCCCACCCTGGCCAGGGCCGACGGGTCCAGAGAACCTTCTTTTAGCAGGCCCTCGGTTTTTAAAAACTGGCCCACCGTCGAACCCTCTTTCACCGCATATCCTTTCTTCAGCAGTTCCGCCTCCACAAAATGCGAAAACTGGACCTGAGGGTCGAGGTTGACGACGGCGAGACTCTGGATTTCCTGGGGCCGGAACTCTCGGGCCAGCGTCAGCTCTCCTTTAACCCGAGTTGGACCGCAGCCATACATCAAGAGGCAGGAAAGAAAATAGAGAAGATAGATGTGGGGGGGAATTTTTTTTCGAATGATCGCGTAAACTCCGCATGGGAGGGGCTGAGTTGGCAACTGGATTTCTCCTGTTCCCAGAAACATGCAGGGGGCAAGAAATATTTCCTGCCCCCTTGGCCGCGATTCGCGGGAATGAAATCCATGGTCGGGGCGACTGGATTTGAACCAGCGACCACCTGAACCCCATTCAGGTACGCTACCAGACTGCGCTACGCCCCGATGGATTCAAAAATAACACTAACCGGAAGGACTGTCAACAACCTTTCGAATATGGAAGTCGGAATGCGGAATAAAAACTCTTTTATACCCACCGCAACAACCCCTATCGATTTTCTATTCTCGCCCCCTTATGGATTTGAATCGTTGAAGTTGCCGGCGGCATTTCATTCCGCCTTCTCTATTCCGAATTCCGAATTGGGGACATTTCGCATTTTAGCTGAGAAGCCCATGCAGGTCCTGCAGTTCTTTCCGGACGCGGAGAAGACCGTCCTGGTATTGTCTTTCCGGAAGGTTCAACTTGAGCTGTTTCTCCCGCAGGGCTTTGAGCTCCTGCAACCTTTTCTTGGCCCCGGCAATGGTGAATTTTTCCTTGTAGAGCAATTTTTTTACTTCCAGGATCAGTTCCAGGTCCCGTCTCCGGAACAGGCGCTGCTTGGAATGGGTCCTCACGGGATTGATGATCTTGAATTCCGATTCCCAATACCGGAGCACGTAAGGCTCAACCCCGGTGATTTGACTGACCTCTCCAATTTTGTAGTAAAGCTTTTCCGGAAAAGATGGGGCGGACTTCTTTTCCATGACCTTCAACCCCCCCGGGAGACGCTACCGCTCCCCTCGCCGTCAAGACGGAGTCACCGGAGCGACGTTCAGGGCTTTCCGCAAAACTTGGCTGGGTTTGAAGCTCAAGACCCGCCGGGCCGTGATCTGAATTTCCTTGCCGGTCTGGGGATTTCTTCCCTTGCGGGACCGTTTCTGGCGCACCATGAAGTTACCGAACCCGGAGATCTTGATTTTTTCACCGCTTTCCAGGGTCTCTTTCATCAGGTCGAAAACCAAGTCCACAATCTCCGCAGACTCCTTGCGGGAAAAACCAATTTTCTCATAAATCGTTTCCACGAGGTCCGCTTTGGTCATGATCTTCCCCTCCTTTTTTCATGCGAACTTGGAACATCCTTTTCCAACAGTTCACCGGAGCGCGCCCTGGTACTCCCGGGCCAGCAGGTCCACCAGTTTCTGGTGGAACTCATTCACCTCCCGATCGGTCAGGGTCCGGTCTTCTTTCTGATAGACCAGACGGAAAGCCAGGCTCTTCCTGCCGGGGGGAACCGGATTGCCCCGGTAGAGATCGAAAAGCCGGATTTCTTTAATCCACCCCTCGTCCGCCTTCCAGAGAGTCTGAAGGATGTCCCCGGCGGGCACCGGTTCATCCACGACCACGGCCAAATCGCGGGCCACCGCCGGGTACCGGGGCAAGGGAGTAAAGGTCCGCCGCTCGGTCATGCGGGCAACCATTGCCTGAAAGTTCAGTTCGAAGAGAAAAACCTTGTCCTTCAGGCCAAAGAGCTGCCCCACGCCGGGATTCACTTCCCCCAGGATGCCGATATCCTCCTCGCCCAAACGAACGCTGCAGGCTTTTCCCGGCTGCAGGAAGGGGATTTGATCATCGCGGAGGAACTGAACTTTCGAGAGACCCATTCCCTCGAAAAGGCCTTCCAGGGTCCCTTTGAGGTCAAAAAAATCGCACTCTGCCCTGGCCTTGGCCCAAGATTCCTCTTCCCGCAAGCCGCATAAGACTCCGCCGAGAACCTCCACTTCTTCGGGCAGGTCCTCCGGCCCCCGGGGAAAAAAGACCCTTCCCAGCTCGAAAAGTTTGAGGTCCAGGTTCTGCCGGTGGATATTGGTGCGCACGGTTTGGAGAAGCCCCGGTACGAGGGTCGTGCGCATGACGGCCTGCTCCTCGCTGAGCGGGTTGCGAATGGGTAACGCCCTGCCTTTTTTGTCGCTCGGAGAAATCTGCAAGTCCAGAAGAACCTGGGGGGAGATGAAGCTATAGGTGATGACTTCCCAGAACCCAAAACCGGTCAGGAGGTTTCGGGCCCGCCCCATGCCCACCTGCATGGGAGTTTTCTTCCGGGGAGAGACCCTTCCCGAAGGCAGAGTAACCGGAACCCGGTGAAAGCCGTGCAGTCGGGCGACCTCCTCCACCAGGTCGATTTCCCGGGTCAAGTCCACCCGGTAGGTGGGAACCTTTACCCGGAACGAATTCGCCCCATTTTCCCAAACCCCGAGTTGGAGGTTCGTCAGGGAGTTCCGAACCTCTTGGGCGCTGATCGAGGTCCCCAGAATCTGATTCACCCGGGAAACCCGCAGGGGAATCTGGAGGGGTTCGATTTTTCGGGGGTAAGCATCCACCGCGCCCTTGGATATCGTACCCCCCGCAAGAGCCGCCATCAATCCCGCTGCCCGCTCCGCCGCGCGCAGCGCCCCGTTGGGGTCGATTCCCCGCTCGAACCGAGTCGAGGCTTCGGTGCTCAAGCCCAGCTGTTTCGATGTCCGCCGGATCCCCATGGGGTCGAAGTAAGCGCTTTCGAGCAGAATATCCCGGGTATCCGTTTCGACTTCCGAATTCAACCCTCCCATGATTCCGGCGAGGGCCACCGGCTTTTTCCCGTCGCAGATCATTAGGGCATCCTTGGGCATCCTTCTTCCCGTTCCGTCCAGGGTGGTGAAGGTGAACCCCGGGGCCGCGGTGCGGACGACGATTCTTTTTTCCTCCAGGCGGTTGAAATCGAAGGCATGGAGCGGCTGACCCATCTCCAGCATGACGTAGTTGGTCACATCCACGATGTTGCTGATGGCGCGGACGCCGCAGGCCTCCAGACGCCGGCGCATCCAGAACGGGGACGGTCCGATCTTGACCCCCAGGATTAGCTTGGCGACGTAACGCGGACAGAGGTCCGGCCGCTCCAGAACCACGGAGGTGAGGCGGTCCGCCGGAGGGTCCTTTTCCATCCTTTCATCCGCCGGGAAACGAAGGGGTTTTCCGGTGAGAGCGGCCACCTCCCGGGCAATCCCCAGAACGCAGAGGCAATCGGAACGGTTGGGAGTGATGTTGAGGTCCAGCACCCAGTCTTCCAGGGTAAGGGCTTGGTCGAGGGGCAGACCCAGAATCGCCTTCGGGTCCAGGAACATGATCCCCGACCCCTCTTCGGTCAGGCCCAGTTCTTTCTCCGAGCAGAGCATTCCTTCCGAGGAAACCCCATGAAACTGAGTCCTGCCGATCTTTACCCCGCCCGGCAGGATCGCTCCTTCCCTCGCCAGGGCCACCCGCTCCCCGGCCTTCAAATTGGGCGCCCCGCAGACCACCGAATAATCCCGCCTGCCGTCATGAACCGAGCAGAGGGAAAGGTGATCGCTCTGCGGCAGGGGACGAAAAGAATCGAGGCGGGCTACTACCACCCCCTCGAATGAGGCTTTCCGTTGGGTCAAACCCTCTGCTTCCAAACCGGAATGGGTCAGAAGGTCGGCCAGGTCCGCCGGCGAAAGAACCATCTCAACGTAATCCTTGAGCCAATCCAAACTGATCTTCATAATGAATCTTGAATAAAGTTCCTAAGATTTCAAAATTGCTTCAAGAACTGAAAATTGTTTTCATAGAACAAACGGATGTCGTTTAGTCCGACCCGGAGCATGGCGATCCGTTCCACGCCGAGGCCGAAGGCATACCCGGAGTACACTTCGGGGTCATAGCCGACAAAACGAAAAACTTCCGGGTCGATCATTCCCGATCCCAATATTTCCAGCCAGCCGCTCCGCTTGCAGACCGGGCACCCCTCTCCCCGGCAGATCACGCATTGAATATCCACCTCCGCGCTTGGCTCGGTGAAGGGAAAGAAGCTGGGACGGAACCGCATCTGCACGCCGGGACCGTATAGCTGGTGGACGAAGAATTCCAGCGTTCCTTTCAGGTCGGCCAAGGTCACCTCGCGGTCGACGACAAAGCCTTCCACCTGGTGGAACATGGGGCTGTGGGTGGGGTCGGAGTCATGGCGGTATACTTTTCCGGGGGCAATGATCCGCAGGGGGGGCTTGCGGCTCTCCATGACCCGCACCTGCACGGGGGAGGTATGGGTGCGCAAGACCATGTTGGGAGAAAAATAAAATGTGTCCTGCATGTCCCTGGCAGGATGGTCCTTGGGGAAATTCAGGGCCTCGAAATTATAGTAGTCCAGCTCAACCTCGGGACCTTCCGACACCTCGAATCCCAGGCGCTCGAAGATGGTCACGATCTCTTCGGTAACCTGGGTGATTAAATGGCGACTGCCCCGCTGGGGCTTTCGTCCCGGCAGACTAAAATCCACGCCTTCTTTCAGCAAAGCTTCGGCCTTCTGGCGAGACCTCTCCTTTTCCAGGGCTTTTTCGGCCCTTTCTTCCAAATTCGCCTTAATTTCATTGGCCATCCGGCCGATGGCCGGCCGTTGATCGGGAGGAACTTTGCCCATCTCCCGCAGGAACTGGGTCAGGAGCCCCTTGCGGCCAAGGTATTTCGTCCTAGCGGCCTGCACCTGGCCTTCCCCCTTGGCCGCGTCCAGCTCCGCCTGCCCCTCTTCCTCCAGCCTTTTCAGGTCGGCTTGCAACCCGGGTCCATCCATCATGCCGGCTGCCCTTTGGCGATCTCCACGAGTTTGGAAAAACCGACCGGGTCGGTGAAGGCCACCTCCGCCAGCATCTTGCGGTCGATTTCCACTTTAGCTTTGGCCAGGCCCGATATCAGTCTCCCATAAGTAAAGTTATGAGATCGAACGGCGGCATTAATCCGGGTGATCCACAGGGACCGAAAGGTTCGCTTCTTGGCCTTGCGGTCCCGGTAGGCGAACTTGCGACCCCGATCGACCGTATCCGCAGCGATGCGGTAAAGACGCCGCCGGGACCCCCGGTACCCTTTGGCCGCATCCAGGACTTTTTTCCGCCTGGCGCGGGTTTTCACGCTCTTCTTGACTCTTGCCATGTTCCATCACTCCTTCGCTGACCGATTGGGGAAGCAGATGAACCCGGAAAAACGCAGATAAGCTTTTATCCGCTTATCTGGAATCCGGAGACTGTCTTCTGTATTTCTGCCCCCCTCTTCAAAAATCAAACCCTTCACGCGTAAGGGATCAGCCTTTTTACATTTCGGGTTTCCCTCTTATCCACGAGAACGTTTTTGCGCAACCTCCTTTTTCTCTTGGTGGTCTTGCCCGAAAGAAGATGACTGGCATAGGCCTTGGACCGTTTAACCTTGCCGCTGCCGGTCAACCGAAAACGTTTTGCCGCTCCTCGTTTTGTTTTTAGTTTCATATATTTACTCCATATTTGCGATGAAAATAGATTAACCCACATCAACCCCGCAGGAAAACCTCTTCTTTTTCTTTTGGGGATTGAAGGGAAAATAACCGATTGCTGGGCTTAACTCTTGGGAGACAGGATGGCGATCATGTTTCTCCCCTCCAGCCGCGGAGCCTGCTCCACCACCATCAGGTCCTTAACCCCTTCGATGAAACGGTTGAGAATCTCCTTTCCGAATTCCGGATAGGCCATCTCCCTCCCCCGGAAAAGAACCGATACCTTTACCTTGTTGCCCTCCTCGAGGAATCGTTTGGCATGACGCAGCTTAAACTGAAAGTCATGCTCCTCGGTTCGGGGACGCAGCTTGAGCTCCTTTACCTGGATGACGGTCTGGTGCTTCCGGGATTCATGGGTCCGCTTGCTCTGCTGGTATTTATACTTGCCGTAATTCATGATCCGGCAGACCGGGGGAGTGGCGTTGGCCGCCACCTCCACCAGGTCCAGTCCCTGCTCCTCGGCGAGTCTCATCGCTTCCTTGAGCGGCAGGATGCCCGCCTGCTTCCCGTCGGAGGTGATGACCCGAACCTCTGACGCTCGAATCCCCCAATTGATGCCCACCGTTTCCTTAGCGATACGATTCACCCCCTATTTTGCATTCTTCTTTTATTTTCTGGATGAACTCCTCGACTCTCATGGGATTCAAGGCCTTTCCTGTGCGGGCCCGGGGGGCAATCAGGTCCTGTTTGACCTCCCGGTCTCCGATGACCGCCATGTAAGGTATCTTTTGGATTTCCGCCTCCCGGATTTTTAATCCCAGTTTTTCGTTCCGAAAATCTTTTTCGGCGCGGATGCCCGATTCGATCAGCCGATGAAAAACCTTTTCGGCATAGGGAATCTGGGGATCGGTGACGGTCAGCAGGATCACCTGGACCGGCGCCAGCCAAGTGGGGAAGGCCCCGGCAAAATGTTCGGTCAGGACTCCGATGAACCTTTCCATGGCCCCCAGGATGACCCGGTGGACCATGACCGGCCGGTGTTTCTCTCCGTCCACGCCGATGAAGGCAAGTTCAAAGCGCTCGGGCATCGCGAAGTCCACCTGAATGGTGGCGCACTGCCACTCCCGCTTCAAGGCATCCTCGAGCTTCACGTCGATTTTCGGCCCGTAAAAAGCCCCTTCCCCTTGGTTGATCTGGTAGGGCAGCTTGGATTGCTCGAGGGCCGAACGGAGCGCATTCGTAGCCCTCTCCCAGTCCTCATCCGATCCGATGGTCCCTTTTTCCGGGCGGGTGCTGATCTCCAGATTGTAGGGGAAATCGAAGACCTTCATTACATCCCGCACGAAGTCCAGGATTGCCTGGATCTCGCCGTTGAGCTGTTCGGGAGTGCAAAGGATATGGGCGTCGTCCTGGGTGAACCCGCGCACCCGCAGGAGCCCGTGGAGTTCACCGGATTTTTCGTGGCGGTGCACGGTCCCCAGTTCGAAATACCGCAACGGGAGGTCCCGGTAGCTGCGGATTTTGGACTTGTAGATCAACATGTGGGCCAGGCAGTTCATGGGTTTGATCCCATAGCCCTGCCCTTCCACTTCGGTGAAATACATCTTATCCCGGTAGTTGTCGTAATGGCCCGAGCGTTTCCAGAGGTCCAGCTTGAGGATCTGCGGGCCCATGACGATTTGGTACCCCCGCTTCAGGTGCTCCCTTTTTTCGAAGTCCTCCAGGAGGGTGCGCAGGAGCGCGCCCTTGGGATGGTAGAGGACCAGTCCGGCGCCGGCCTCCTCGTTGATGGAAAAGAGGTCCAGCTCCCGCCCCAGCTTCCGGTGGTCTCTCCGCCGCGCCTCCTCCAGGAGGTAAAGATGCTCCTCCAGGGCCTCTGCCGTGGGAAAGGCGGTTCCGTAGATCCTCTGGAGCATCTTATTCCTTTCGTCCCCTCTCCAGTAGGCCCCGGCAACATGGGTCAGCTTGAAGGCCTTGATCCGTCCCGTGGAGGGCAGATGGGGCCCGCGGCATAGATCGATAAAATCCCCCTGCTCGTAAAGGGTGACCTGGCCGTCGGCCAGTTCTTCGATAAGCTCAACCTTGTACGGCTCTCCCCGCTGCCGAAAGAGGCGAATGGCTTCCTCCCGGGGTACGGCGCGCCGGACGATGGGCAGGTCTTGGTCGATGATTTCCTTCATCCGTCCTTCGATTTTGGGCAAGTCATCGGGGGAGAAGCCCCGGTCCGCATCAAAATCGTAATAGAAACCATCGCGGATGGCCGGGCCGATGGTTACCTTGACCCCGGGGAAAAGGCTCTGAACCGCCTGGGCCATCACATGAGAAGTGCTGTGCCGCAGGACCTCCACTCCATGCTCGGACGATAGACGGACCCACTCCAATTCCCCCCCCTCTTCGACCGGACTCTGGAGGTCCAGGAGCTTTCCGTCAATCTTACCGGCTACGGGTTTGTCGTCTTCCTTCCCTTCGGGAAGGAGGTCTCGCAAGAGGGTCCCTTTGGGGAAGAGGCGGGAGGTTCCGTCTGGAAAGCGGACTTCAATCGGTTCCATGGATGTTTAAATCGATCCTGATCTCCCTTAAAATGAGAAAAAGGCATCATCCTTGGGACCCATGATGCCTTCTCTCTCTGGGGGGTTAAATTTTGGTGGCCTCAATTTGATTTCTGGTAGGCACGAGGGGATTTGAACCCCTGACTTCTACCGCGTCAAGGTAGCGCTCTCCCCCTGAGCTACGTGCCTACATTTTCATAAAGATAGATATTTTTATCAATTCCTCCCAAAATTGTCAAGCAAAATATCGTCTTACCCGCTATTATTCATGTGGTCTATCAAAAAGGGGGGAGATTTGTTTTTTCTTTTGGGCCTAATCAGCGGTTCCTCTCCGCAAGATTTGAACCCCTTTGAAAATGTACTGGAACCCCGAAATGACCGTTCCCGCCGAGGCAGCCCAGACTAATCCGTCGGTCAGCCACGGCGAATGAACTAGGGACAGGGAAAATAGGGGGGCGCCGAGAGTGGCCACCTGCAAAATGGTAGTCACCTTGCTGGCTACGGAAGGGCTGGCCTCTACGGGGCGGGAAAGGAGGCGCAGGATTGCAAATCCCAGAACGATTACCACATCCCGGCCGATGACCAGGAGGGTCAACCCCCAGGGAAGGAGGCCGAAGCTCGACAGGGCGATGTAGGAGCAGGTCATGAAGGTCTTGTCCGCCGCCGGGTCCAGGTAGGCTCCGAAAACCGTTCGCTGCCGGAGAAGCCGGGCCGCGGCTCCATCGATCGCATCGGTGATCCCGGCCAGGACTAAGATCGCAAAGGCGGAGCCGTAGTTCTTTTGATGAAGAAAATAGATCAGGGGAAGGAGAAGAACAACCCGGGCGATGCTGAAGAAATTGGGAAGGTTCAGCATACAGCGAGGAAGCCTTTATGGGCGGACCTGCCGGTCCCTTTGTTGATTCCACCGCACCCATTCGTCCCTTTGGTCTTCTTCCGGCTGAAAGGGGGTGGGGGCGTCGGGTTTCCCCACTGCGGGAATGACCACCTGCATCATCTGCGTGAGAACGATCTGCTCCCATTGTTCCCGGGTGACTTCCTGATACGGGCGGGGGACCTCTTGCGGGCCCCGAACCTCTCGCGGGGCCTTAAAACCGCCCTCTTCCGGCTTGTAGTCGGGCTTGACAAAGGGGCTGTACACTTCCACCGTTCCTTCATAAACCCGGATCAGGGTGGACTGGTCGGTGGCGACATTCATGCGCCACACCGTATCGCGGACTCCGGCGACCGCATTGGCCGAAGCGACTTCGAAGACCTTCTTGGGGCCGAAGGCTTTGCGCACATTCGCCCAAGTTTTACCCACGGGAACCTGGATTTGAATTTCCCGCGACCCATCCTGGGCGTCGAAAAGGAGGTTCTTCATCTTGAAGGTGGTTTTCTGATCGAAGCGCATGATCGAACGATCGGGAAGACGGATTTCAACCCGGGACTTTTCGGCGGTCCGGCCTTCATCTTCCATGGAAAGGGTGCTGCCCACCCGGAGAGGCTTCCAGGCCGTTTCTCCCTTGGCAAGAACTTCTGCCCTTCCCTGGAGATGGGTAACTTCGGCCTGCTGCGGGTTCCCGGGCTTTTGGGTCGGTTGGGCCGACCCCTCCGTTGGGCAATCAAAAAGAATGACTCCCGCCCAGAGACATGAAAAGAATACAAGCTTCCATCCGCCTCGACGCATAACCTTCCCTTTCTTCGGATTGAAAAACGATGCCGATCGGGGATGATTTAAGGAGATTTTCTCATGTTCACCTTCAGGGTGTGGCGGGATTGGTTCCCCACGTAAACGTCTTTTACCTCCGGAAGATACCCGGCCCTGCGGAGTTCGATCCTGCGGGTCCCGCTGGTCAACTCCAAGGGGTCCTTTTCAAACTCTCCCGCCCTTCCCCTGAGCTGTCCGTCCACATAAACCTCGGCGTCGTCCGGGACCGCCTGAATGAGCAGGAAGCCCTCATTGCCCACCCCCCGCCGGGTCTCCTTGGGCATGCCGCATCCCCAGAAAACCATCAGACCCGCTAGAATCAGCCAGGGAAGTCCTTTCCATATTTTCTTTTTTTTCGTGCTCACTTTTTGATCCTCACCAGGTCCCCCACCTGGATTCCCATACCGGAGCGGACTTTGGCGATGGTGAACCGCTCATCGATTTCCGTTACCAGGAGCTCGGCCTTGACCGCGCCGCGGGTTCGGCCCAGAACCACTTTGGTCTGGGGATCGATGATCTCTTGCCCGAGAGTCTGCACCATCAGGACGTCCCCCGGGTTTAATCCCACATCCCTTCCGGCATTGATGTACACATCGGTTCCGCTCACCATGGCCACGGCCCCGGACCATTCCACGCTTTGCAGCTTCTGGACCAGATTATCCATGAATTTGGTGATGGCCGAACGCAGAGCCTCCTGGCCGAGCGTTTCGTCGTACCCGGCTCGGGTGCCCAGTCCCAGGACCTCCTGGGCTTTGCGCTCAAATTCGCCCTTGCCTGAGTCGGCGAACAGGAGCTGCCCGGTCGTGGCGTCGACGACCCGCACGTCCACGGCGCATTTCGCGGTTTGAACCTTCTGCCGGTAAACCCCATAGTCAGCCCCGCCCGTGCTTACCCCGAACTGGGAAATGGACCCGGTCACCAGGGCGTTCAGTCCCAGCACTTTGCCCGCCTGGGCCGCGGTTTCGGCGCTCACCACGCCGGTCTGCCCCAAAGCCTGTTCGCCCAGGACCTGCTTCAACTTGTCCCGTTCCACCAGGATGAAGGCGCCGGTCTTGAATAGCTCGGTAGTCAGGATGTCCGAGGCCGAGGTTCCCAGCCTTCCCGCCCCGTAACTGCTCTTGTTGACGAATTCAACGATCCCCACGCGGAGTTTCGGGCCTTTATGGGTAACCTGGCGGGCCGGGACGCTGGGCTGGGCCGCCGGTTGCGCCTGGGTCATCTGCGCCTGCTGGGCCGGTCCCCCTCCTGCGGGTGCGGGCGCGGTGGCACACCCAAATCCTGCCGCGAGAAGCGCCGCCAAGCAGCCAATGTTTAACGCCTTGAGGGTCATGAATCGTGCCTCCCTTCTGGATTCAAATCGATGATTTTAAAGCCCGGGCATGAGACACCCGGCCTGAGCCGGGGCTGCCGCACGGGGTCCGTTGGGTAGGGTCTTGAAACTCTCCTCCACAACCTTTTGACAATACGGGGCATAGGACTGCCCCACGGCAAACTGCAGGGTATCCCCCACCGATTTCTGGTCCAATCCCATCTTTCTTTCCTTGACCTGATGTTCCGAGTCCCAGAGTTTTTCCCCCGTCTTGGCGTCCTTAAGCTCAAAGCGGGCTCCGACGGTCATGGAAGCGTAGGCCAGAAGATAGGTCGTGGTGAACTCCGTCACCGAGGCGTAGAGCAGGGCATCCACTCCGAGGAGCTTTCCAACCTCCTGCGGGGTCATGCTGTTTACCTGCCCGGCCTCCCGGATTCCATTCTCCCTCAATCTTCCGTCGATGAAGGCCAAAGCCGGGGTTTCATAGCCTTTCATGGAAATTTGATTGTGCAAAATAGGCCGGAATACTTCCGGGGCCTTGAGATTCACGGTTTCATTCATGACCGGCAGAACGGCAATCGATCGGGGCGTCCGGTCCTTGTAATCGGGGACCGCCGAGTGGGGAGCTCCGCCGGCGCAGGCCAGGCTCAGGGCCACCCCTCCAAGCAAGCTTAACCAAGCATTCATCTTGATTTTTATCTTTCTCTCCATTCGTTCCTTTTCCGTTACCCTCCTCATTGGTTTATTACCCATCGACTCATGAAAACGGCTCCTGGCCCATCGATTATTTCGGGGATACTTGAACCTCCAGGGTATTCCAGGTGCTGCGGAGCACCTTCACGTTGAAATCCGGGAAAGTTTTCCGCCCGATCTCCTGCGAGAGGGATTGGGTGTTGCCCCGGATGTCCACGTCAACTTTCAAATGATTTTCCGAAAAGCTTCGTTCATGGACCCCCTCCACGCCCCGCACCTGGCCCAAAACCGAGGTCTTGAACTTTCTCACGTCGTCCGGCCCCGAGAGCCCGAATACGGTGAGCTGGACGAGCGTGGTCGCCGCCACCCTCTTCTGGAAGTTTTTGAGAATATCGTCCATCATCTTGTCGGACATCTTGGCGCTGGCCTTCTTGATGGCCTCCGACCCGCCGGTCACCTCGTCGATATGGACCGCCGCGGCATTCTCGTTTCCCGAGGAAAGGACCCTGGCGTTATCGACCTGGATCGCCCGCATCGAAATGTTCGCCTGGAGGGATTTCATGGCCGTTCCGGCAATGGGCCCCACCGACCGGGCGAGGGCCTTTCCCACGATGACGATTTCCGCATCCACCTGTTTTCCCAGAGTGATGGCGTTGCGGTCGTTCAGCTCCACCACCTGGAAGGCGGGAGGAATCTTGATGTTTCCCGCCTGGGCCTGGTGGTCCACAATGTCAAACCCCTTCTCGCGGAAGCGGTCCATGATCGTGTTCTCGGCCACGTTGAGTTCGGTCTGGGTCCTCCGGTGAGTCCCCCACCAAAAGTTGTAATACTGTTGGCCGATCTGCTGTTCGGCCACCAGAATCATGACCCGGGGTCTGCCCACCTGCCCTAAAAGGAATCCCAGCGCCTGAAGGTCTTTCTCCAGATTTCCCATGGCTACGTTCGCCTGGATCGTGACCTGATGGACGTTCGGGCCGGGGGTTTCGGAAACGACCTGGTAATTTTGGATGTACCCCTGGGACTGGGTGTAAATCTTATCGCTTAGGGTTTGGAAGTTCTGGACCATCGTCTCCGCAGAGACCAGGGTTCCCACGGCCTGCTCCACGGCCTTGCGCAGGGCATCCTGGATGGCCTGGTCCCGGGCGATGGCCCGGTCCCCCCCGATGACCGCTCCGACTCCTTCGGCGGTAACCATTTGGGCCGGCTGGGAAAAGGCCGGCAGGTTCCCGCAGACCAGGGAAAGAACCAACCATCCCGCGACCCAAAATTTCTTGCCCAAGAGTTTCACCCCTTTCTTAGAAGAAACGCAGCTCATCCTTCAGCTTGCGGATGATCAATAAGGCGTCCGCTCCGGAGACCGTTCCCCGCGGCCCGAATTCCCCGGTGCTCATATCCTTGGCTTCCATGATTCCGCGCGAGGTGGTTACCATCACCGCGTTGAAATAGGGGAGATCGTTTCGCAGGTCGGGAAAGGGCGATTTCGAACCGATGAATTCCGTGGCCAATTTTTGGTTGCCGCTCACCTTGATCAAAATGTCTTCAATCATCATGGCGTAGGCCGCCCGGCTGACTTTATCGTTGGGAAGGAACTTGTGGTCGGGAGTGGGCTCCAACCCGCGCACTCCCAACCGGATGACGGTTTCAATATCGGCCCGCAGAACGTGGGCCTGGATGTCCGTGGCCGGCTCGGCCTTTACGATCTTATCGGCCTGGAATCTCCTCGCGTCGGTGGGCGCTTGATAGCTCGTGTCGAACTGGGCGGGGGTCCGCTTTTGGTAAAGCTTCTCCAGGAGGAGTTCCTGGATGAAGAGCGCCGCCAGGTCGGCCCGGGTGATCTCTTCGATCAGGGCGATCTTTTTTCCGATCATCGACCCCGGCGCCGCGCGCTGGATCTTCTGCACCACCTTCCATTCATTGTCCGCTTCGACCAGGTATTTATCGTTCAGGTCCAGGACTTTTTTGAACTGGGTGCCCGCCTTGTCGAATTCATAGGCAAATTTATATGCCTTGCCCATGTAAAAATAGGCGGCCGAGGATTTGGGGTCGAGTTTTACTGCGTCCTCGAATTCATCCTCCGCCTCCTTGATCCATTTATCCTTCCGTTCCATGGAGTACAGGCGGATCATTCCTACGTGGGCGTCGACTCGATGCTCCTTCGACTTGGCCACGCTTTTGGCCTTCTTCATGTTTTCGTGGGCGGTTTTGAAATCGTTCTGGGAACCGAAGCACAGGCCGAGCCCGACGTAGGCCGGAGCATAATTCTTGTCGAGCTGCATGGCCAGGACGAATTCTCTCTGGGCTCCGCCATAATCGCCCTTCTCGTACAATTTGTAGCCCGTAAAAACATGATGCTCCGGAGTGTCCAGCGCCGCTTCCGGCTTGCGGGTAGGCTTTGCGCAGGAGGAAACCAAAATGGCGACCATCGCCACCATCGTCAGAAATGCCACCCAGTACCAGATGTTTCGCCTCTTCATGAAACCCTCCTTATCCGAAAGAATTCAGAAGCCAGAATTCAGGAGTCGTCCCAGGCCGGTTTCCTGAATTCGGACTCCCGAACTCCGCATTCCGGTATTTTTTTTAATCCACGACGATCAACACGCGGCCCTGTTCCAGGAAGCTCAGGTTCTTGGACATGTCCCGCATTCCCTGGGCGTCGGCATTGCTGATGACCAAATCGCAGCCTCCCGTGCCCGACACTTTCGATCCCTTGATCACCAGGGGATTGGCCGCCACCCGATCGTTTTTCTTGGCCCCGTCCAGGTCTTTCACATAACCGAGAATGCCGAATTTGGTGGCCCATTCCTGGGAGACGAAGGCCGATCCGTACACCTCCCGGCCGTCTTCATCCAGGACCTTGGGAGACATGGCCGGGCGAAGGTTCAGGCCCCGGGCATCGAAGATCACTCCCGTGTAAATGGGGTTTCCCGCCTTGGGGATATTCTGAGTTTGGGTTCCCATGGCCTGGGGAGGGAGCAGGGTAGCGGCCAACGAATCGGCCGGGGCGGTCTGGCTGGCCATGCGGATTTCCACGGTGACTTCCACCGCTCCATCGGAGAGGTACCGGGTGTTCACCACCTGGGCCCCCCGAACCATCCCTTGGACCCGGGTCCGGATTACGTCGTTTTGGGTCATGGCATTGACCACCAGGGTCTCGGAATCGATGCGCACGCCTTTGACCGTTTCCAGGATGTTCCTCAGGGCATCCGCCTTAGCGGCCCGCTCCGCTCCCAGACGGGCCGCGGCTATGTTGGGGGCGTCGGGATTGGGAGCTCCGCTACCCGTTGCCCGGATACTCTGCTCGGCCCAGTTGATTTCCCCCTTGTCCACCACCTGCAGCAAAGGCTGTTGGGCGAAAACCCCTGCGGCTGACAGGAAGAAAAACAATAATCCAACGCCCACCCGTAATCCCTTCTCCATCTTTTTCTCCTCCATTTATTGTTGGATGATTTTTGGGGAAACCTCTTAGTGATAATGCTGCCCGTCGATAGACCATTCGGAGAAATGAAATTCCCGGGATAACCGCATAAATTTCCCAAACCGCTTATGGTAAAAAGGAGCCTTTCTCTGCTGCGATTGGATGAAGAATAATTTAAAGAATTTGGAGATGCAAAAACCGGGCCTTCTCCGGATGCCCCAAAAGCCGAATCACCGGGGAAAAAAGCTTCCGAATAATCTTTCTAACTTGCGAAAAGGAAATAGGTCTTAAGGGTCTTCCGGGGAGAAGACAAGCCGTTAGGTTCTCTCCCCATTTTGGCATCTTTTGACAGGGATGGCAATTCTTCAACAGTGATGAAAAAAATCCCTAATCCTTTCCCGAATGGTGGAATAATCCTCCAACCCGGCGAAAAACCAATGGATATCGGGATCGGCCTTAAACCAGGTGATCTGGCGTTTGGCGTATCGCCGGGTGTCTTGTTTAATAAGGTCGATCGTTTGGGCCCAATCCATCTCTCCCGCCAGGAAAGAAACCAGGCGTTT
>JACAEW010000260.1 GCA_013388675.1 Syntrophaceae bacterium | reverse complement strand
GCTTCCGCAAGGCACCGGTCCCCGAACCCTTCGCCTAAAACGAAATCCCAGCTTAAACAGGGACAACCCAATTCATTTCCGATGCGACCCGACGGAAGAACCGCTGCCTCAGGATGTCCGGCCACGGGCGGGATGCCGCCCTGGGCCCGGCCGACTCTCTTCCGGCAGGGGTAGACCATGGAAGCTCAAAATCTTCCTCAAGCACCCACTCGATTGAGAGAAGCCCCAAAGAAAAAAGGATAGGAGAAGCTGGAGAAAGGAGGAGGTGGAAGATTGGAAGCGCCCATCAAGAAACACCTGCAGGGGGTTCGGGTAATCGATTTGACCGCCTGGCTGGCCGGTCCTTTCCTTACCATGCAAATGGCCGCCATGGGGGCGGAGGTGATTAAAATCGAGCGCCCCGGAAGCGGGGACCCCACCCGGGCAAGCGTACCCTTTGCCGGTCCCAAAGGGGTTGGGTTCGGGGAAAAGACCCCTCAGGATATTTCGCTCATCAATTTGAAGCGCAACCGGGGGAAGAAAAGCATTACCCTGGACCTGAAAAAAGAGCGGGGGAAAGAGGTCTTTCGCATGTTGGTGGCCAAGGGCGATGTGGTCGTCGAGAATTTCGCCCCGGGGACCATGGAGAGTTTCGGGTTTGATTATGCCGCGCTGAAAGCCATCAACCCCCGAGTCATTTTTTGTTCCATCGCCGGGTACGGGCAGAGCGGCCCTTACCGCGACCTGACCGCTTTCGACCTCACCATTCAGGCTACCAGCGGAATGATGGCCGTCACCGGCTACCCCGATGGCCCCCCCCTTCGCTGCGGGCCCTGGATCGGCGACTTGATCCCAGCCCTGTATGGGTTGGCCGGGGTCTTGGCCGCCCTGGCTTCGCGGGAAAAGACGGGCTGCGGGGAAAGAATCGATGTGTCCATGCAGGACTGCGGCTTCTCCATGATCATGGATGAGGCCTTGGACCTTCTCGTGGCCAGGGGAATTCCCACTCGCCAGGGCAATCGGAATCCCCGCGCGGTCCCCTGGAGCACCTTTCCGACGAGGGACGGAAACGTTGCCATATGCGCCTACACGAACGACCAATGGAAGGTTTTTCTGAAAGCCATTCAAAGGGAGGATTGCTTAACGGACCCCCGGTTCAGGAATCTGGAAGACCGGCTGGAAAACGCGGCCGAAGTGGAGGCCCTGGTCACCGAATGGAGCAGGAATTTGAGCAGCCAAGAGGCCATGAGGGTCTTGAGGGAGAAAAGAATCCCCTGCGATCCGGTCCTGGAAGTAAAAGAGGTGCTGGACGACCCGCAGCTGAAGTCCCGGGGTATGATCCAGGAATTGACCCATCCCCTGGGCGTCCCGACCGGGGTGAAGGCCGCCGGCTTTCCCATCCGCTTTTCCGAGCTGCCTGCCGCGTATCCGGGGCCGGCTCCCATGCTCGGCCAGCATAACGAGGAGGTTTACATGAAAATCCTGGGCTTCTCCAGGAAAGAGCTGGAGGAAATGGAGAAGGAAGGGGTGATTTGATTTTGGACGGCGCGCCGCAAAAACGCGGGAATTTTCTGAACCTGGTTGTGGGTCTCGGAGTGAGCCTCCTTCTGGCGGCATGTTCGCTGGCCAACCCCCCGAAGGACTCCGCGAAAAAACCCGAGCTCGACGTGCCCTACGAGCCGACCAGCCACGGGATCGCTAAAGAGATGCTGAACCTGGCCGGGGTAACATCGCAGGACCTGGTTTATGACCTGGGCTGCGGGGACGGACGAATCGTCATCCTGGCGGCAAAAGAACGAGGAGCGAGGGGCGTCGGAGTTGATCTCGACCCGGAGCGGATCCGCGAAAGCAAAAAGAACGCGAAGGCCGCGGGAGTCAACCACCTGGTTCAGTTCTTCGAACAGAACCTTTTCGAGACGGATATCCGCCAAGCCACGGTGGTCATGCTCTACCTATATCCGGAGGTGAATCTGAGGCTCAGGCCAAAGCTTCTCCGGGAGCTAAGGCCGGGCACTCGGATCGTTTCCCACAGCCATACGATGGGAGATTGGGAAGATGACGAGACGCGCAGGGTCGAAGGGCATGATCTCCATTTCTTCGTAGTCCCCGCGAATATGACCGGCACCTGGCGGTGGCAGGAGCCCGGGGGGGCCCCCGTTTCGCTGGCCCTCAGCCAGAAATTCCAACGACTCAAGGGCTCCCTGACGATCGGGGCCGAGACTTACCCCATCCGGGATGGTTCTTTAAGGGGAGAATCCATTTTCTTCCGAGTGGAAAGACCCCTGCAGGGCCAAAGGCAGGTCTTCTCCTACGAGGGGCGGCTTTCGGGCAATACCATCCAGGGTAAGATTACAGCTGATGAAAGCGGGCAGGGGGCGAATCGCTGGGAGGCTACTCGCGACCCCTCCACGATTGTTTCCATCGCCGAGTGAAGGCAAAAAAAGGGACGGTGTTCCCTACCTGGGAAAGAGAGGATTGGGGCTTTTAAGGAGGCGGGCGAGGGCCCCCGGGTCTGCTCCCTGCGAGGAGAAGAAGATGTTTGAATTGGGTCTATCCGGTCAAATGTTCGACGATCGCCCGGTGGGGGATCATCTCGATGCGGCCGTGCGTTTCGGCTACCGGTGCGTGGAGCTCAGGAGCACCCACGTGAATCCCGGTTTGCCCAGAGAAGAGCTAAAGAGAATTCGCTCGGCCGTGGAAGAACGCGGTTTGTACACCAGTTGTTTATCCTGTTTCGTGGGCAACTACGGCCTGTATTTGGACGAGGAATGCGAGCGGGCTTTTGAAACCTTCAAGCAGTATGTGGAGCTTGCTTGCTTCCTGAACGCGGAGATGATCCGGGTCTGGCCGGCATGGCAGGAATCCTCTTCGGCGCCCGACTCCGTCTGGTTCACGGCGGCTGCATGGATGAAGAAATCGGCGCAGTTCGCCCGCCGGTTCGATAAGAAGCTGGTCATGGAGATGCATCATGGGACCCTTTGCGATTCGGCCCCGTCGAGCCTTCGGCTCCTGCGGATGATCGGTGAAGAAAACGTGGGGTTGACCTTCGACCCGGTAAACCTTTACCAGGTGCCGGCGGATTACGGGGAGGAGGCCATCAAGGCCCTTGGAACGTATCTTTTCAACGTCCATATCAAGGATGTGGTGGAACTCCAAACGGGTGATTATCCTTACAGTTTTCCCTACTCCTACTACGCGAAGCACATTGGCCGCTTCGCCAGAGTCATCCCTCCCCCGCCCGATCGAAAAGAACGCTACTATTGCCACCGGCGGATCAATTCTGGGGGAGTGGACTGGGCCCACGTGCTGAAGAGCCTCCACACCCACGGGTACAGGGGGAGGCTGATCGTCGAAAGCGTCTCCGAGACCAACAAACACATGCCTTCGGGAAGGGACCTCGCCGAGGCCTGTTACAGGGACATCCGGAGTCTGATCGAAATTTTGTTTTGATGGAAAAGGAGGCCCTTAAAAATTTCTCTCTCCTGGGGGGAAGGGCGGTTTTCAGGAAGAAGGGTAATTCGTCTAAAAACTGTCAATGTTCCAACAGGGCAATAGTCTTTCCCCCTCCGAAGACCTCAATAATGGGAATAATATTAAACCCTTATGATTTTTGGGGGCTGGCATAAAATTTGCGAATTCGGTAAAATGTCTCTGTCCCAAATTTCTCCCTTGCAAGTCCCCAACCCCACCGGTTGAAAGTCAAAAATCCTGAAATTCGTGGGACCGGGAGCGCAAGGGGGCATGGACCTCCGGTGGAGCCGGAGGGTTTTCCAGGAAGAGTTGATTTAGCCTGCCCGCGAATTCTCCACAAGATCTTATCCGCTCTCTATGAAAAGCGGGATCGGGTCCTGAGATTTGAGATGGTGAGCTAGTGGCCTTTTGAATAATTTAAGGGTCTTCTCCAATCGAGTGGGTGCTTGAGGAAGATTCTGAGCTTCCCGGGTCTACCCCTGCTGCAAGAGAGTTGGCCGGGCCCAGGGGGGCATCCCGCCCGGGGCAGGACATCCTGAGGCAGCGGTTCTTCCATCGGGGCGCGTCGGAAATGAAT
>JACAEW010000240.1 GCA_013388675.1 Syntrophaceae bacterium | reverse complement strand
TCCGGATGGAATTCTTTCCCCGCCGATGCTTTTTCCGCGCAACGCCCTTGCTGCCGGGCCACAAGCTCGGTTTGGAGCAAAAAAAGATTGAAAAAGTGAAGGTGGGCAAGGCCTTTATTCATATTGACAAAATAAAAACCATGGGATATAGGTGGATAGTCCGTTCAAGCTGTTCCTCCCTGAAGAATCCTTGGGGAAGAAAACCGTCAAGCAAACCTTTAGGGTTGCGCTTCCTGCGGTTTAAAATCAAAAAGAAAAGAAAACGGAAAGGAGACTCTGTATGGCCCATAACGTAACGGCTCCCATGGTGGGAAAGATCGTGGATATCAAAGTGAAGGTCGGAGACCAGGTGAAAGAGGACGATGAAATCGCCGTCCTGGAAGCGATGAAAATGGAGATGCCCATCGTGGCCCCCGCCTCCGGCAGGGTGAAGGAAATCAAGGTTTCCGTCGGCCAGACCTGCGAAACCGACATGGTTCTGGCGGTCATCGAATAAATCGTTAAGTCGCAAGTTTCGGGTCCCGGGCGATCGTTCCCGAATTCGGCCCCTGGGGTGCGATATCGGGGGCCTGCTTCTTGGGGCTTGAGCCCTGAAAAATGAGACTCGTGACCGGCGGCTTTTTTAGGAGGGAAAAATGGACTTCAAATTAAGCGAGGAACTGCAAGCCATTCGCGACACCGCCCGCGATTTTGCCGAAAAGGAGATCATTCCTTTTGCCGATAAGTGGGAGAATGAGAATTACTTCCCGCGGGAAGTGATCAAGAAAATGGCCGACCTGGGCTTCTACGGGACCCTGGTCCCCGAGACATACGGCGGGAACGGGATGGGATTCCTGGCCGGCACGATCATCACCGAAGAGATCGCCAGGGCCAGCGCCTCCCTGCGGGTCACCTTCAACATGCAGACCTTCGGCCCCGCCCTCTCCATCTACCGCTATGGGACCGAAGAGCAGAAAAGAAAATACATCCCCAAGCTGGTCTCCACGGAATTCATCAGCTGCTTTGCCATCACCGAGCCCAACGCCGGCTCGGACGTGATGTCCATGAAGACCACGGCCATCCCCAAAGGGGATTACTTCCTGGTCAACGGCTCCAAAACCTGGATCTCCAATGCCCAGGTGGCCGACCTTTGCATCCTTTATGCCTATTCCGACCCGGCGGCCAAGAGCCGGGGGCTTTCCACCTTTCTGCTGGATATGCACCTCCCCGGGGTTTCCACCCGGCCCCTGGACAAGCTCGGCCTCCATTCCGCCCCCACGGGGGAAATCATCCTGGAAGACGTCAAGGTCCCCAAGGATGCGGTTCTGGGGCAATTGGGCGAAGGGGTCAAACATGTCTTCGGGTCCCTGAACCAGACCCGCCTGTCCTGTGCCGCCGGGGGCGTCGGGATCGCCCAGGCCTGCCTCGAAGCAGCGGTCAAATACTGCAACGAGCGCAGCCAGTTCGGCCAGCAGATCGGCCAGTACCAGATGAACCAGGACATGATCGCCATTATGGCCACGGAGATCGAAGCGGCCCGCTTCCTGGTGTACCGCGCCGCCCTGCAGAAGGACGAAGGGATGCTCAATAACGTGCTGGAGACCTCCATGGCCAAATACTACGCCGGCGAGGTAGCCGGACGGGCGGCGGACTTTGCCATGCGCATCCTCAGCGCCTACGGCTATTCCACCGAATACCCGGTGGCCCGTTACTACCGGGATGCCAAATCCATTTCCATCGTCGAGGGCACGGCCAACATCCAGAAGACGATCATTGCCATGGACCAGTTGGGATACCGCAAAGCCAACCGGTAATCGGGAGCCGTTTTTACCCATGGAATACAAAGAAAAGGGCTTCGAGGCCCTTTACAAAGACTACCAGGAGCGGACCGCCCGAATCAAACAGATGGGCGGCCCCCAGGCCGTCGCGGCGCAACACAAGGAAGGTAAGATGAGCGCCCGGGAGCGGGTGGAATATTTCTTCGACCCCGGGACCTTCACCGAGCTGGGAATGTTTGTCCGCAACCGCACCACCGCCTTCGGAATGGACAAGCGCGAAGTGCCCGCCGAGGGCGTGGTGACCGGGTTCGGCAAGGTTAACGGAAGAATGGTGGTCGTGGGGGCCGAAGACTACACCGCCATGGCCGGCACCTTCGGTGAATACCACGGAAAGAAATTCTCCCAGGCCATCGACTTCGCCAAGGACAAGGGTTGGCCCTTCGTGGGCATGAACGACTCGGGCGGCGCCCGCCTGCAGGAAGGGATGGACACCCTCCAGGCCTACGCCTGGCTCTTCCGCTCCCAGATCCTGGCTTCCGGGATCGTCCCCCAGATCGCCCTCCTCATGGGACCCTGCCTGGGTGGACAGGCATACCATCCCATCATGCAGGATTTCATCTTCCAGACCCGGAAAACCGGCTTCATGGGGATCGCCGGACCGGCCTTCGTGAAGACCCAGACGGGCGTGGAGATCTCCCTGGAAGAGCTCTGCGGGATCAAAGCTCACGCCTACAAGACCGGCCAGACCCATTACGTGGCCGAGGACGACAAGGACTGCCTGGACCGGGCCAAAGAGCTCCTTTCTTTTCTGCCGTCGAACAATCGGGAAAAACCGCCCCGCCAATCGACCCCGGATGACCCGGAGCGCCAGATTCCCGAGCTGGACACGCTCATACCGGAAACGCCCTCCAAGCCTTTCGATATGCACAAGGTGATCCTTCGGGTCGTGGACGACGGGTACTTTTTCGAGACCCAAAAATTTCACGCCACCAACGTCATCGTCGGATTGGCTCGCTTCCACGGCCGCCCCGCGGGCATCGTGGCCTCCCAGCCCATGTCCAAGGCCGGGGCCATCGACTGCGACGCCGCGGACAAGGTGGCCCGCTTCGTCCGTTTCTGCGACCTCTTCGGCATCCCCCTGGTGAACCTCCACGACACGCCCGGGTACTGGATCGGCCCGGAGCAGGAGTGGAAGGGAATCCTCCGCCACGGGGCCAAAATGCTTTACGCCTACATCGACGCTACGGTGCCCAAGATTTCGGTCATCGTGCGCAAGTCCTATGCCGGTGCCTATTTGGGGATGTGCTGCAAGGACACGGGAGCGGATTTTATGTTCGCCTGGCCCCAGGCCAAGGTCACCATCGTGGGAGCCGACACGGCGGCCAGCGTCATCTTCGCGAAAGAGATCAAGAGCTCCCCCCACCCGGAGGAGACCCGCAGAGAGCGCATCCAGCTCTACAGCGACCTTTACGAGAACCCCTACCGGGGCGCGGAGCGGAATTACCTGGATGACGTCATCATGCCCCGCGACACCCGAAAGATGATCAACCGATGCCTGGATGCGCTGGAGAATAAGACCGAGGTACGGCCCTGGAGGAAATACTCCAACATTAACCTGTAATCAACGGGGCGCAGGAGCGATTCACGAACAGTTCCTGCCGCCCGGGGAATCCGATGCCGCAAGCCCTTGCCGACCTGAAAATCCTGGACCTTTCCCGGGTCCTGGCCATGCCCTACTGCAGCATGATGCTGGGTGACCTGGGGGCGGAAATCATTCGCGTGGAACGCCCCGGGGTGGGGGATGAAACCCGGCATTGGGGGCCTCCTTGGGCCGGGGAGCTGAGCGCCTACTACCTGTGCACCAACCGCAACAAAAAATGCATCACCGTGGACCTCAAAAAGAAGGAGGGCCAGGAGATCGTCCGCCGCCTGGCCCGGCGGAGCGACATCCTTCTGGAGAATTTCCTCCCCGGGGACCTGGCCAAAATGAACCTGGGCTACGAAGACATCCGGGCTATCAACCCCAAAATCATTTACGCCTCCGTGACCGGGTACGGGCAGAACGGCCCTTACCGCGACCTTCCCGGGTTCGACTTCATCCTCCAGGCCCAGGGCGGGCTCATGTCCATTATCGGCGAGGAAGACGGCCCTCCCATGAAAGTGGGGGTAGCCATCGTGGACATCACCGCCGGCCTTTTTGCCTGCTCCGCCATCCTCGCCGCCCTTCACTACCGGGAAAAAACCGGCCAGGGGCAACGCATCGATATGGCCCTCCTGGATGCCCAGGTGGCCTGGCTGGCCAACCAGGCCAGCAACTACCTGGTTTCGGGCAAGGTTCCCCGCCGGATGGGCAACGCCCACCCCAACATCGTTCCCTACGAAACCTTCCAAGCCAAGGACGGCATCTATCTTGCCTTGGGAGTGGGAAACGACAATCAATGGAAGAAGTTCTGCAAGATCGCCGGCGTCGAGCATCTCATGGACGACCCCCGGTACGCCACCAATCCCCGACGAGTGGAAAATCGAAAGATCCTCGTTCCCCTCCTGCAAGAAGTTTTCCGGCAAAGAGACTCCGGGGAATGGCTCAAACTCCTCGGAGAAGCCGAGATCCCCATCGGTCCCATCAATACCATCGACCGGGTCTTCGCCGACCCCCAGGTCCTGGCCCGGGAGATGCTGGTGGAAATGGAACACCCCAAGGTTGGGAAGTTTAAGCTCGTGGGGTCTCCCATGAAGCTTTCCGAGACCCCTGTTCAGTACCGGATTCCCCCTCCCCTTTTGGGAGAACACACGGAAGAAGTCCTGCGGGAGGTCCTGGGATACGATTCGGAAGGGATCGACCGCCTGCGGCGGGAAAAAGTCATCTGACCCTCTTTATCCCTGTCTCTCGGCACGGGCCAATCCGGGGGTTTTCCCCACCATTATCATGGAACGATTCATCGAGAAGCCAATGAATTGATCTCGCAGCCGTTAAATGTATTGCAACGGCCTTCCCCGAAATCCCTCCCGGCCTCCCAAAGGGGGGAGAGGTTCTTCGCGGGAATTCGATGAATCATGGGACCTTTCCCCCCCTTTAAAAAAGGGGCTAAAAGGGGATTTGAATTTTCTTTCAAAAGGGCTGCATTGTTACCTTATCTTCACCTTTTTAAAAGGAGGCCGATCCCATGTTCAAAAAGATTCTGGTCCCCCTGGATGGTTCGAAAATCGCCGAGGGAATCATCCCCCGGGTGGAATGGTTGGCCAAGATCCACGACGCCGAAGTCACCCTGATCCGCGTCGCTCTCGCCCACACCTTCCCGGGAATGGACCCGGTTCAGCATCAGGTGAACGTCGTGCGGGAAGCGGAGGAATACCTGGCCAAAGTGGAAAACAATCTGAAGAGCGTGGGGGTGAAAGTGAAATCCGTAGTCCGCTACGGCCGAGATGCCCAGGAGATCGTCGATCATGCCCGGGACCGGGACTTTGACCTCATCGCCATGTCCACCCACGGGCGTACCGGCCTGACCCAGTTCGTCCTGGGAAGCGTGGCCAATAAGATTATCCACGCGGCGACCGTGCCCATTCTGCTGTGCCGGGCCTGCTGAAAAAAGGGAGAAAAAGGAGAAGAACGAAGGTTGAGGATCCCGTAAAAGGTAAAATTTCCCCTCCCCTCGCGGGAGGGATGAAGGGGGGGGTTGATAAGCCCCAGGTCACCCTTTGAGGATTCGTTCCAGCTTCCACTCCACCGGCAATCTCACCCGTTGACCCGCCCGGGTCTCGAAAAGGAGATAGCCGTGGGCCATCCCGAAAAGGAACAGGTCCCTGGTAATTTCCACGTCTTTTTTACAGTAGGCGATGACTTCCTCGATTCTTCCTTCTTTGAACCATTGCAGCGATTGCAGTCCGTCGGCGGGCTTTTCCGCGTTGAGCGTCTTGTGGGCCAGATGGCCCAGGGAGAGGCGGTAGCCCAACTGGCGGTGAACCTCTTGCAGGATGTCGAACGTCCTTAGCTGCGGAAAACGAAAGGAGGTATAGGCCTTCAAAACCTGGTAGTCGAAGTCGGCAACGTTAAAACCCACGATCAACTCGCCGGTCTTCAACTTTTCGATCAGCCCATGAACGTCCTCCTCCTGGAAGACCTGGTAAGAATCTTCCAGGGAATCATAAACGACCGCCGCCGCCACCCTCATGAGGTGCTTATTCTGCCAGCCCCCGACCTCTTCCGCGCCCCGCTGGGTCTCGATGTCCAGGAAAAGAATCCGATGCCGGGCCAGTTCCTCCTTCAGCCAGTCGGGAGTGGGAATGGAGGACACGGCTTCCGGGTCCATGATCTCCCGGGCTCCGTCGATGTTATCCGGGAGCAGGGGTAAGACCTCCTCTTGGACTTTAGCCCTGCCCTTTTCATCTTCCTTTTTTTCTATCTTCGATTCGCCCAGAAGCCATTCCAGGACGAACTCCGCCGCCCTTTTGTCCAGGGGTTTGTTTCCCGAACCGCATTTGGGGGAATGGACGCAGGATGGGCAGCCGTCCAGGCAGGAGCAATCCCGGATCATCCCCAGCGTCTTCCTTAAAAGCTCCTCGATGACCCCGTATCCGTAATCGGCCAGCCCCACTCCTCCCGGGTATCCGTCGTAGATGAAGATGGCCGGTTTTTCGAGTTGGGGATGATGGGGATAGCAGATTCCCCCCACGTCGTTCCGGTCGCAGAGGGCGAAAAGGGGGAAAAGGGCAATGGAAGCGTGCTCGACGGCGTGTATCCCGCCCATGAAATGGAGGCCTTGGTCCTTGAACCGCTGGGGCATCTCTCCCGGCAGGATCATCCAGAGACCCATGGTCTCGAAGATATGGGAAGGCATCTCCAGCTCGTGGACGCTGAGCAGGTCCTGGCCGA
Organism: Syntrophaceae bacterium; assembly: GCA_013388675.1. Taxonomy (GTDB): domain Bacteria; phylum Desulfobacterota; class SM23-61; order SM23-61; family SM23-61; genus SM23-61. The sequence goes on along the minus strand of JACAEW010000240.1, from coordinate 4,467 downwards.
AAATTCGTCTCTTCTCAAAGCCCCGGACTCGTTCGGTCACCTTCAGCCTGCCGTAGCAGGCGGTGAAGTGGGCCAGGGCCTGAGTGCGGAGGGTGGAAAGGATCTCCGTCTCCTTCTCGGAAAGAGACCGGGTGTAATAGTCCGCTTCCGCCTTCTTCGCCCATACCTCCCGCTTGCCCTGGTCCAGATGGGTAACCAGATAGGGTTCAGCCCGGTGGAGGTAGATGGCTCCCGGATGGCACTCGCTGTAAACCCGGGGTACGCTGATCTGACCGATCAAACGTTTGGTCCCTTCCTCGAAAATCGTAAACCCTTCCCCGGCGCTGCGGATGTCCACGAGGCGATGGGGGTTCAGACGGTGGGAGAACCATTCCCGGCCGGAGGCGCTTTTCAGGAGCTCTCCGTCGGAGACGAGCTGGCTAAGAAGGGGGGCGTAATTCTGGACCGGGATGATCGACTCGTCGGCGCGAAGGGGAATCTCCGCGCTGGCGCAAACCAAATGTTTGGAGACGATAACGGAATTATCCGGGTCCACCACCGCGCTCTCGAACCCTCTCCCGAAAAAATCTTCGGGGTGGTGCATGAAGTACTGGTCCAGGGCATCGGGCTGGGCGATCAGGGCGATGAGCGATTCCCGGTCGGCCCGCCCCACCCGTCCACCCCGCTGCCAGGTGGCGGCCACCGTTCCCGGGTATCCCACCAGGATGCACACATCCAGGCCGCCGATATCGATGCCCAATTCCAGGGCGCTGGTGGAGATCACCCCCAGAAACTCCCCCGAGACCAGCTTGGCCTCGATCTCCCTTCTCTCTTCGGGGAGGAATCCCGCCCGGTAAGAGCTGACCTTTCCAAGAAGGTCCGGCCGGTCCTTCAGCACCCAGGCGTGGAGGAGTTCGGTGATCTTCCTGGCCTGGGTAAAGGCCAGGGTACGAAAACCGGCGTCGATACAATCCAGGAAAAGTTTGGCCGCCAGCGTGTAAGGGCTGGTATCGGGATTCAGGAAAAGAAAATGCCGGCCCGCGCGGGGCTCCCCGCTCTGGGTGACCGCCTCGAAAGGAAGGCCGGACAGCTTTTCGGCAAAGGACTGGGGGTTGGCGATCGTGGCCGAACAGGCAATGATCTGGGGGCTGGCTCCGTAGAAGTCGCAGACCCTTTCCAGCCGCCGGAGGACCTGGGTGAGGTGGGAGCCGAAAATCCCCCGGTAGGTATGGAGTTCATCGATCACCACAAAGCGAAGATTGCGGAAGAACGTCTCCCACTGGGCGTGGAAGGGAAGCAGGCTGAGGTGGACCATGTCCGGGTTGGAAATGATAACCGGGGGAAGGGACTCCCGAATTTTTTTCCGCCGGTAGCTCGAGGTGTCCCCGTCATAGACCTCGGCTTTGAAGGGAAACTGAGTTTGGAACGGCGCGACGAATTCGCGGAAGGCTTTGAGCTGGTCCTGCTCCAGGGCCTTCAAAGGAAAGAGGTAAAGGGCCTTGGCTTGCGGATTTTCAAGCAGATTCTCCACCACCGGAAGGTTGTAGGCCAGCGTCTTCCCGCTGGCCGTGGGAGTGGCGATGACCACGTTCCTTCCCCGCCGAACCTTCTCTATGGCTTCCACCTGATGGGAATAGAGCCGGCGGATTCCCATTTTTTCCAGGGCCCGGGCCAGGGGCGGGGGGAAGTCCTTCTCCGGGCGGGAAACGTCGGCCTCTTGCGGGGGAAAGGGCTGGTGATGGACGACCTGGGGGGCGTAATATCGGTGGCGTTTTAATTTTTCGATAAATGAAATCATAAAACCGACGCTCCGTAGGGACGGGTTTGAAACCCTCCCCTACAGAATCTTCCATCGCGAACGCTTAAAGCTTTTTCTTGATTTACCATATCATCCGTGGTACTGAATTTAAAATAAGAGATCGGCAAAAGGAAAGATGGGATGCGGGGGAAGAAAAGTCAGCTGATCGCCGGCCTGGTTCTGATCACGGTAGGCGCTCTGTTTATCCTTGACCGGCTGTTCATTCTGGAAATCTACATCAGTTGGCCGCTGATCATGGTGGCCGTGGGGGTCGCTCTTTTCCTCCTCAACCCCCATAGCCTGGCCAGTTGGATCGTCGGAGGAATCGGCGTCGTCCTGTTCATCGTGAACTTCGTCATCGCCTTCTTCCCGGAGGTGGAGGCCTGGAGCGACCTGGTCTGGCCCACCATCCTGGTGATTATCGGCGTCCTTCTCCTTTACCGTTACTACAAGACCCCCGCCCCCAAGCCTCCCTCCAAGCCGCAGCCCGCCAAGCAGGAGGACCCGGGAGGGAAGATCGAGGAAACGCCGAAAAACCCCGGGTAAAGGGGATTCATGAATCGCCTCGATAGGCTTCTTTCTCCGAAAATTGTAGGGGCGGCTTTCAAACCCGCCGCCCCTACTCCGAACCGAAATTTCCCGTCCCGATCTTTTCCCGGGCATAAAAAAAGGAGGCCTTTTGCGCCCCCTTTTTTAATCTCCCCGGGTACCCCTCAGGTCCGGCAGAGAAAATAATCCGCCTCTTCCAGGGAGCGATTCCGTTTTCGCCATTCCTCCAGGGGGACGGAAAACTGGCGTTCGATCCTTTCCCGGAAAACCGGGCCCGAGTTGTAGGTGCAGAAGGGATAAACCCGGCCGTTGGGGGCGGCGTAGTGGATGCAGCATCGTTTGACTCGGTCCACGTTGTAATTGTACCCATCCTGGAAGTGCATGCCCCCCACCAGGAGCATGTCCCAGTTGTAGATCAGCTCCACCCTTCTCTGGGCTTCCTTGTCCACGACCCCCTGGAAGAGTTCCAGGCAGATCTCGGCGGTCAGGCCGTCCTTGACCCGGCCTTCCCGGAAGAACTTTCTCAGCAGGTGTTGAGCGCTCAGAGCGGTAAGGGCCCGGATGTTGGAGATCCTCTGCTTGACCAGCTTGTTCAGCTCCCAGGTGAACCCTTCGATATCGATGGCCTGGGTGATGGGGGTCACGCTCCTTGTTTTGCGGTTCACAAAGATGTACGAGCCGATCCCGCAGTCCGAGTGGGAGGTGATCTTGGCCACCTCGTACTTCCAGACGGAGCTGAGGAGTTTGGAAAAGGGGGAAGTGACGGACAGGGGGTACCAGTCCTCGCGGGTCCGTAGGAGGCCCGTTTGCGCCTCGATGTCCAGAGCCAGGTCGGAAAGGGTGTAACGCTGCCGCTCCCTTTCCTCTTTGGAAATTCTCCCGGTGAAAGCCACGGGCTGGTAGCTGATCCCGCTGATCACATCGGAATTGTCGACGGCGAATTGAAGGATCTTTCCCACCTGGTCGTCGTTGATGGTTTTAATGATGGTGGGCACCAGGACGATCCGTAATCCCGCGGTCCGGGCGTTTTCCACCGCCCTCTGTTTCAGTTCCCAAAGGCCGGCGAGGCCGCGGGTCTTCTTGTAGGCCTCATCGCACGTCCCGTCGAACTGGAGATACATGGTATAGAGCCCGGACTCTTTGGCCTTCCTGGCAAATTCCAGGTCCTTGGCGATCCGAATCCCGTTGGTGGCGATCTGCAGATGGCTGAACCCCATGGAACGGGCGGCCTTCAGAATATCCAGGAATCGCGGGTGGATGGTCGGCTCCCCGCCGGAGAACTGGATGGCGGGCGGGAAAAAGGGCTTTATATTTTTCATCATCCTGAGCATTTCCACCACCTGGTCATAGGTGGGTTCGTACACGTACCCCTGCACGTTGGCGTTGGCGAAGCAGATGGGGCAGCGAAGGTTGCAGCGGTTGGTCAGGTCGATGTTGGAAAGAATCGGCGGGCTGATGTGCAGGTCGCACAGGCCGCAGTCATCGGGGCATACCTTGGCCCCGGTAACCTGGGGGTTCAAAACCCCCTCGGCGTCTTCATAAGTCCAGCGCTCGCATTTCTTGTAAAGCTCCGAATCCGAATAGACCAGGTCCCGGACAAACCCGTGTTCTGCGCAGGTCTTCTCCATGAAGACTTTCCCGTCCCGCTCCAGAATGGTCGCCCGGATGCCTTTGCCGCACTCCGGGCAGAGGCTATCCACTTCCTTGGGCAGCCCGATGGGAACGTTCTGGGTTGGGGGATAATAAGGCTCAATCTTTCCCCTTTCTTTCAGAGCGGTTTTTTGGCGCAGGCCGCGAATCAATTCTCCGATGGCCATGATAGCATCCTCCACTTTTATTCCGTTTGATTGATATAAAGGCAAATTCCGAGCCATCGCAGACCACCGCAATATATTTTAAATTTATTGATTTCATTAATCTTTTTTCTAGTTGGAAAGGGGTAGAAATACGGGCCCGGAGCGAAATTTTAAGGTGTGCAGGGGGCAAAAGTCGGAATGTTTATTGATCTTGAATAGTTATCGATGCGATTATTTTATTCGCATTTTACACTCGATTATTCGCACTTTACACCTTCGGTGAACTCATAAAAAGCAAGATCTCATCTTCCCCGGCGGGAGGGGATTAAAGGGAGGTGGCTCGAT
>JACAEW010000023.1 GCA_013388675.1 Syntrophaceae bacterium | reverse complement strand
CGCATAATTCCCCCACACTTGGGACAGGTCAGGGGATCGACTTCGTAAATCTTCTGAATTAACCGGGCCCAGTTCTTGCGGTATTCCTTCGAATTCTTATCCGCTTACAGGATGCAGGGAACCCCGTCATCTTCGGTTTCTTTCCGCTTTCCTCGGGAGATCCCGCGAAGCGCGGGACTGAAATACCCATAATACCGTACCATCTGTTCCCCCCTGTCCGGGATATAGGACCGTATGGCGGCCAGGCATTCCGGGGCGTCGAACACCTTTCCTCACTTCCATCTTTCGCCCGGTAAACGACCTTTGACGGTTCAGCAAGATACTTCAGGTCTTTTGTAATCCTCCCTTTGGCCAGTCCCGCGAAGCGCGGGATTAAAGACCTTGTGCCGGAAGATCGCCTCCAGCTTTTTCAAATTCAGGGGAGGAGCGACCCGGAACATGCCCTTCCCGTAAAAGGATCCGTCTGTTAGTAGAACATGGCAGTGGGGATTGAACCCAAGGAAATCGCCAAAGGTCTGGATGGCGATGACCGCGCCGGGGACACTATTCTTTTCCTGTACATTCCGGTCCCTAACCCCTGTGTCAAGTGTGAGTAAAAATAAGGGCTCCGCCGGGGGGCCATAAAATCAATTTTTTCTGGGTATCCGCTCTGAATCCTTTGGGGGAAGAGAGGGCGGCTGGGTGGAAGAAAAAAAAATTTTTCAACGTTTGGTTGGGCTAGGCTCCCATTCCCAAATAATATTGGCTAATGTCTGTTCCCTTTATTCCTTCGGCTTTCGATTTGTAGGCCACAAGCCCATTTGTAATGACATAAATATACTGGGAAATGGGTAGAGATAGGGAAGCATTTTGTTCGACCAAAAGGATAGTGGTTTTCAGATTCTTGTTAATATCCTCCACCTCGCTGAAAACCAACTCGGCTATGAGGGGTGCCAGTCCTAAAGAGGGTTCGTCGAGAAGTAAGAGCTTCGGCTTTGTCATCAAGGCCATAGAAATGACAAGCATCTGTTGTTCTCCGCCGCTCAGAGTTCCGGCCACCTGTCTTTTTCTTTCCTTTAATATCGGAAAGTATTGAAAGATGACTTCCAAATCCTTGCCAATCTCTCTTTTATGACCCCTTCGAATAAGGGTCCCCACTTTTAGATTTTCTTCCACTGTGAGGGTGCGAAAAAGCTCGCGTCCTTCCATAACCAGAGAAATTTCTGATCGGGCGATTTCGGAAGGATCCTTGTTTTCAATTCTTTTCCCTGCGAACAGAATCTCTCCATTGCTTACCTTTCCGTTCTCAATTGCGATAATGCCTGAAACGGCCTTGAGGATCGTTGATTTCCCTGCGCCATTTGCGCCCAGAATCGTGACGACATTTCCCTCTGGAACTTCTATGGTAACTCCTTTAAGGGCCAGAATGACATTGTTGTACACGACTTCAATTTTTCTTAATTCAAGCAGCATAAACCTACCTCACGATAACAAAAAGCGGGGGATTTTTATCTCCCCCGCTAAAAATCTTTTACCGGGTTTTAATCCAGTCGCTGATGGTGGCAAATTTTCCCGCTTTGACTTCAACAATTCTTGCCTGAGTATGCCCTTGATGATCTTTGTAGAAGAGGGCTGGAGTCCCTCCCCCTGTATCGAAATTCTCTAATTTCACCCATTCGTCCTTTAGCATGATTCTAAATTGCCCAATTTCAGGGATTTTTCCCCCCGTCTTTTTCAGCACTCGGGAAATCAGTTCATGGATGACCTTTCCTTGAACCCACCCTTTTGTATAGTAGGCATCCTTTTTTTCAATCTTTTGCTTTCTTCCAAACTCTTCAATTTCTTTCATCATTGGAATGTTCTCTCCCCAATCGGCATTAATTTGGAGAGCCTTAAATCCCTCTGCATCCTTCCCCAAGGTGCCGGGGATGATATGCTGGAAGTTATAATTGTTTCCAAAAAATTTTCCCGCAGGAACCCCAACTTTGGCGGCATCCCGCAGTATTTTTACGGTGTTTCCCGCGGAATCCTGGATGTATACGTAATCAGGATTTAACTCTTTGACCCTCAAAAGCTGGGGAGTTAAATCGGGAGACCCCCCGGCATATTCAATGTCGGCCAATACCTTTAAGCCCAGCTTTTCCGGAATTTTCTGCTCCAACGCATTCCGAACCGGGGCCCGACCGTATTCGATATCCGCATGAATAAATGCGAAGGTCTTCGCTCCCTTCTGTTTCGCATAATTCAGGGCAATCAGAACCTGATCCTCGTAAGTCGGACCCAGGAGAAAGATAAAGGGATATTTTTGAGGGTCCAGGACATCGCTGGAAAGACTTTGCGCTTGGAAGGGAATTTTGATCAACGTATTGATCTGATCCCTCAGGGCTTTGGTGCCGCCGGTTGACCAACCGTTGACTAGCACCACTTTTTCAACTTCCACCAACCGCTTGAAAACTTTAACCTCTTCTGGAATGGAGTTCTTTCCATCGAGCAGAATGGGGACATATTTATGGCCCATGACCCCGCCAGCCCTCTCATTAACATAGGTGAGATAGTCCTTGGGCCCATAGGACATACCGTTGACGTCGGTATCCGTTCCCGTGAGGGTCCCATAGATTCCTATAGGGATTTCTCCTGCATGGGCTGGGAGGGATACGAAGGCCAGGAACAACAAGGCGAAAAACACGGATAATTTCTTCATCACTGCACGCCTCCTTTCGGTTCAATAAAAGGTTGGAATTTATCTTTTTTTGACGCCTCCCTTTTCGGTCACCTCCTTCCTTTCCCCCTTGGCGATCCAACGTTTAGCCCTGTAAAGGATTTCTGACAATCCCTTGGGCTCAAACATAAGAAAAATGACCATGGTGCAGCCAAAGACGATATGCTTAAAGGCCTCAAAAGTGTATGTCAATCGGAAAATCGGCTGGAGGACTTCCATCATACGCTGAATGAATTCCGGAAGAAGGATAATAAAAATAGCTCCGTAAACCGGTCCCAGAACCGTCCCCATCCCTCCTACAATCACCATCGCGATATAATCAATGGACACCTGGAGAGTAAAGGCTTCCGGGTTGATGATGGTCATATAATAACACCAAAGACCCCCGGCTATACCGGCATAAAAAGAACTGATGCCGAAAGAGATCAATTTATACTTGAATACATTAATGCCGATCAATTCGGCGGCAATATCCCGGTCCCGAATGGCGGTAAAAGCACGACCCACCTTGGTTTGAAGAAGGTTTCGCGTGCCTAAAACCGCCATGAAAGCTAAGGGCACAACGGCGAAATAGAATACCCGATCATTGTTCATATTGAGCCCGAAAATCTGAGGGGGAGTGATAAACAGGCCTTGAACTCCGTGGGTTAAACTCTCCCAATTTTTGAAGACATATTCCAACAAAAACTGTGCGGCTAAAGTGGCCATGGCAAGATAAAATCCCCTTAATCGCAACGAGGGCATTCCGGCAATAATTCCCACAACCATAGTCACAACCCCCGCCGCCGGGAGGTTAACCCATAAGGGAAGACCGACTTTCGTACTGAGGATGGCAACCGTATAGGCCCCCACCCCCATAAAAGCGGCCTGCGAAAGGGAGATGACTCCAGTATAACCTTTTAGGATATTCAACCCCGAAGCCCCAATCACGCCAATAGCTGCCATATTGACCAGGAATAGAATGTAATGCGTGTATTTAAAAAGGCTGAAAGGGAAAACGAGGAAAAATATCACTCCAGTAAAATAATAAGCAAAGGGTTTTGCTTGGAAAGATTTTATCATGACTAAAGCCTTTCGATCGTCTTGGTGCCGAACAGCCCATAGGGCTTAACCATTAATATGATCAGGAGTAGGAAGTAAGCCGCCACCTGCTGAAAGGCGCCACCAAGATGGGGGGCAATATAGACCCCCGAAATAGCTTCGAGAACCCCCACGATGAGCCCTCCCACCATGGCCCCCGCAACGCTATCCAGGCCCCCCAGAATAATCACTGGAAAGACAATCAATCCGATATAGCTTAAATTAACGTGCAGTGCACTGATACTCGCCAATAGAATCCCCCCTGCCGTAGCGACAATAGAGGTGATCATCCATGTTAAGGATAGGACTTTCTTGGAGCTGATTCCGAGGGCAATGGCCACTTTCTGGTTATCCGCCGATGCCCTCATGGCCAGCCCCATATTCGAAAATTTAAAAAAGAGAAGAAAGATAACCAGAAGCACCATGGCGGTGATGAAAGTCCACAGGTAGACGGAAGAAATTTTAATCCCCCCGATCCCAAAAGAGAATTCAGGAAACAGCTTTGGGAAGGTATAATTACTGGAACCCCAGATCGCAAGGGCTCCGCCATCCATCATATATGTGATTCCCAGCGTGATGATGATAATGGAAAGAAGAGAGGCACCGGCAAGGTACCGGAGAATGAATCGTTCAATGCCCATCCCTATCATTGCCGAGATCAAGAAGGTAATGATAAGACTTACGATAATCGGGATTCCCAGCTGTGCGACAAAGGAATAGGTGATGAATGCTCCGATCATCGCCATGGAGCCCTGGGCAAAATTGATGACCCCGCTCGATTTAAAGATCAAGACCACTCCGATGGCAATGAGAGCATAAATACTTCCCACCGTTACCCCGGCAATCATCACTTGAATGAAAAGCCCCATCGTTTCCTTTCGCTTTCTTCATCCTGGGTTAAAGGAATGACCCAGATAGATTCGAATCACCTCTGGGTTTTTCTTCATCGCCTCCGGGTCCCCCTCGGCAATTTTTTGGCCGAAATTCATGACTGCAATCCAATCAGAGATATTCATTACCACTTCCATGTCATGTTCGATAAGAAGGATCGTAAGACCCCATATGTTCTTGATCTCCAAAATATGTTTCATCATATCCTGCCGTTCTTCTCGATTCATTCCCGCCATGGGTTCGTCCAGGATGAGAAAATCAGGTTTGGGCGAAAGTGCTCTTGCAAGATCAACGCGCTTCTGGAGGCCATAGGGTAACGTAGCAACCGCTCGATTCTTGATGGAGGTTAACCCCAGGAAGCCCAAGACCTCTCGATCCAGGAATGCTTCGAGTTCTTCTTCCTCTCTCTTGGCTTTACCCCAATAGATCAGTCCCGATAGGGGACCGGATCGGAGATTGATGTGTCTTCCCAATTTGATGTTATCAAGAACGGTCATCCCCTTGAAAAGCTCGATATTTTGGAAGGTTCGAGAAATGCCACAACTGGCCACTTCATAAGGGGGAAGGTTTGTGATCACTCGCCCCTTATATATGATCCTCCCTTCTTGGGGGACGTAGAACTTTGAAATGCAGTTAACCAAACTCGTCTTCCCTGCACCGTTGGGACCTATCAGGGAAAACACGATTCCTTTCTTAACCTTAAGATCCACATGATTTAAGGCCATAACCCCACCGAAGCTGAGGGAAAGGTTGTGAATCTCCAAATCGTATTGAGCAATTTCCATAGGCGCCTCTGGTTTCTTCATTTCGATTTAGAGGAAAGTGGGGAATCCATCAATGGTTCCAAATGGAGGTTGAACCTAGAATGCGCGCTTATAAATTTCCTCGAGAGATTCAACACTTACCCTTCGGGGGTTGGACCGCAAAAGCCTGGTCACCTGCATGGTTGCCTCGGCCATCGGTCGGATATCCTTTTCCTTTACTCCGATATCCCTCATACGTGTTGGGAGTCCGATATCCCGAATCAGTGCACTGACTGCGGGGATGGATTTGAAAGCCGCTTCTCTTAAAGAAAGGCCATCGACGTTCTCACCCAAAGCCTTCGCCACTGCGGCCAACTCCTTTATCCGGACGGGAAGGTTGAATTCCATCACGTGAGGAAGAAGTAATCCATTGACAACACCATGAGGGGCATGGGAACTTGCTCCCAAGGGGTAGGCCATCGCATGAACCGCTGTGACCCCTGAATTGGAAAAGGCCATACCGGCCATTATATTCGCCATCGCCATATTGGTTCTGGCTTCCAAATTTTTCCCTTGATCGACCGCCAGCCGCAAATTCTGACTCACCAATTCAATGGCCTTCCCGGCAAGACATTCTGTGAGAGGATAGGACCCGTGATAAAGAACTGTATTTTCCTCACCGGGACTTAGCGGGAGATATGCAAAATGGATGGCCAAGTAGGATTCAATCGCGTGGGCGAGAACATCAATTCCAGTCGCGGCGGTTACATTCGGTGGACAGGAAAGAGTCAGGAGCGGGTCCACGATCACAGCCCTTGGTCGGAGGTGATTGTCCGAGATCCCTTTTTTCAAGTTTGCCTTTACATCGGTAAGAATAGCGGCCGGGGATACCTCGGAACCGGTGCCTGCAGTTGTAGGAACGGCCAAAATCGGTTTAACCGGGCCGGGAACCTTTCCTTCCCCGAAATAATCGTGGGGATGTCTTCCATGGGTCATCAAGACGGCCGTGGCCTTTCCCAGATCAATAATACTGCCCCCTCCGAAACAGACGATTACGTCGTAAATTCCCTTTTTCGCAAACTCGGCGCATTCGAGAACTTTTTCAATGGTCGGTTCGACCATTCCCTGATCATAGACGGCGAACGAAATCGACAGATCGCCTAAAGGTTTTTCGATCAATTTCAGCAGACCCGCATCTCGAATCATTGGATCCGTCAGGACAAGGATATTTTTTCCACCAAGCTTTTCGATGACCTTTGCAACCCTCTGGATAGAGTTTCTCCCGAATATCAATTCCCCACAGGTCGCAAAACTCCAAATCTCCCTCACCCAATCCATTTTCCTTCTCCCTGTTTCTGGTCAAGGGTCACTTCTTGATTACCATTCATTCGCCTTTTGCTGGTTAACCCCGTTTGGATACCGCGGCCTCTATCATCTGATTCTATCTAATAAGAAGTCGCTTTTGGGCGGGCTAAAAATACCAAAAGGGGAATTGTGTGTCAAGGGGAGTTTTCCCACAATATCTGGGGTTTGAGTGGCGGGTCTCTTCGGGGGGGGAAATTTGGAGATAGAAGGGAGGGGGACATTTTCAGCCATTGGGGGAGGCTTCTCAGGGCGTTTTAAGGCTCCTCCGGGGAGACCGGTTCCCTTCCCCCCCCGATTCGCCACCTTTGCCTACGACTGGAGACAAGCTTCCCAAGAGTAGCCAGGGTTCCAATGCAAGTGATCGTCGTTCAAGGAGAGTTGACAGAAATGCTCCGGGACGATTTCAACAGGCTCTGAATCGTCCCGATTCCGGGCAGGCGGAGCATGGGCCATGGGACTAGGTTTTGAT
>JACAEW010000305.1 GCA_013388675.1 Syntrophaceae bacterium | reverse complement strand
ATCGTCACCCCGGGGCAAACCGGGGTCCAATACTTATGGAAATTTGGATTCCGGCTTTCAGAGATGACGAAATTTATCGGAAATCGACTTTTTACGAGATCACCCATATGCGTCCCTTGGAATTCACGAGGAAAGATCCCCCCTGGCCCGAATGATCCCCTTGTCCCTCCACTCGACGATCTTCCAGGCAATGTCCTCCTGTTCTTTCCACCATCCATCCAATTGATTTCTCTTTTCCCAATCCAGGAGAGTGGATTTGGTGGACGAATCCAGGGCAGACGGGGTTTCCGTGAAAAGGGGCGTGCCCGGAAGGGGCATGAAAGTATGGGCGTGGATTTTTCCGCCCAGGTCCTGAATCAATCGATCGATCATTAGGAGGGTAACCTTTCGGTCTTCCATCGTTTCCCCGGGAAAGCCGAATACGAAATCCACGTGGGGCCTGAACCCTGCCTGTCGAATCCGGCGGGCTGCGGTCATTGCTTGGGCCGCCGTATGGCCCCGGTTCAGTTTATCCAAAAGAGAATCACTGCCCGATTGAGCGCCCAGGACGATGGTTCGGTTGCGGCAATATCTCTTCACCGATTCCAGCACCTCCATCGTGACCGACTCCGGTCGCACTTCGGACGGAAAGCAGCCGAAATGAATCCCCTCCAGGCCCGTTTCTTTACAGGCGGCTAACAGGGCTTCCATTTTTTCTGGGTCGGGTTCTTCGGCCCGTTTCGCCCCATAGGAAAAGGCGTTGGGAGAGAGGAACTTGCTCTGGAGATACCCATGGGGGATCGCCTGCTGAAGATAAAATTGCACGTTTTCCGGTCGCCGATGCCGGAGGCGGCGCCCAAAAATTCGGGGGGTCTGGCAATACTTGCATCCATACGGACAGCCCCGGGTGATTTCGATGGGGGCAAAGAAGCGATGGCTCAGCGAGTGGGGAGGGTGAACCAGGGGAAGGGCTTTTCCATTATTCCCTTCGATAATTCTATCGGGTAGACTTTTTCCCGCCAGAAAGCAATCCAGGAACCCGGGAAAGGTCTCCTCCGCCTCCCCCGAAAAAACAAAGTCGAATCCCAGGGCCAGCGTTCCTTCGGGGTCACCGGTGGCGTGGGCCCCCCCGGCAATCAGAATAGACGTTCCGGAGAGATTTCCCCGGAGCCATTTCACCTCTTCGCTGACCTCCTCGAGATTGGGAGTCATGAAGGAATAACCGATTAAAGCCTTCCGCCCCTTGACCTTCGGCGCGATTTCTTCCTTTGAGTTTGCCAGGAGGACGCGGAATTCCTCTAGAAGCCCCTTTTCTTCCAGGCAGCCCAGAATAACGGGAAGGGTGAACCGATTCCCCCGGTTTTTTCGAAGAACCAAAAAAGGCAGATCCTCGCGCATATTTTTTTATATTCTTTTTGGATTCGGTCTGTCAAAAGAAAAAAGCTGCGCCCGTTGCCGGTTTCTCGCCTTTGTTTTCTCGTTTTTTCCGCTTACGCTTTTGCTTTCACGCTCTTCCTCCCCCATTTCCTTAAGCAATCCGTTTCTTCACGTATCTTGTATCTGCGCTGATTTTCTGTTATAAATTCCCCGTCCCTGCAAGTGCCCTGCGGGAAGAATGGTTCTTTCAAAGTCAACCTCAAGGAGGACTCATCGATGATGCTCGGTGGCAAGGTGGCCGTCGTGACCGGCGCCGGAAGGGGAATCGGACGGGAAATCGCCATCCTTCTGGCGAAAGAAGGGGCGAAAGTAGTGGTGAATGATTTCGGGGGCCGGGAAGATGGGACCGGGGGCGAGTCCAAGGTGGCCGATGATGTGGTAAGGGCTATTCAAGCTGCCGGGGGGGCGGCCGTGGGGAATTACGATGCCGTGGGTTCCATGGAGGCTGGGAAAAGGATCGTTCAGACGGCCCTGGACCATTTCGGGAAAATAGACATCCTAGTCAACAACGCCGGGATCCTTCGCGACCGGATGATCTTCAATATGACCGAAGAAGAGTGGGATGCAGTGATCCAGGTCCATCTTAAAGGGACTTTCGCCTGCACCCGGGCCGCCGTGCCCCGGATGCGGGAGCAGAAGAGCGGACGGATCATCAATTTTACCTCCACCTCCGGCCTGGTCGGAAACTGGGGCCAGGCCAATTACGCCGCGGCAAAGATGGGAATCGTGGGTTTCACCAAAGTTGTGGCCCTGGACATGGCCAAATATCATGTGACCGCCAACTGCATCTCTCCCTTTGCGTGGACCCGGCTCATCGGGACGATTCCCACGGAGACCGAGGCTCAAAAAAAGCGGGTGGAGAAATTGAAAAAGATGAGCCCGGCGGACATCGCGCCCCTGGTTGCATATTTGGCGAGCGATGAGGCCCAGTATGTGTCCGGGCAGGTCTTTGGCGTGCGCGGCAAGGAGATCTTCATTTTCTCCCAGCCCCGGCCGGTCCGATCGATCCACCATTCCGAGGGCTGGACCCCGGATCGCCTGTCCGAGATGTTTAAGGGAAGTTTGGGCATGCACCTTACCCCCCTGGAAACCTCGGGGCAGGTATTCAGTTACGATCCCCTGGTCTGAGGGGCGTTTGCAAAAATAGGCGCCTGGGCTCCTTCCCTGTTCCAATCTTGGCCCCGGATTCGGCCTTTCGTTGCTGGAAGGTGGGTCGAGGTCGGTTCGGGAAATGCGTTTTTTCGATTCGCTGGCCGACCTGCTGCCCAAGGCCCTTCTTTAGGGGCGGGTTTCAAACCCGCCCCCGCGAGCATGCACAAAAAAATTAACTCTCATGTATAATAACCAAAATTCAACCTTTCTTGGGGGGGACCTTTATTCAAGGAGGTAGGTAATGTCACCCAGTTTGCCAGAAGGAACCAACCTGCGAAAAGCGGTTCAATGGGTTTCCAAGACCCGGGAGGAAGGAAAAATTCCTCTTCCCACTTTGATCGATCAGGCCTGCATGCGGTTTAACCTTTCCCCGAAGGATGCCGATTTTTTGCACCGTTTCTTTGCCGAAGGGGCGGAGGATAAAAAGTAACGCTCTCGCTCAAAAAGAGAAGAAAGCGGTTTTAGGAAAGGGCTCTGGACCTTCCCTCTTTTTCGTTCACGGTGAAGAGGGTCAGGCCTCCTCCGACGAAAAAAATCACCAGGGCCACCACGCTCAGACGGCTGGAGCCGGTCAACTGCCCCACCAGGCCGAAGACGAAGGGGCCGATGATTCCCGCAAATTTGGAGCTCACGTCATAAAAGGAGAAGAACTCCGCGCTCCGGCTTTTGGGAATCATGGTGCCGAAAAAGGACCGGCTCAAGGCCTGGGTCCCTCCCTGGACAAACCCCACCAGAACGGCCAAAATCCAGAAATGGAGGGCCGTTTGGATGAAATAGCCCCCGATCGATATCCCCGTGTAGACCGTCAACCCCAGGAAGATCGCCCGCTTGGTCCCCAGCCATCCGGCTAAGCGCCCGAAGAGGATCGAGAACGGAATTCCGATAAACTGCACGGCCAGGATGGAACCGATCAGGTGTCCCTGGGGGATGTTGATCTCCGCGCCGAAGATCACCGCCATGCTGATGATCGTTCCGATTCCGTCGTTGTATAGCCAGAAGGCCACCAGAAATTTGAAGGCCTCCCGGTATTGCCGCAGGTTATGAAAGGTCAGGGAAAGTCGTTGAATGCTGGCCCTGAGGGGATGGGGGCTTTCCCCCGGGATGGGAACGACCGCAGGCTCCGGGACATTCTTAAGCAAAGGGATGGAAAAAAGGATCCACCAGACCCCGACGGTCAAAAATGAGTAGCGGGTCCCCCATTCGGCATCGGGTATCCCGAACCAGTGGGGCTTGAGAATCATGGACAGATTGAAGGCCAGAAGGATTCCCCCTCCCAGATACCCCAGGGCGTATCCATACGAAGAAATGCGGTCCATATCCCTTTCCCCGGCCACATGGGGAAGCAGGGAATCGTAGAAGTTGTTCCCCCCGGAGAACCCCACCATGCCGATAATGTAGAGAAAAGATGCCAGAAACCAATCCCCTCGGCCAACAAAAACGAGCAGGGATGTGGAGACCACCCCCAGGGCGGCAAAGAAAGCGAGAAACCTCTTTTTGGTTCCCTTGTGGTCGGCCAGGGCGCCCAGAAGCGGAGCGGAACAAGCCACGATGAGCATGGCAATCGTATTGGTGTAGCCCCAGTAGCTGCTGGCCGTAGTCTTGGAAAGGTTGGCCCCGGCAACGGAGCTGTAAAACACGGGAAGAACGGCGGCCATGATCGTGGTGGCAAAGGCGGAATTCGCCCAGTCGTAAAGGCACCAACTTAGAATCAATTTTCTGCGTTGCCCATCCATTTTTCGCCTGCCCTCGCTTCCGCCTGATATTCTCCCGTGAGCTTCTCCTCCGGCACTCCTCATTTCCCGTTTCCCCTTCGATTCTCTCCTTGTCAGCCCTCTTCCTTTCCTCTATACTGAAGCCATGCAAGAACCGAAGAAGACTCTTTCCCGGAGGATCAAGGAATATTTCGTCGCCACCCGGCCCTGGTCTTTCACCATGTCGCTCATTTCCGTGTCGGTGGGTACCCTGATCGCCGCGGAAGAAGGGCCTATCCTTTGGGGATGGTACGCCCTGGTTTGCCTGGGCATTGTCTGCTTCCATGCCACGGCCAACGTGTACAACGACTTTTTCGACACTCGCTACCAGGTGGATCAACCCGATTCACCCACCGCCCGCTACCGCCCCCAGCCCATCCTGGCCGGGATGTTCACCCCGAGGCAGCTTCTGGTGGAGGGAATGGTTTTGAATGCCGTCACCATCGCCATCGGGATGACCCTGGCTTTCCAACGTTCCTTCCTGGTCTTTTGGATCGGGTTCCTGGGCTTTTTGGCCAGCGTATTCTACACGGCTGGACCGGTGAAATACAAGTACCGGGCGCTGGGCGAGCTGTTCGTTTTTCTCATGTGGGGGCCCCTGATGTTCGAGGGGGCCTATGCGGTGCAACGGCAGGCCCTCTCCCTCAAGGCCCTTTACCTTTCGGTTCCCTTCGGGATCCTGGTGGCCCTGGTCCTCCTGGCCAATAACATCCGGGACATCGATTACGACTCCCGCCAAAAAATCAAGACCATCGGCATTCTTCTCGGAGGAAGGAAGAGTTTCCAGGTTTATGCTGCTCTCATCCTTTGCGCTTATTTATACGTCCTCGCCATGGTTCTTTTGGGAATCCTGAGTCCCTGGGGGTTATTGGTATTTTTATCCCTTCCCAAGGCAATCCATCTCCTGAAAACCTTTACCCGAAAGATCCCCGAGGCGGCCGATGCCATAACCGCCCAATTGGATACGGTTTTCGGCCTCCTCCTGATCGCCGCCTTGATCCTGAACCGGACGGTGCCCCTGTGATCTGGGGCGCAGTCCTTCTCGCTTTCGCCTGTTGGGGAATTACCTTCGGGTGGACGGGAGGAAACTTCTGGGTCAAAATCGGACTATCCGTCCTGGCTGTTTTCTCCTATTCGCTCTTCTGGCAGAAACCGAGGATCCATCTGCGGTTCAACTCACTCCTCCTGGGCCTTTTTTCAGCAGCGCTCCTCTATTCTATTTTCTTTATGGGACACCAGCTAGCCCCTTACATCCTGCCCGGCGCTAAAACCCAGGTCGGAGGCATTTACTCCTTGGGAGAAGGAACGAGCAAGGTGTTCATTTTTCTGCTGCTCTTCTTCATAACCGGGCCCGGAGAGGAAATTTTCTGGCGGGGTTTTTTCCAGGAAAATCTAATGAAAAAATGGGGGAACCTTCAAGGATTTACGGCCGCGACCCTCATTTATGCCGGGGTCCATGTTTTTTCCCACAACCTCATGCTCATTCTGGCGGCCCTGGTGGCCGGGACCTTCTGGGGCCTTCTCTACCTATGGAAAAGGGACCTCCTGGTCCAGATCACCTCCCACTCCCTCTGGAGCGCGGTGATTTTCGCAGTGGCCCCGATCGAGGGATAGGCGGAAAAGATAAACGGTCTTCGCCTCAAGGTTTGGACCCGGTCCCGCTTTTTATTGGCGCTGAAAGGTGAGCACCCCAGAGGCCAAGGGCAACGAAAACGAGCCCCAGAAAAGACAATACGGAAATGCTC
The DNA here is from genome assembly GCA_013388675.1 of Syntrophaceae bacterium. Classification (GTDB taxonomy): domain Bacteria; phylum Desulfobacterota; class SM23-61; order SM23-61; family SM23-61; genus SM23-61. Next base: position 11,286 of record JACAEW010000305.1, on the reverse strand, counting down.
TCCCCCAACAGTCAAGACCCCAGGATTGCTGCCGTGCCCGGGCTCAAAGCCAGGAAGACGGTGACTTTTGTCGGGGCGGTGCGGTTCAAGGCCCAGAGCCAGAAATAGGAACCGATTCCGCTGTTGACCCCGATGAAGAGGGCGGCCAACCAGCCGATGGCGGTAAATCTCGGCCAAACGTTGAAAAACTCCTCCCCGGCGGCAAGGACTGCGAGGAACCCGACCGAGGCGAGCATGGCCAAGGCACTCACCGGCAGGGTCGGAAATTTCTGCAGGTAAAGCCGGTACAAGACGCTGCAAACAGCGCCGCACAGCGCGTTTCCAAACACGCCCAGTTCCCCGATCCACTCGCCGGCTTCCCCCCTCCTCTGGATGGCCTTTTCCCCGACCGCAAAGCCAACGCCGGCAATGGCCAACAAAGCGCCGATCGTTTTTGCCCCGGTGAACCTTTCCTGGCCGAGAAAGGCCGCGAGAGCCATGGTCATCAATCGCAAGGTGGCAAAGATGAGTGCCGCCCGGGCCGAGGGAATGAATTACAGGGAATAATTCAGCAGCGCTCCTTCTTCGGGTCGTATTTCTGAATGAATTTCGACACGATTCCTGCCACCAATGCCTCGAACTGCTCATCCCATTGGTATTCTTCCGCATAGATCACCCCATGGCGTTGGACTACCCACCCCATATCGCCGGGCTGAGGCGGCCGAAGAAGATAGAGGGTCTTGGGCTCGGGGCGTGCGCCCAGCAGTCCTTCGATGGTCGCCATGGCAAGGTTTCTTCCCCGATTGATAAGGGAGTTGCTCTCCCATGCCGATCATGCTATGTAAAAAAAGGCGTTCTGGAATTCTGCCTTTTGCGTCTGTGCGATAAAGGAAAGCACACCGTATTGATGGACGGTTCAGGTCGGGAATCCCACCCCTCCCCTGCAAAGGACGGTAAGATGAAAGCAAGCCTGCCGGCATCCTGGGTTATTTTAACCTCCCTCGCCCTCCTCTTCGTTACGAATTCCTGCGAAAAGGCGGACCCCAAGACCGCGGTGGAAGAGAAAACGTACAACGTGCAGGTTCGGACGGCGGAAAAGAAAGTCCTCCGGCCTTTCGTGGAAGCCATCGGGACCCTTTACCCCAACGACGAAGTCACGGTGAGCACGGAGGTGGACGGGGTTCTGAGCAATCTGAAGGCGGAAGAAGGGACGAGGGTCTCCCAAGGCATGCTCTTGGCGCAGATCGACGACGCCGATTACCTTCTGGAGGTGAAAAGGGCCGAGGCCACCGTGGAGGCCGCGGATTCCCGCTTCCAGCAGCTCGTGACCGGCGCGCGTCCCCAGGAAGTCCAGCTGGCCAAGGCCGAGGTGGATCAGACCCTGGCCGACCTGGAAAAACGAAAGGCCGACCGGGAACGAGCCAAGAAGCTTTATGAGGGGAAATACATCTCTGCCCAGGAATGGGATTCCGCCCGGACCGCATTTGAGGTTGCGGTCGCCACCCATCAAAAGGCGAAGGAAAATTATGCCCTCGTAACCGAAGGGCCCCGGAAGGAAGAGATCGCCGCGGCCCGCGCCCAGCTGGAGCAAGCCCAGGCCGCCCTGGCTCTGGCCCGCCAGAAATTGGGCAAGACCAAGGTCTTTTCTCCGCTGGCCGGGGTTGTCCGGGTCAAAAGGGTTTCCAAGGGAGAGTTTGTGAAAAACGGCAGCCCCCTTTTCACCATCATTCAGTCCGATCCCCTGAAGCTGCGTTTTAACCTCCCCGAAAAAGAAGTGGGGAAGGTGAAACCCCGCCAGGAGGTATCCCTGCGGGTGGACGCTTTTCCCGGCAGGGAATTCAAGGGGATCGTTTCCACGATCTATCCGAGCCTGGAGGAAAAAACCCGAACCCTCATGGTGGAAGCCTTGGTTCCCAACCCCGATGAAAATCTCAAAGCCGGGCTTTTTGCCAAAGTCATCCTCTATACCGGGGCGGCCAAGGAAACGGTGGTTGTCCCCATAACCGCCCTCCTTTACGAAGAAGCGACGATCAAAGTTTTTGTGGACGAAGGGGGACGGGCCAAGGAAAGGACGGTTGGGGTCGGCGGCAAATACGGCGAGGTGATGGAAATTACGGAAGGCTTAGCCGGCGGAGAAAAGGTGGTTGTCGCCGGGCAGCAGAACCTTTCGGAAGGGGTCAAAGTGCATGTGGCTCGCTGACACCTCGATCCAAAGGCCGGTCTTCGCCACCATGATGGTCATGGCCCTGGTGGTCTTTGGCGTAGTGAGCTATCCCACCATCGGCGTCGATCTTTTTCCCCGGGTGGAATTCCCCATCGTCAACATCAAGACCATCCTGCGCGGGGCTAGCCCCGAGATCATGGACGTGGACGTGACCGACAAGATCGAGGAGGCGGTCAACACCATCAACGGAGTCAAGACCATCAGCTCCACGAGCGCGGAGGGCGTTTCCCTGGTCACCGTGGAGTTTGTTTTGGAGCGGGACATCGACCTGGCCGTCCAGGACGTGAGGGAAAAGATCGCCGCCATCCGTTCCAAGTTGCCCACGGACATCATCGAGCCGGTCATCGAAAAGGTCGACCCGGATGCTTCCCCCGTCTTGTGGATGGCTCTTTCGGGTCAGAAATCAGCCCGGGAACTCTCCACCTATGCCGATGAAGTGCTGAAAGAACAGCTCCAACGAGTCAATGAAGTAGGGGCCATCCGCATGGGGGGCCTGCGCCTGCGACAGGTGCGCATCTGGCTGGACCGGTATAAGCTCGAGGCCTACCGGCTAACCGCTCATGACGTGATCCGAACCCTCCAGCGGGAAAACGTGGAGCTGCCCGGGGGAAGGATCGAGAGCGACACGAAGGAATATGCGGTAAAAATCAAGGGAGAGGTTTCCTCCCCCCAGGGTTTCAACGACCTGATCGTGGGATATGCCAACAACGCCCCGGTTCGCCTCCGGGATATCGGCCGGGCCGAGGACGGCATGGCGGAAAAGCGCTCCATCGTGCGCTTCAACGGGGTGCCCGCGGTGGGCCTGGGGGTCCAGAAGCAGTCGGGGACCAACACGGTGGAGGTCATCAATCGGGTCAAGAAGGAACTGGAGCGGATCCAAACCACCCTTCCCGCGGGGATGAAGCTGGAGATCGCCTTTGACCAGTCGGAATTCATCAAGCGATCCATCCGGGAGGTCCAACATCATCTGATTTACGGAGGTTTCTTTGCCACCCTGGCTGTGTTGCTCTTCCTGAAAAGCCTGACCGTCACCCTGATCAGCGCTCTGGCCATCCCCATCTCCGTGGTGGCCACCTTCGGCATCATGAAGGCCTTCAACTTCACCTTTAACAACATGTCCATGCTGGCCCTCTCCCTATCGATCGGCATCCTCATCGACGACGCCATCATCGTGGTGGAAAACATCCACCGCCACCTGGGCATGGGGAAGCCCCCGAGGGAGGCCGCCTCTTTCGCCACCGCCGAAATCGGCCTGGCGGTTTCCGCCACCTCCCTGGCCATCATCGTCATCTTCCTCCCGGTGGCCTTCATGAAAGGGATTATCGGAAGATTCTTCTTGCAGTTCGCCCTGACCGTGGTTTTCGCCGTCCTGGTATCCTGGTTCGTCTCCTTTACCCTCACCCCCATGCTGGCTTCCAAATGGTTAAGGCGCTCCAATCAGGAAGCACCCGGAATCGAAAAAAGACGATTCGAGCTTCTCGGGTGGTTCGATCGCTTCTACCGCCTAACGGAGAGGGCCTACCGACGGCTCCTGGCCGCGGCGCTCCGCCATCCGGTGACCGTTCTCTTGCTGGCCGTGCTCTCCTTTGGCGGCGGGGTTTACATCACTGCCTTTTTGGGGAAAGAATTCATTCCCCCCGAAGATCAGGGCCGGTTTATCATCCGCATGCAGGCCCCCGTGGATTATTCCGTGGATCAGGCGGACGCCATGTTTCGGAGAATGGAGGAGATTCTCCGCCAATTTCCGGAAATCATGACCATTTATTACGCCTTGGGCACCGGGCCAACGGAAGAAATCAGCAAGGGGGTGATGTTCATGAGTCTGAAGCCAAAGGCCCAGCGAAAGAAAAACCAGGAACAGATAAAAAAGGAGGTTCGCCAGGCCCTTTCTTCCATCGCGGGGTTAAAGGTTTCCGTAGAGGATATCGCCCTCATCGGGGGCGGCCAGCGGATGGTGCCCATCCAGTACAGCATCCGGGGAAGAAACCTGAAGGAGTTGGAGACTTACTCCCGGGAGGTTTCGAGCCAATTCTCCAAGCTCCCGGGAATCGTGGATGTGGACACCTCTCTGGAAGCCGGAAAACCCGAGAACCGCATTCTCATCGATCGCCACAAAGCGGCCGACCTTGGGGTGGACATCGGCAGCGTGGCCGAAGTGATCAACATCCTCATCGGGGGCGAACTCGATGTGACCAAATTCAAGGATGAAGCCAGGGGGCGAAGGTACGATGTTCGCGCCAGGCTCTGGGCCGAGGGACGGACCAATCCCGAGGATATCGGCCGGCTCCACGTGCGCTCCAGGGACGGAAGGCTGGTCGAGCTTTCCAACATCATCAAAATCCAGGAGGCCGGGGGCCCGAGCATTATTAACCGGGTGGACCGGCAGAGGGCCGTAACCCTCTTTGCCAACCTGGAAGGCAAAACACTTGGCCAGGCGAAAAACGAACTCGACCGCATCGCCGCCGGCGTGCTCCCCTTCGAATATTCAGGAAGGTACAAGGGGATGGCCGATACCATGGGAGAATCCTTCGAATATTTGATGTTTGCCATGCTCCTGGGCATTGTCATGGCTTACATGGTCTTGGCCGCCCAGTTCGAAAGTTTCCTCCAGCCCTTCATTATCCTTCTCTCCATGCCCTTTTCGTTCATAGGAGCGTTCGGGGCGCTCTTTTTAACCGGACGGACCCTCAACATCTTCAGCTTCATCGGGCTAATCCTCCTCATGGGCTTGGTGAAGAAGAACGCGATTCTACTGGTGGACTACACCAATACCCTGCGACAGAGGGGGATAACCAGGAAGAAGGCCATCCTGGAGGCGGGTCCGGTGAGGCTGCGGCCTATCTTGATGACCACCTTCGCCATGATCTTCGGGATGATCCCCGTGGCCGCCGGCGTCGGGGAGGGATCGGAAACCCGCTCCCCCATGGGTATCGCGGTGATCGGGGGCCTTCTGACTTCTCTTTTCCTGACCCTGATTGTCGTTCCGGTTGCCTACGATGTTTTGGACGCGCTATCGGAAAGGGTTTTCAGGAGAAAAAGGGGCCTGGAAGGAGTTCTTCAAGGAAAATAGTTTAATCTGCGCAAGAATCAGTCGGAAATTGCGTATGAACGACATCCTTTTCCCAGGGAGGTTCTTACCGTGCCATCCCGCCAAAAAGGCAACCCACAAAGCTCGTTTTTCAAATAAAAAGAGCCTATTTCTAGGATTTTTTCTCTCCGGAGATTTTTTCCAGACAGGCCCACCGGCAATCCGCTCCGCTGTAATCAGCCAGGTGGGGGTTGTCGCAGCTGATGCTGTGGAGGACCTTTCTCCCCTTCTCCACCTTCCACTCCAACAAAAGGTCTGTCTTTCCCCTCCCTTCAGGGCACTGACGTTTCCGGATGCTCCATTGGGATGGTTGTTTCATGGCAAGCCTCCTGGAATTATGATACTTTTTCTTCCCCTGGAAAGCAAGTTTTCGGAGAAAATGAGATCGATTCCTCCATCCGTCGAATTTTTATGTTTTCCCTCATTCTGATTCCAGGGCCCCCCTCATCCAACGGCGCAGCCCAAAGAATAAAAAATCTCTTGGCTTTTGCAAAAGAATTTTATTTAATAATCTATACCTGTATCGGTGGGGCCTTTTCCGGAGGGCCGAAAAGGGCACCATCACAGCCCTTTTCCCTTTCTGGGAGGTAGATAGTGCAAAAGAATCCAATGATCGGCTTTCAGGTGGATCGATCTGAAATTGGATTTGTGGGCCATGACTTGCAGCGCCCCGAATGTATTCTTGCCGAGCCGGACGGCACGCTGTGGGCTGCCGATGCGCGGGGGGGCGTGGTAAAGATCAGGCCCGACGGGAGGCAGACGATCATTACCCAGACTTTCGCTTCGACCTTCCAGAAAGCGGCTGACGACGCGAGTCGCTTTACCCAGGGAACCCTGCCCAATGGGCTCGCCTTCGCGGAAAATGGCGACATTCTGATATCCAATTTTGGCACCGACCTGCTGGAAGTCATGAACCGGAAGGGGGTTACCCGAACCCTCTATGACCAGATCGACGGGAAGCCTATCGGCAAGGTGAATTTTGTCCTACGTGACCGAAAAAACCGGATATGGCTGACGGTCTCCACCCGCATAAAAAACTGGATGAAGGCCATGAGTCCGAATGTCGCCGACGGGTACATTGCTTTGGCCGACGAAAAAGGAATCCGGGTTGTCGCTGAAGGGTTCCGGTTCACCAACGAAATCCGCCTGGACGCCAAAGAAGAATATCTGTACATCGTGGAGACTACGGGCCAGTGCATTTCCCGCATGAGGGTCGGCCCGGACGGCTCATTATCCCGTCGGGAAATCTTCGGCCCCTCCAAATTGGGCCGCTTCGGCTTCCCGGACGGCATCGCCTTCGATGCTTTGGGAAACTTGTGGGGAACTTTGGTCATGTCCGACCAGCTCTTCTTTTTAACCCCGGAAGGAGATTTTCACATTTTTCTTGACGACGGGAACGAAGCAGCTTCCCTGGCCATGGAACAGGCCTTTGTCGAAGACCGCCTGACCCCGGAGATCATGCTAGCCGCCGGCGGGACCCTTGCCCCTTGGTTCGCCAGCATCACTTTCGGGGGACCCGACCTTGGCACGGCTTATATCGGCAGCCTCAAGGGCACCCGTATTCCCCATTTCCGCTCGCCGGTTCCGGGTTTGCCGATGGTCCATTGGCGGTAAGACAAAGACAAAAAAATAATCGCTGCCGAGGAAGGCCGTTTTTCAGGATGTTATTTCAATCCATTTTTCTTCAGAAAAGGAGGAGCCATGAAAAGAAAAATATTTTGGTTGCCCTTGTCTTTCGCCCTTTCTTTGATTTTCGTGTTTGGGCAACAGGTTGAAGCCCAGCAGAAACCTATTCTACTGGGCGGGTCGCTGCCTCTCACCGGGGTCTGGGCGGAGACGGCCAAGGTGATCCAGAAGGGGTATGAATTCTGGGTCGAAGAAACCAACTCCAAGGGAGGGCTTCTCGGGCGTCCCATCAAACTCGTCATTTATGATGATGAAGGCAAGCCCGACAGTGCGGTCAAACTCGCCGAAAAGGTCATCACCGTGGACAAGGTGGACCTCCTCCTGGGCGGGTACCCCGGAACCGCAGCGCGGCCGGTGATGCCGGTAGCGGAAAAGTATAAGATGGTTTACGTATCCATGGGCGGGCATATGGCCTCCTTCACCCAGGGGTATACGTACTCCTTCGGGGCCCCTCCGCTCATGGGCGAATGGTGGTTCCTGGGGGGCTTCCAGTGGCTGGAGACTTTCCCGGCGGACCAGAGACCGAAGCGGGCTGCCGTTTACATCATGAACAACCCGGTGGGCACGGCCCTGCTGCCCTCCATCGACGAATACACCAAAAAACTGGGAATCCAGGTGGTGATCAACGAGAAGTACAACCTCCCCCTCCCTTCGGCTGAACCCCTGGTTATGAAGGCGAAGCAAATGAACTGCGACCTCTTCGTCTCGGGCGGGGTGTTCCCCGATGGGGTGATGACCGTGAAGGCGGCCAAGGCCTTGAGGTACAACCCCAAAGCCTATTTTCAGGGAGTCGGGTCGGCCATTCCGGCATGGACGAAAGAGCTGGGCGAGGACGGCAATGCCATCGTTTCCGGCACCTCTTACCATGAGAAGCTGAACAACCCCAGCAACAAGATGCTGATTAGGCGGGTTAAGGAAAAGCTGAACCTGGACAGCGTGGATACCTATTTCGGCTTCGCCGTGGCCTGGCTGCAGACCCTCTTTGCCGGGGTGGAGGGAACCAAGGGTCTAGACCAGACCAAGATTCGGGACTGGTTGAAAACGAATCGAGTGGAAACCGTAGCCGGAACCTTCACCTTTGACGAAAAAGGGCTTCCCCCGCCCTTTACTTATGCCACCCAAGTCATTGACGGCAAGATCGAACTGATCTACCCTCCGGAAGTCAGGTCCCATAAGGGGATTTATCCCAAGCCTGCCTGGAAATAATCCACGGGGCGGCTGCGGATGTTTGAAATCCTTCTGCTGCAATCTCTGGTCAGCGGGATCTTAATGGGGGGTATTTATGCCCTTCTGGGGGTCGGATTCAGTCTGACGTGGGGAGTAATGCGGGTCATCAATATTGCCCACGCCGGATTTGGGGTCCTGGCCGCTTATCTCGCCTATTCTCTTTTGGCGAAAATGGGTCTGGACCCCCTTCTCTCACTCCTGATCACCCTTCCCTGCTTCTTCTTCGGCGGCAGGATCCTTTACCGGGGCCTGATCCGGCCCATCACCAAGGCCCGGGAAACGATCGTCGCCTCGATGGTCCTAACTTTCGGACTGGCCATCGTCGTCGAGAACCTCATGCTGTGGATATGGAAGGCCGACCCTCGGGTTTTGAAGCCTTCCTATTCCGGGACCGCAGTCTTCATCGGGGAGGTGGGTTTGCCCATTTCCCAGCTGATCGGTTTCGGTCTGGCAGCGGTAGGAATCCTTTTCCTCTATCTCTTTCTGAACCACACCCACACGGGGAAAGCGGTGCAGGCCACCTGGCAGGAAAGAGAAGGGGCGGCGCTTATGGGAATCAACCTGCAGAAGGTGTCGGAGATCGCCTTCGGACTGCCGATTGCGGCGGCGGGATTGGGCGGGGTGGCCATGGCGATGATGTACACCTTCGACCCCCCGGTGCATAACTTCTGGCTGATTTACATGTTTCTGGTGGTAATCGTGGGGGGAGTCGGCAGCATTCTGGGAACCGCCCTGGCGGGGCTGATCCTGGGCATCATAACCGGCCTTTGCATGGCCTTCATCCCCTATCAATGGATTAATGTTTTGACCTTCGGCCTTCTCATCGTTGTCCTTCTGGTCCGTCCCCAGGGCCTTTTCAAAACGGGAGTGTAATGACCCCTTCTTCGCAGACTGCCCAGAAGAACCAGAGCTACCTTTTCCTTGCCATCGGGGCCGTTGCCCTCCTATCGCTTTTTCCCCTTCTTTCTCCACCGCCGTATTTTCTTTCCATGCTCTACATGGTTTTCCTTTATGTAGTCCTGGCCGAGAGCTGGAACATCATCGGTGGATTTACCGGCTACTTGAGCTTCGGCCACGTGGCCTTTTTTGGTTTGGGCGCTTATACCACCGCCTTCCTCATGAACAAACTCGCCCTGTCCCCGGTCTTAACGATTCTGTCTTCCATCCCGGGGGGGGTGGTCGCCTCCTTGATAGCGCTTGGGATCGGGTACCCCTGCCTGCGGCTCCGGGGACCTTATTTTGCCGTGGTAACCATGTGCTTCGCCTTTGTGGTCCACATGGTGGTTCAGAACATAGACCTTTTGGGCGGCGTGGAAGGCCTATGGCTGGCGGCTATGAAGCAGCCGATTCATGTCATCCGGGCGATTTTCTACGAGCTTATGCTGGCCTTGATGGTCCTCGTGGTTCTGTTCGTTCGTTGGCTGGAAGGGTCGAAGCTGGGGAAAGGCCTGGTGACGATCCGCGAGGATGAAGAAGTGGCCCAGACTCTCGGCATTCACACCCCCCGGATGAAGGTTCTAGCTTTCGTCCTGAGCGCCTTCTTCCCCGGAGTGGCCGGCGGCCTTCACGCTTATTATTTAACGTATATATCCCCCGAAAATGTTTTTGACGTCATGGTTTCCATTCTGATCGTGCTCATGACTCTTTTTGGGGGCGGCGGGTCCTGGCTCGGGGCCTTGATCGGGGCGGTTACCCTGTCCTTGGTCAATGAGTTTCTCACCACCTTTGTGGGCGCGGAAATTGCCCGGATCATTTATGGAATGCTGTTCATCGCCGTCATCATTTTCATGCCCAACGGAATCATGGAGTTTTTCCGCCGGCGCCGGCGGGCCCGCCGTGCCGCAGCGGAGGTTTTCGAAGCATGATGCTTCGCGGGGAGAAAATCACCAAGCGGTTCGGAGGGCTCGTGGCCGTCTCCCGCCTCGATTTTGAGGTCCGGGACGGGGAGGTCGTCGGCCTCATCGGCCCGAACGGGTCGGGCAAGACGACCCTCTTTAACGTCATCTCCGGGTTTTACCAACCCGAAGAAGGGACCCTTACCTTTCGGGGAAAACGAATCGAGGGGCGCAAACCTTATGAAATTTCCAAAATGGGAATCGGGCGCACCTTCCAGATCGTCAAACCCCTCCTGAATATGACCGTTCTGGAAAATATTGCCATCGGCGTCCTGTACGGCCGGGATGGAGTGCGGGACATGAAGACCGCCCTTGGCAAGTCGGAAGAAATTCTTCATTTCACCGGCTTGGGAAAAAAGCAGGATGCGCTCGCCGAAAATCTGAAGTTAGCCGACCGCAAGCGCCTGGAGATCGCCCGCGCCATGGCCACCCGGCCGGAAATTCTGCTGCTGGATGAGGTATTCGCCGGGCTCAATGAAACGGAGATCAACGAGGCCATCCGGCTGGTCCAGGGGATCCAGCAGAAATTCGGGACCACCATTTTCATCATCGAACATGTCTTGAAGGCGATCATGAAGACCTGCGGCCGCGTCATCGTGATCAACTTCGGACAAAAAATCGCCGAGGGCCGTCCGGGCGAAGTGACCCAAAACCGCGCCGTGATCGAGGCCTATCTAGGAAATGCTTCAGGTATCTGACCTCAGCGTATTCTACGGGCACCTGCCAGCTCTGCGCGGGGTTTCTTTCGGTGTGGAAAAGGCGGAGCTCGTCTCCATCATCGGCTCCAACGGGGCCGGGAAGACAACCCTCCTGAAGACGATTTCCGGACTGATGAGGGCGGCCTCCGGGACGGTCCATTTCGAAGGAGATCGCATCGATCGTCTGCCGACCTATGAGATTTGCCGGCGGGGCATCATCCAAGTTCCCGAAGGCCGAAAGATCTTTCCGCGGATGAAGGTTCTCGATAACCTGGAAATGGGGGCTTACCTTCCCGAGGCCAAAAAATCTCTATCCGAGACCCGCGAACGGGTATACGCCCTCTTTCCCCTCCTGGCCGCCCGAAAAAAACAGCTGGCGGCCACCCTGAGCGGGGGAGAGCAACAGATGCTGGCGTTAGGCCGGGCCCTGATGTCGAGGCCCAAGCTCATCATGTTCGACGAGCCTTCCCTCGGCCTTTCCCCCAAGGT
>JACAEW010000239.1 GCA_013388675.1 Syntrophaceae bacterium | reverse complement strand
TCAGGATGTCCGGCCCCGGGCGGGATGCCGCCCTGGGCCCGGCCAACTCTCTTCCGGCAGGGGTAGACCCGGGAAGCTCAAAATCTTCCTCAAGCACCCACTCGATTGGGAGAAGACCCCTTTTTTTCTTCCCAATTCGCAAATCCGCCATGCACGACGGGAGAGGCATGCCCATTGCGCATCTTCAAAAGATCCCTCCCAGAGCCCCTGCATACCCGGTAAGTTCAACGTACCCCTCGCAGGTTACTTCGCTGGGTCCCGCAAGCCCTTTGCCGGCAACTGCTCCTTCCCAGTAAGTGATTCCGGTCGATGCTTCGGTCTGAAGCTCCTGGTCGGCCAGCAATGGAGCGATGGTCAGGTCGATTTTGGCGGAAGGAACCTGAATTCTCCACCTGCTGGGGTATTCTCCTTTGCTGCGGGGGCTTTTCCAGCGGTCCAAGACAGTCACGGTAAGATCGGAAAGCTTGAGGTGACGAGAAGACCCGTCGGCGGCCACCAGGGTCCCGGAAGACGCCGGCTCAACCGAGCCGTCCTGGAGACGCAGGAAATAGATCATCAGGTCACGCCCGTCGGAGAGATGGAGGCTGAACCAGTCCCAGCCCTTTTGCTCCGGGGTGAGCTGGTTGGAGCCGAACTCCTGGTCGAACCAGCTTACCCCCCGAACTTCAAGGGGAGAGGGCGAGCCGGGCAGTTTCAGCGATCCGCGGGTTTCCAGGTCAGTGAAAGAGACGTAATAGGAGGCCTGACCCTCGGAAGGTCCTTTGCGGCTGAACCCCTTCTCTCCGTGAATGACCGGGGGCTTCCGTGGGCTGAGTTCCAGCCGGAGTTCTTTATCGGAGGCTCGGGCTTCAAGGCGGATGACCGATCCGATCATCCGCGCCGACCAATTAAGAAGCCACACGTCCATTCCATCCAAACCTGCTCCGGCCAGACCGGGCCCGACCCGGGATAGACGGTCCGCGGCCTGGAATCTGCCCCTAGAAACGTCGCTGACGGCAAAGTGGGCCAGGTAGATGTCCCGGATGTCCCAGGCGTTGGGGGCGCTGGGCAGATGAAATCGGACCCCCTGGCGGAAAAAGGTGAGCTGGTACCCGTACCGATTCCCGCCGTCATCCTTCAGTTTCCCGGTGAAATACCACCACTCGGTGCGGTACTCCGGATGAGCTCCGAAGTCCCGGGGAAAGGTCCACTTCCGGGGAGCAGTAACCCTAGCCCATTCATCGGCGCCGAACGCCGGGAAAGCTAGGATGAGCCATAGGCAAACAAAAGGGGAGATGGCGAAAAAACGAAGAGGCGAAAAGGGAAAAGAATTCTGACGGCATTTCCGTATTTCGCCCTTTGGCCCTTTCGCCTTTTTGCCAATTTCTTTCATCCCTATTCCTCCCGAATCTGCAGCTGCGGATAGGTCCGGTAAACTTTCCAGATGGGATAAACCGCCGCTCCAATGCTGGCCAGGACGGCAATGGCCGCGGCCATCAAGTAGGGGGAAGCTTCGGGGTAAAAGAAGATGGTCCAGTTAAAACTCCTCAGGTTGATGACCCGGATCAGGACCCACGCCAGGGCCGTTCCGACCCCCAGGCTCAGGAGGAAACTGACCACCCCCATCCCCAGACCTTCCAGGAGAGTCATGCCGGCCACCTGGGGCGTGGAGAATCCCAGGGCGCGGTAGATTCCAAATTCCTTCTGCCGTTCCATGAACAAGGTAAGCAGGGCGCCGGCGATTCCGAAGAAAGCGACGATGATCGTCATGACTTGCATGGAGCGGGTTACGGCGAAGGTGGAATCGAAAACCGCGAGGATGTTTCCATGAAGCTGGCTGCGGGAAAAGACCGGCAACCCACGCGCCTGGGCCCGCCGGCGAACTTCCTCCAAAAGTTCCTGGCGGCGGGGGTTGTCCGGATCGACGAAGATTCCCAAGCTGTTGATGGTCGTATCTCCGTACAGGTCCAGGAAGGTGGACCGGGCCATCATCACCATGCCGTGTTCGGAGGTGTAGTCGAAAAAAACCGCGGCCACCTCCAAGTGCGCGGGACCTTTGGACCCGTTCAGGGTGACCCGGTCCCCCGGGTTCACCCCAAACCGGCGGTGGAAGCTTTCCGAAATGATGACCGCCCCCTTCTTTACCGGGTCCCAGTTTTCGTTTCCGCCCTTCAGCCAGCCGAAATTCGTGTATTTCTGCAGGACCGAGGGATCGACTGCGGAAACGAAGATGGGAGTTTCCCGATAATCCACCTGGACGTTTCGGTAGGGGTCGACGCCGCCCAGCCCGGGGAGCGATTTAAGCTCTTCATAGAAATCCTCGGGGACTTCCATCTCGTAAAGTTTGCCGATGTACAGGTCGGCCTGGAGTTGGGTGCCCATCCACCAGATGAGGGACTGGCGGAAGCTGCCGATCATGGAGCTGAGCCCGATGGACATGGAAAGGGCCACCATGAAGGCGGCAACGGCCACGGCCGTACGCCCCAGGTTCTGCCGGATGTTTCCCGCCGCCACCCTCCCCGAAAGCCCCGCGACCCGGCCGAAAACCCTCCGCAGCGTGGGGGCGAGTTGAACCAGGGTCAGCCCGGCGAGAAGGCTCGCCCCGATCAGCAGGGCAAAGGAGCTGGCAAAACCGTAATAAACATGGGCCGAGGAGACCGCGAGCAAACCCAGGCCAACCCCCAAAACTCCCACTCCGGCCAGCGCGGCTTTACGGACCATTTTTTTCTGTCCCCTTTTCACCGTGCGGCCCTGCAGAGCCTGGACGGGGTCCACCCGGACCAGCTCGGCCAGGGGGAAGAAGCCGCCCAGCAGGCTGGCCCCGCAGCCCATCAGGGTTCCGGCCAAAAGGACCCACCCGGACCAGTCGGGGGGAACGGGCCGGAGGAAAAAATAAAGGTTGCTGATCGTGCCCGCGACCAGGGTGGTTAGAAAGCGGCTCAGAAAATATCCCAAGGCCCCGCCCACCACGCCCCCCAGGGCTCCCAGGAAAAGGACCTCGGTAAGAAAAGCGAAGACGATCTCTCTGCGGCTGGCGCCGAGACTCCGCAGAATCCCGGCATCTTTCCGGCGGCTCACCACGGCGAACATGGCGGTGTTGTAAACCAGGAAAATCCCCACGAAGAGGGCCAAGAGGGAGAGGGCCTGGAGGTTCAGGCGAAAAGCCCGGAGCATGTCGCTCAGCGTTTCCTGCCGTTGTTTTCCGGACTGGAGGCGAAAGCCGTTGGCCCATCGGGAGCGAAACCCGGATTGGTCGGCAAGGACCAAATCCACCCGGTCCAATTTACCGGGAAGAAGAAAAAGGCGCTGGGCCTGGGCAATATCCAACAGGATCAGGGGTTCGCTGGAGGGATTGGGGAAGGTGCCCACCAGGCGCAGGTCCCCTCGGTTCGTCGCGAGTCGATCCCCCGGACGAAGTTTCAGCTCGAAGGCCAGGTCGGCGTCGAGGAGAACGGATTTTTCATCGAGGAGAAAAGAAAGTCTCTCTTCATTCCCCCCCTGATTTGGCTCCCATTGAACCCGGGCTAACTCGGGCCGCAGGGCGCGGTCCAGAAAAGGGTCGATTCCCAGGAGCCGCACCGTTTCGCCCGTTTTCAGCCGAAGGGTCCGGTCGATAACCGGGGAAAAGGAAGACACCGCCGGGTCCCGCATGAGATCGGCGAGGAGGGTTTCCTCCATGGGGCCCGCGGGACGCTCCAACGAATGGGTGGCCTTTCCCTTGAGAAATTCCACGGCCTGGCTGAAGCTCGACAGGGCAGCCTGGGAAGAGAGGGCCATTCCCACAGCGGCCGAAACCCCGCAGGCGATTCCCATAAGCTGGAGGACGCCGAGCCCCCGCCTGCGGGGGAGGTAGCGGAGAAAAGCCTTGGTGACGATCCTCATGCCGGAAGCTCCGCGCAAGAAGTCTCTTCCACGACCCGCCCGTCCACCATCCGCAGAATCCGGTCCGAATACTGGCAGGTCAAAGGGCTGTGGGTGGCCATGAGGAGGGAGGTTCCGAACTGGCGGCAGCGCCCCGATAGAAGGTCCAGAACCTGGGCTCCGGTCTGGCTGTCCAGGTTTCCCGTCGGCTCGTCCGCCAGGATGATGGCCGGTTCTTTCACCAGGGCCCGGGCAATGGCGACCCGCTGCTGCTCTCCGCCGGACAGCTCGGAGGGGAAGCGGTTTTCCTTCCCTTCCAGGCCGACGGCTTGAAGGGCCTGGTAGGCGGGTTGATGATCGAAATTCCCGGCCAATTCCAGGGAGAGAAAAACATTTTCAAAAGCGGTCAGCGTCGGAAGGAGGTTGAAGAACTGAAAGATGAAACCGATCCGCCTGCGGCGCAGCTGGGTCCGGCCCTCTTCTCCGAGGGATTCCAGGCCTTTCCCTTCCACCTCCACCCGACCTTTGTCCGGACGGTCGATTCCCGCCAGAATGTTGAGGAGAGTCGATTTGCCCGACCCGCTCTTCCCGTAAAGGGCGACTACCTCTCCCCGCTGAATCTCCAGGTTGGTTCCCCGGAGGGCGGCCGCGTTTTCCCGGCCGTTCGGGTCGTAATTTTTCCAAAGATCGATGACGCGAATGACAGGGTCCAAGAATCGTTCCTCCCCGGTTGTGATTTTCCATTATCATTAATCTACCATTCCCCGGGGAACCTGTCATTATGCGCAAGGGAGGGGGTGAAAGGCAAGAGCCGTGGGCCGGATCTTTTGGAGGGAAGAGTTCCTGGGCCTCGGGTTCTGCGAGGATGGCGATCCGAAGAGCTTTTTACGGGACCTTCCGATTTGAGGGCATCCGAAGATTTAGGCTATTTTTTCAGCCCTCTCCCCGATGTTGGCTAGAATGGTCTGCAGGTCTATTTTGGGTTCTGACTTCAGGTAAGTTTCCCGCAGGTCGGCGACTTTTTCCTGCAATTGCGTCAGCATATCTTCCAGGTGAACGGCTTTTTCCTCGAGGGAGATGATCCTTTCTTGAATTTCAGCCCATCGTCCGTTATCGGGAAGGACCTGAGGGTCTTTGGGGATCTCGTTTTCTTCCCCAGGATTTTCTTCGAGTTCTATTTTTATTTCATCGATTTTCGGGGAATCCTGCCGGGGATCGATGATTTCCGAAGGGACCGGTTCCCGGGAAACGAAGACCTCTTTCTCCTTCGGGTCGATAAGGGATTCATGCCGCTCGACCTCGCTTCCTTCCAGTTCCAGGATCTTCTCTTCCAGAAAAGCCTGATTGACCTTTTCCTTTCGGGGTTTCCTGTTCCTGAACAAAACCAAGAATAAGATCGTGATTCCGGTAATCCCTGCGGAAATAAGGGGTGCCATTTCCGGGTTCAAAGCGACCGCCAAAAAAAGGATGAGGAGGCCGGCTACGAGCGTCGCTTTTTGATAACCGTTAAAACGTCTTCGGCTGATTATTCCTCTTCTCTTCATCACCTCTTCTTCTTTATCCTTGAGTGTCAAGGCTTTTCCCCCTTTTCTATTCCCGTTCCATAAGCTAGGGATCATCTTGGTGAATTGGTTTGATGAAGCCGATAATCACCCAATATATCGACATCAAACAGAATTTAATTAAATGTAACTGTCTAGCCACATGAGAAAAGAGTGCTCAATATGTGAGGAATCCTAGAAATCCCCCTTGCTCCCCCTTTTTCAAAAGGGGAAATTCGCTTTTATTCATCGAAACCAATCAAAAAAGCTCTCCTCCCTTTGAAAAAGGGAGGCCGGGAAGGATTTTGGGGGAGGCTTTTTTAAATAGCGGAACAATCACAAATAAAGGATCAATTTGGGGTAAGGATGGCGCCCAAAGGCGGGTTATTAATGGGGTGAAGGTCTGGGCATCGAGCCAACCGTTCGGGGGCAAATTAGGGAAGATTGGAGGGTTTAAGGGGGAAGGTCCTATTCTGACTTCCCGTTCCAGGTTAAACCTATCGGGAATTTTCAAAGGGTTCCCCGATAGTAAGCCAAACGGGCCGCATAGGGGCGGAATTTGCCGATCAATTCCTCTTGTTCTTCCTTTGATAGGGGCTGGAAATTTCGTCCCAGCCGGGACAAGGTCTGGACTTCTTCAGGGGTTGAGCAACCGACGATGGTCACCGTGGGATTCTGCGAGAGGGCAAACCGGATGAGAAGCTCGGCGGTTACCCCCAGGTCCGGCATGACGTAATGGCCCGCCCCGAGAACCTTCATTCCGATTGTTGCAACCCCCTTTTGGCGGGCTTCCGCCAAGGTATTATCCAGAAAACCACCCAGAGCAGCCTCCACGGGGTTCACAGGCAGGAGCACGGAATCTACCGGCCATTCCCGGACAGCCCGGGTTAAGATAGCAGGGTCGTGATGGCCGGTTACTCCGATGAACCTGACTTTTCCGGCTTTTTTGGCCGCTGCAAAGGCTTCCAAGGCGCCCCCCGGCCCGGAAATTGCCTCGAAATCTCCTTCCGTGCGGACGTCATGGACCTGCCATAGGTCCAGGTGGTCAAGACCCATGGTGCGAAGAGTGGTTTCTAGGTCGGCCAGAGCGCCTTTTTGGTCCCTCCTGGCTGATTTGCTCGTTTGAAAAATCCCGGACCTTATATCCGGATGTTCAGGCCAGATCGAACCATAGTAACTCTCGCTTCCAGCGTAGACCCGGGCAGAGTCGAAGTAGGTGATTCCCTGCTGGACCGCCTCCAGGATCACCTTCCGGGCTTCTTGCCCGCGCCCATGGGTTCGAAGAATCCCCTCACCCCCCAGGCCGACGATTGAGACCTTCCTTCTCGTTTTGCCAAACTCATGGATATCCAATTTTGATATCTCCGCAAGAAATCTTGCCAGTACGCCCTCTCAGTCAAATCCTTTTAAGCAATTGCTCCGCCGTTTCCATCGCTTTCTGTTCCATTTTCCTGCTGATCTTCCCTTCCTTTACCAAAAGCGCCAGGTCCTCCCGGTCCACGATGACGGGGGATTCGCCCGCCCGCCGGACCACGTCGATCTCCAGGTCGATATAGCGGGCCCCGTGGGGGTAGAGTTCCACCGGAGTATTAATGTTGAAATATTCCCCCTTCAGCTTTCCGTCTTTCGAAAAATAGCGATGCTTAACCGCCCAGGCCCCTTCCTGCACTTCGGTAAGGCCGTAATCGCCCTCTTCGATGGGCAGGTCGAGGCCGTCATAACGGCCGCGGGAGAAAGACCGTTTGATAAGGACCCGGGTTTCCTTAGCCTCCCAGATCACTCCCTCCCTGGGCCGCACGGGTTTGTCCCTGACCTTCAGGTGTTCCAGCCTGATCCCCGCCGCTTTGCTTAGGGGGAAAAGGATGGCCTCCTGAAACACTTCTTTCTCCAATTTTTTCTTTAATTCCGGCCTCTCTTCCAACCGTTTTTCGGCTTTCTCCAGCAGGGCGGCTTGAACGATCCGGAGGCGGTGATGCCGGGCCAGGGTGGGAATGACGGTGGAGCGGAGATCATCAAGCTTGCCCTTCGATGCGCCCCCCAGTTCGAGCCAGGCGCGGGCGAGCTCACCCGAAGGCCTCAACTCTTCCAGGGTTTCCGTTTCTTCCGCATCCAAAGGTCGGATATTCATGAGGGTCGCATCGATGAGGTTTTCCTGGATGATCTTCAACAGCGTGCTGATTCCCTCCGGTTCCCCCAGGATATCAACTCCCTGCCGGTCTTCCCGGTCTTTCAGCAGAATGTCGGCGGCCCTGGCCGTGGGAGACAATTTGAATCGCTGCCGGATTTCGGGGGAAGGTTCGGCGATCCGGTAATCGGAATCCAGGAATAACCTGGTGAAGGCCGTCGTGTAAATCCCCCTTATTTTTATTGCCTTGTTCATGGGATACTCCAATCGGCTCCTTTATTTACGGGGCCTATGAAAACCGACTCCTTCAATGGTTAGTATATTCCCTTTCAGCTCCGTTTTCACTCCCAGAATTTTTTCCACCAGCCAAAGGTTGGAACGGACATGGTCGGTCACCCGGGGAATCCGGTACTGGGAGGTCCCTTCGGCCAGGGCGGCAAAGAGGATCAGTTGGTCCGCCAGGTGGCGGTCCGCTGTGGCCTGGGTGGCGAGGTCTTCGAGGAGAGAGGAGACCACAAACCGGGCGATCGACTCCGACCTTCTTCCCGGGGCCCCGGATTGGTCGGCCCCGAGCAGGCAGCCCTTTTCAGTTTTTGCCCAGAGGGCCAGGGCGGCGCCTTTCTGGACGGACGTCCGGTCGTCCAGAATTTCCATGTTTACGGCGAAACCTTTCTTCCCGAGAAGGCGCCGGCACTCATCGGCCATCCTTGCGCTCACCTTTTCTTTGTCCAGATGAGATGCAAGGGATATTCCCCGGACCTCCTTCACCTCCCCCTGCTCGGTCATTCCGATCGATTTCAAAGGAATCCCTTGAGGGTTGGCCTCAACCTGGAGCTTGCCCTCTCCCCGGGGAACATATCCGGGCCGCAGGATTTCCATGCGGATCCAAGCCCCCATTTCCCTGAGGATGGGGAGGAGAACTTTTTCCATGTGAAAAGCGCTGGGGGCAAAATCCTGGAAAAGGCCGCCGGTCAAGGTGAAACGGGAAGGGCCTCCCGCAAAGAGAGCCAAGGGGATCAACGTATAGGCCAGCATGGTCGCGGATCCTGCGGTGCCGATGTCCCAATGAAAATCGCCGTGGCGCAAGGTTTTGCCCGGGTAATAATGAATTTCCGAGGAACCGACCTCGGCTCCCTGCATTTGTCCGCCGCATAAAAAAGCGGAGGCCCGCAGGCCCTGAAGATGTTGGGGTCTTAGGCCGGGTTTATCCCGATTCGCCCGGACCCGGGTGACATGAAGAGGTTCTCCCAGAAGAGTCGCCAGAGCGACCGAATAGCGGAGGAGAGTCCCGCTCCCGGAATGAAGGGAACCGTCTATTTCGAGCAATTCTTCCTCCCGGCAACCTTACCCGACTCACTCGGGACGGGGGTTTAAAAGCTTAGGGAAAAGTCATTTTATTTCGCCCCGGTAACTCTTATAATGTAACCATCGGCCGGGGAAAAGCCAGCCGTCTTTTTCCCCGAGGGACGGGACAATCAAAGGGGTGGGTCGATCTTCGGCCGCATGGAAAAAAACCGAATTCCGTCCCGGCAGGTTGTTCGGCAAGTCGAAATAATCCTCAGAAAGGAGAATTCCATGTCCGAGAAAATTCTGAAATTCCGTTGGTTGATCCTTCTTTGGGGTTTAACCTTTGCCGCCGGCTGCGCCGGCTTCAAAGCGAAAATTCCCATGGAAACCAACTCCGTCGATCCCGGGACCGCAGTGACCCGGGGTGAAGCCCGGTTCCAACTCCTGGGGTCCCCCATTTCTCCGGGAAAGACGCTTCCTTCGGTGAACCTGGTGGATGCCACGACGATGAAAGACACGGACCTTTCGAAAGAAAGGGGGGCGGTTCTTTTCCTGAGCATTGTTCCTTCGATCGATACCGTGGTCTGCGAAGAGCAAACCCATTACCTGGGTGAGGAAGGGGAGAAGCTGCCGAAAGAGATCAGACGGATTACCATTAGCCGGGACACTCCTTTCGCCCAGAAAAGATTTGCCAAGGAAGCCAAGCTCACCAACCTTCAATATTTGTCGGATTACAAGGAGGGAGAATTCGGGAAGGCCACGGGGCTCCTGATGGAAAAATCCATGCTCCTGGCCCGCTCGGTCGTGCTGGTGGACAAGAAGGGAATTATCCGCTACATCCAAGTGGTTCCGGAGATCACCCGGCTGCCGGATATGGAAAGGGCCTTTCAGAAGGCGATCGAGCTGAGTAAGGAATAAAGCGCAAGAAGAGAAAAACAGGCCCAAAGCGAGCTTTTAAAGATTCCTCATCGGCCATTGCGGCCTTAAAATGGATCAGGCCGAAAAGGAGGTCAAATGGCAGACTTGAAAGTCCTGGATCGTTTGTTCCATTTCATCCTGAAACGGATGGTGGACACCGGCCAGGCCCCGCACTACACGGAGATTGCCTCCGGGATGGGAATGCCCCTGGAGGAGGCACGGGGCCTGCTGCGGGAGCTCTTTGCCGCGGGCGTTCCGGGCTGGCTCTTTCCCGGGACGGATTACATTACCTCCTTTGCCCCGTTCAACAACCTTCCCACGCAATACCGGATCACGATAGAGGGGCAGCAGAAATGGTTCGGGCAGTGAGGGTTCGAGTCGCTGGCAGTCTGCTGGCTGTTCCCCGGAAAAATCGTGCAGATCGACGCTCCCTGCCTGGATTGCGGGCTTCCCATCCACGTCGAAATTCGGGACGGGCAAGTTTTACGGTCCGAACCCGAGGGCCTGATGGGATATGTGGCGGTACCCTTCTGGCGGTGGGCCGAGAACATTCCCTACGCCTGAAGCACCATGAATCTCTTCCGGTCGGAGGAGCACATTCGCAGCTGGGCCCGGTTCGATCCGGCCACCGAGGAGGGCATCCTTTCCCTCCCGGCCCTGGTTAAACTTTTCTCCGGGAGTTATTTCCGCAAGAGACTGGAGCCGGGATGGGTTTCCCATATCCGTGAGTATGGAATGGAGCTCATCCAGGCGATGAAAGAAATCGGCAAAACCGGGCCGTTTTGGAAGAGGCCCAAAAATTAATATCGGGGTGGGAGGGTTGAAAAAAGGGGGTCTTCTCCCAATCGAGTGGGTGCTTGAGGAAGATTTTGAGCTTCCCGGGTCTACCCTGTCGGAAGAGAGTTGGCCGGGCCCAGGGGGGCATCCCGCCCGGGGCAGGACATCCTGAGGCAGCGGTTCTTCCATCGGGTCGCGTCGGAAATGAATTGGGTTGTCCCTGTTTAAGCTGG
>JACAEW010000047.1 GCA_013388675.1 Syntrophaceae bacterium | reverse complement strand
CCCCGATCCCTTCGCCTAAAACTGAATCCCGGCTTAAACAGGGATAACCCCATTCATTTCCGACGCGACCCGATGGAAGAACCGCTGCCTCAGGATGTCCGGCCCCGGGCGGGATGCCGCCCTGGGCCCGGTCAACTCTCTTCCGGCAGGGGTAGACCCGGGAAGCTCAAAATCTTCCTCAAGCACCCACTCGATTGGGAGATGACCCTCTTTTGAATAGAAGGTCCGCCCGCTTCCGCTGCCCGGAAGACCTCTCATACCCTCCCCCTATAGTTGACCCGGCAAACCAATTCCGGGGAAAGAGCCCTTTCCCGATTTTTCCACGGAAGATTTTCCTTGCCGGACCTTTGGCGCCCCCCCGCCCCTGGCTTTTTGACTTGGCACCGGAAGAAGGGGGAGTTGCCTTCGCCAACCCGTTCAAATCCTGGCCGGGCATTGACACCAAGTTTCTTTGCCAGTATACTCGCAACGAATCAACTTCTTTTCCGTTTCCAGCAGGGGAAATGGTTCTGAAGGTTTTTTCGACTCGACAGAGCTGGATCGCAACCTCCTTCCTAACTTGAGCGGGATCCCTTCCACACCCTCAACGGAGGCCGGTATGAAGCGAGGGGTTTTTCTTTTTTCCCTGGCTTTTGTGATTTTGGGCTTTGACCTCGGCTGTGTGCAGTGGCATCCCCCCGGCCCGCCCCAGGCCCCAATCATCCTTTTCGTCGTCAAATGGGATGGGAAAGTCATTCCTGGGATCACCCAAATCAGCGCCTTGCACCGAAAAACGGAAGTTGTCGAACACCGCACCGGGGACGATTCCAACCTCATCCGCCGGTCCCCCGGAAAGACGGAATATCAGCCGATCGTGCTCAAAAGGCCCCGAACCGGCGATCAGGAATTCGAAAGGTGGGCCAACCTGGTATGGGTCCTGGGTGCCGGCCAGGGGAGGGAAATGTCGTTAAAAAACTACCGCAAAGACCTATGCATAGAAATGAGGGAGGATACGGGCAGGCTTCTAATGGCTTTCCGGGCCTACCGCTGCTGGCCTTCCGGGTATGTGGCTTTGAGCGAATCGCGGGCGGAACAAAAATCGGCGGCCCTGGAGATATTGGTCCTGGAACACGAAGGCTGGGAAAGGGATGAGGCCAATTGATGATGGGGGGAAGTTTTTTTTCATCCCCCAGGAAACCATCCGGAGGGAAACATATTGAAAAAGGGGGATTTCTAGGATTCCTCACATATTGGGAACTATATTCTCATGCGGCTAAACCGTTACTAAAATGGTTTGAAAGGCTTATCACCCCCCTGAATCGCCTGCCGCGGGGGGATTGAACTTGACCCCTAAGGGGATTCTTCATATACTGGCCTTATCAAAAGCAAGAAATTCGCCCCGGATTTCCTACCCATGCACTTTTTCGCCTCCTCCGGGATGATCGAGACCCCGCAGGATTTTTTTATTCTATCCCCGCGCGCCTTCCCGAAGACCTCTGAGCCATGGAGCGACTAAAGAAGTTTTCTCTTTTCCAGGGCCTTCCGGACCGGGACTTGAGCGAAATCGCCCGGGACGTGATCTATAACCAATATGGACGGGGCGAGGTCATCGTCAGCTCCGCCGACATGGGCCGAAACCTGAACCTGCTCATGGAGGGGAGCGCCCGCCTGATCGCCGTCGGGAAATCGGGCCGCGAGGTTGTCCTGGAGAGCATTGGCCCGGGAGAAATTTTCGGAGAACGGACCTATCGCGACGAATGCCCCACCCCCATCTATCCATTGGCGGTCGCCGACGAGCGCTGCCAGGTCCTGACTATTCCCGGCGAATCCCTAAAAAATTATTTCGAACGTTTCCCCCGCCTTTCTTATAATTTGGCCCAAGCGTTGACTCAGAAGGTGGTCAAGATGGACCAACGCTTGGTGGAGGCCGAGGAAGACCGGGAAAAACTGCACGCCATCGTCAGCCACAAAGACCGGGAGGCCGATTTACCCCACCAGAGCCACACGGCGACGAGATTTTTCCGGAACAATGAACCGAGGATTCGCCAGTTGGCTGAAGACGGGGGGCCCATCCTGATCACGGGCGAATCGGGAGTCGGGAAATACCAGCTCGGACGGCTCATCTTTCGAAACAGCCCCTGCCTGAACCGGATTTTCCTGTTCGTCAATTTTTACAATCCGGACACCTTCCGTCCCGAAGGGGACAGCGCCCCGCTGAACGCAGAAGAAATTCTCTTTGGCCGCAGAGGCGACGGGTCCGCATATCCCGGCCTGATTGAACTCGCCCGCCAGGGAACCCTGTTGATCTCAGGCCTTGAGCGGTTGACCGCCTCCGCTCAGCAAAGCCTGCTCGACCTGATGGGAGAGAATTCCCCCGGGGAGTCCTCCGGAAAGCAGCCGGCCCGGTTTCCCCTGCGTATCATTACCTGCTCCCGAGAAGACCTCAAAACGTTGGAGACGCAGGGCCTTCTGATCCCGGGCCTGGCCCGCCTTTTCTCCGATCGGAGCATCGCCATCCCTCCCCTACGGGAGCGCAAGAAAGACCTCCCCGCCCTGGTCGATTATTATGTCGCCAAGTTAAGCGCGGAGTTGGGGCGACCCGCCCCGCTGGTGCCGGAGGAGACCCTGAAGGTTCTGCTGGACCACTCCTGGCCGGGGAACGAGGCGGAGCTCGCCGAGATTATCAAACGCGGGCTCGTCCTCGCCCAGCGTGACATCCTGCAGCCCGAGGACATTCACCTTGAATTCAAGCGGATCGAGGACAAGGGCAAAATCGACCTCCTCAAAAGCCCTTGGGTTTACCGGGCTTTAAAGAACCCCTCCTTCCCCGGGGTTCTTCAGTGGGCCGCCGCGCCGTTCTTTTTTATTCTCACCCTATTCCTGCTTTTCGGGCCTTCCGACCCGGAGAAGAACATCGGCTCGATTTACAGCTGGGCCCTAGGCTGGCCCATGCTGGTCATCGGCTCTTTTCTCTGGGCGCGCTTCTGGTGCACCATCTGTCCCATGGGAACCACCGGCGCTCTCGTGAAAAATATTAAATCCTTGGACCTTCCCCTGCCCCATCTCTTTAAAAAATACAGCTACTGGTTCATCATGCTCATGGCCATCACCGTCATCTGGCTCGAGATGGTGACCGACATGCGTCATCACCCCTTCCGGATCGGGTTATTGCTGGTGGCGATCCTGGGAGGATCGGTTCTGTTTTCCGTCCTCTTCGAACGGCAGGCCTGGTGCAGCTACCTTTGCGGCCTGGGGGGCATGATGGGATTCTTTGCCAAGGTCTCGCCCCTCGAGCTGCGCGCGGACCGGAACGTGTGTCTGTCCCGGTGTACGGGCCATGAGTGCTACACCGGCACGGGTGACGGTTGGGGATGCCCCTACTTCCAGCTCGCTCCCGCGCTGGACTCCAACCAGCACTGTAAGCTGTGCCTGACCTGCTTGAAGAACTGCCCCCACCGGGCGGTCAACTTATTCTTGCGGCCCCCGGGGAAAGAGCTGTGGGAACTCCGCCAGGGGTCCCTGGTCGTTTCCTTCTTCGTCATGGCCATGCTCGGCGCGCTGGCCTGCGAGCTGGTGGCAAATTCGGCAGTCAGCGCCTGGGTCATGGAATTTACCGGCCTCTCGCGGACGGCCGCCCTGACCCTTGTCTTCACCGTCTTCATCCTGGCGGCCAATGCCGGCCTCTTGGCCGCCTCCTGGCTTTCCGGCCTCTTTTCGGGGGATATGACGGCCGGAAATTATATGCTCCATGGGCAGGCCTATCTTCCCTTGGTGCTGGCCGCGTTCCTCGGCTACCACGTACCTTATCTCCTGACCCTGGGCGGACAGCTCCCGGAGGCCGTCGCCCGGTATTTTCACCTAGAGCCCTTTTCCCGATTCGGCTTCTCCGTGGCCGCCCCGGCCATTGCAGCCCTCCAAAAGACGATTTTACTGGCCGGATTCGCCTGGACGGCCTTCATCCACTTCAAGCAGGCCAGGGGGTTATCCGGGAGCAAGGCAAAGGTGGCCGGCAGCATGCTGAGCCACGTCCTTTACAGCGGCCTGCTGGCCGCGGCCACCCTTTGGGCCTTGAGGGTCCATTTCAACTGAAACGCCGCGGGGCCTATCTTCAATTCAAATTGCCGGAAAAGCTTCAGGATGAAAGGAGAGTTCATGGACGAGAATCGGACGAAAGAATTGGCCGAGATGCTGCTCGCTGCCGAAAAAACGCGCAAGCCTGTTTCACCCCTTACCGAGTCCGACCGGGGAATGACCGTGGAGGAAGCCTACCGGATCCAGCTCCGCATCATGGAGGCGAAGAAATCCGGGGGACAGGTTGGGGTAGGAAAGAAGATCGGAATTACCAGTCGGGCCATGCAAGCCATGCTGGGAGTGAATGAACCGGATTACGGGCACATCCTGGATGGGATGGTCGTGGCGGAAGGGGAGACAATTCCTATGGCGGAGCTGATTCAGCCGCGAATCGAGGGAGAAATCGCCTTCGTCTTGAGGGAAGACCTCCGAGGCCCGGGGGTGACGATTGCCGACGTGATCCGCTGCAGCGAAGGGATCATCCCCGCCCTGGAAGTCATCGATAGCCGGATTTCGGACTGGAAAATCAAGCTTCCCGACACCGTGGCCGACAACGCCTCCAGCGCCCGGATCGTGCTGGGAGGAAAGATAACCCCGGTTTTGGGGCTGGACCTGCGCACGGTGGGCATGGTTCTGGAAAAGAACGGAGAAATCGTTGCCACGGCCGCAGGGGCGGCCGTGCTCGGGAATCCCGCCCAGGCCGTGGCGTGGCTGGCCAACAAACTTGCGGCCTACAAAATTCCTCTCGCCAAGGGGGAACTCATCCTTTCGGGATCGCTGACCGCGGCAATCCCAGTGGCTGCGGGGGATTTCATCCGCGCCGATTTCGGCCCCCTGGGGGACGTGAAGATTAAGTTCGGTTGAAGAAGGGAAACCCAAAAATCCCCGTTCTTTTCCTATTCCGAAAAATTTAATTAATCCCGTTTTTTTCTCCCTGATTCTTCAACCCCCATGATCTGCTCCGCGATAACCCTGGCCGAGTGTTGCTTTGCCTTATCAACCCCCGCCTGTTATCGGGTTTCATAAATGATTTGCTGAAAAGAGCATAAGAGATAACTCTTCCTGTCAAGGATGAATAAAAAGGAGAAAAAAATTAACCGCAGAGGTTGCAGAGCACACAGGGGTATTAGCAAATAAACCGTGCAACCCCGCCCCGTATCACAAAGCACGATAGGAAACAACATTGGGGGCCTTGTGAAAAAAGTTGTAAGTGGTTTCTGGATATGATACACATGAAACCTGTTGAGACTTTCTGTACCCATCGGCTTGGGAACGACAAGCTGATTCGACGCTCAAAAACTTTGGAAGCGAGATCGGGCTATGAACGATTTTTCAGAAGCTCGGATATCAGCCCGGGCCCGGAGCATCCATGACCGAGCTCTTATCATGGACGGGTTGGGAGGATATGGATTTGCATATTCCGACATCCTTGCGGGAGGCATCCATGCCACCCATGTGACTTTAAACATGTATGCCTGCGAGGGATTTGAATATGTGCTCAACCAAATCCGCCGCTATTATTCCATCTTGGAAAATGATCCGGACCGAATCTTGCTCGTGCAGGAACCCGAGGACCTCTTGGAGGCCAAACGAAAAGGAAAACTCGGGATCATTTTCGGACTGCAAAATGGCGCAGCATTGGGACAGGATGTGATCCTTTTGCCCATTCTGTATAAATTGGGAGTACGGATTATCCAGCTGACCTATAATGAAGCCAATGCAATCGGGTCTGGATGCTTGGAGCCCAAAGATAATGGATTGACGAGTTTCGGATCGCAGCTAATTCAGGCCATGAATCGGCTCGGCATTTTAATCGACCTTTCCCATGTGGGCTGGCAGACCAGTCAAGATGCAGTGGCTGTATCTGAATACCCCGTGGCCATTACTCACGGAAACCCCTTTTCCATGAAAGAACTTCCCCGAAACAAGCCGGACGATCTTATCCGCAAGGTAAGCGAAAAGGGGGGAGTCATCGGCGCTACCCCCTTTGCTTCTTTTTGCAAATCTACGCCCGGGAAAAGGCCGACCCTGGATGATTTTCTGGACCACATTGACTACCTGGTTCATTTGGTCGGAGTGGACCATGTGGGAATCGGAACGGATAAATTCGAAGGAAAAACGAAAGAGGAATACATCTCTGAGGTGCAAACCCGCTATCCAAAGCTCATTCAAACTCCCTTCGAGCACCGCCACGTGGAAGGATTCTCGCACATCGGGCAGTTTCCACGAATTACCGAAGGTTTAATTGCCAGAGGCTACTCGGATGAAGATTGCGGCAAAATTTTAGGAGGAAACTTCCTATCCCTGTTCCGAAAGGTATGGAAGAAGCCCTCCTTTTAATGATCTTGTTCCCGCGAATTTTGGGGCTGATTGTCAATGGGAAAGCAAGGCAAATGCCATGAAGATCAGGGGTCTGCAGGAATCATGACCTCCGCCGGAATCGGAGGTCATGGTTGACCATGGATCAGCAATATTCTAACGGATGGATTGTTTGAATACTCTGAGAAAATTTCCACCCATGTAAGCTGAAACCTCACGCTTTGTGAAACCAACGTCGAGCATTGCCTCCGCCAAGTCCACAATGTTAAGAATACTCTCCCAGCCGGCAACGACTTCTGGGAGGCCCCCGCCCTGATCAGTTCCTAACCCGATATGCTCGATTCCCAGCCTTTCTTTTAGGCGGAGGCTCTCTTTTGCCCAATCGAGCAGCGTCTCGCGATTGGACCGCCTTCCCGGTTTGCTTACTTTCAAAGGCCAAGTGCAGATAATACCTCCCGTTTCAGCGACCATTTCCATCTCAGCCCAAGAACGCAGCCTTATCGGGTCCACCGGGGTTTCGAGATAGGAGGGGCTGGTATGAGAGTCGATAATCGGCTTGCCATAGTGAAGTGCAATATCCGCAATCCCCCTCAGCGTGTCTATGTGAGCATGAGCAACATCCACTACCATTCCAAGATGAAACATGCGCTCAACGATAGCCCTTCCGTCATCCATAAGCCCGCCATTTGGAACAATTCCATCGGGAATGGGGGTCATAATATCTCCGATCGCATTTACTCTATAGTGCATGAGTGTAATAAGCCGAACACCATACTCATAGAGTTCATCAACCTTATCAGGATCTCCCTCCAAGGGGGTCCCTCCCTCTACCGACAGAATTGCTCCCGGGGCAAATCCCGGAGCGCGTTCAACATGGGGGATATCCGAAATCTGACGAATGATTTTTACTCTGCCTGCTTCCTCGAGATTTTTAACATAATCAAGTTGCATCAGAAGTTCCCCAAAAGAAACTGTGGGATGGGAATACGCAAAATCCCCTACTGCGGCGAAAGAGCTGGCATTCATTCCTATCTCGATAATTTGATCAAGCGGATGGTCGCAAATGGTGCAACCAGGCAGATAGAAATGGTCGGGATGGGAATGGGCATCGATAATATACATACCCATTGGCAAAGTACCTCTCCTTAATTTGCTCATGCCTTTTGCATGGGCGTTGATTTTTCCGACAGAAAGCGACCCGCATGCTGCAGCAAGGAACCCCAAAAATTGTCTTCTGTTCATTGAAATCATGTTCGTCCTCCTATAAATCTGTTTATTAAATCATTCCATCCTGTTGCCCTGGTTTTTCAGCAGTTTTGAATGCAAAAGTCACATTCATCCAGTTCACACCTTACAAGATTATCCCTGGGAAAGTCAAGCAGATTTGAAGAGATGCTAATTAAGATGGAATTTTCAATATTTATTCCAACAAGTTGATTTTAATAAATTTATTGGAATAATCTAAGCTCAATGGATATGAAAAATTAATTTTTTTGCCAAAAAATCTGAATCTATTTCAGGCAGGCCTAAACTCTCTACGCTGCCTGGGATCAAAGAGAACCGCTTTTCTGATTCGGGACATAAGATCTGACTTAGGCCAGGAAATATATATTCCTCTTCCTTTTTTGTCGAAGCCCTACACGATTATCTCCAACAGCGAGAACCCAAAGATCCGGCCGCCCAGCAGCTCTTCCTCAACGCCAACGGCTCACCCATCACCCGCTTCGGCGTGCGGCACCTCACCGGAAAATACGCCACCGCTGCCAAAAGCCAATGCCCCTCTCTTGCCACCAAACCCGTCAGCCCCCACACCATCCGTCATACCACCGCCATGCATCTGCTGCGGGCAGGTAACGATGTCAATATGGTCAGCTACTGGCTGGGACACGCCGATATCAAAACCACCCACATCTATGCAGAAATCGACATGGAAATGAAGCAGCGCATGCTCCAGAAGGCCGAAGCCCCCGCCGTCAAAAAGCCTCTTCCATGGCAAAAACCCAATATCTTACACTGGCAGAAGGCCCTTGCCAAACCACCTCAATTATGTGCAGTAAAATATTGACCCGAGGGAGAAATTGAAGGAATTTTCAGAAATGAAGGAGCTCAACTTCACATAATCCAGAGCTTCACATAACACGTT
>JACAEW010000315.1 GCA_013388675.1 Syntrophaceae bacterium | reverse complement strand
CGCCCATACTCTTTATTGGTTAAGCGCAGTTCGCTCCGCTCTCCCCCATTCGCCAGGGTACGGTAGGCGTTGACCAGCTCCCAAAGGCTCACGTCAGCAGAACCCAGGGCCAAGGCCGGACCATAAAAATCCCCCGGCTCGTTTAACCCCTGGAATCCCAAGGCCCTCAGCTGGTTCAGAAAACCCTCCAGCCCCACAAGGGATACGACCCTCACCGCGGGGATATTCAGGGAGGAAGCCAGGGCAATGCGCACCGGGACCAGGCCATGAAACTGGCTCTCGTAGTTCCGGGGGTGGTAGATGCCGCTGAAGACGGGAACATCCAGGGGAGAATCGTCGAGCAGGGAAGCGGGTGTCAGGAGACGTCGGTCCAGGGCGAGGCCGTAGAGGACCGGTTTCAGGGTGGACCCCGCCTGTCTCTTGGCCTTGACCCCGTCCACAAACCCGGACAGGGCCGGATCGGAGCTGTAACTCACGTAGGCCAGGACCTCTCCCGTCTTGTTTTCCACCACGAGGGCAGCGGCGTTGCCCACATTCTGCGCCCGCAAAGGGAGAAGGTGGTGAGCCAGCCGTTCGGCGACAAACCGCTGGATCTCTCCGTCCAGGGTGCAGCGCAAGGAAGCCCCCGGGGGCTGGCCTTTCAGAAGTTGTCTGGCCGGATGGGGAGCCAGGGTGGTTGGGGAGCGATGCAGGTTGGGACCCATCATCACTTGGTTCCCCCGGGAAGAGATTTCGGCGGGCTCCACCGGCCATTTTAGAGAATCGGCAAGATATTGGGCCCTCTTGGTAAAGTCCGCGAAAGAAGCCCCGGGTGAGCGGATCAGGGAGGCGAGGAGAAGGGACTCCGCCCGATCCAGGCCATGGGGGTCTTTTCGGAAGAGAGCCCGGGAGGCGGCGGAAATTCCCCGAATCTCTCCCCGGAAGGGGACCAGGTTCAGATAGGCTTCGAGGATTTCGTCCTTGGACCAACCGCGCTCCAACTCCCAGGCGGCGAGGACCTGTTTCCCCTTCTGCAGGATGGATTTCCTTCCTTTAGCCGGCTGCAGGTCCTGATTGAGCAAAGCGGCCAGTTGCATGGAAATCGTGCTGGCCCCCCGCTCGCCCGATGAGGTAAGGAAGTTGAACAGGGCCGCGCCCAGGGCCCGGTAATCGATTCCGGAATGGGCATAGAAACGGCGGTCCTCAGCGGCAATCACGGCCTTCTTCAACGCCGGGGAGATTTCCTTTAAGGGGGTCCAGTCCAAGCGTCGTTGTCTAAAATCCGTTCTCAGTTCGTGGATGATTTCTCCGTTCCGGTCGAGCAAAAGGGAGTCGGATATCACGTAAGCCCGGCGCACTTCCTGGTAGGAAGGCATGGCGTGGGCCGAGGGAACTGAAAAGAGTACTCGAAAAAACGCTCCCAAATCCCCCCTGCCCCCCTTTGCCGGAGGGGGGCAGGGGCGATTTCTGTGGCTATCAATGAAATCAACGCCTTGGAAGAGTGTGCCCATGAAAACAAGAAGAATGAGGAAAATCTTTCTCATCAGGGCTGAACCTCAAAAGGGCGATTGGGAATTTCCCCGAACATCTCGGGGAAGTAAAGCGATTCCGCCCGGGTGGTGGGGAGCTGGAAAAGCCCGCTCTGGTTCAGGCGGACCGTGTACTCCATGGTCCATTTCCCTTTGGGAACATAACGGT
This sequence comes from Syntrophaceae bacterium, assembly GCA_013388675.1. Taxonomy (GTDB): domain Bacteria; phylum Desulfobacterota; class SM23-61; order SM23-61; family SM23-61; genus SM23-61. Next base: position 8,803 of record JACAEW010000315.1, on the reverse strand, counting down.
AATAAGCCCGGAAAGCTTCGAACGACCTTTCTTCATAGGCCGGCCGGACCCAGCCTTCCTTTTTCTCGTCTTGGGTCAGAAGCTGGGAGTCCCTTGGCAGGCCGCTTCCCAGGATCGAAGCTCCGGCGGGAATGGGGTCGCTCACCACCACCCAGGTCTGGTCCGCCTGCGCTTCCATCTCCAATCGAACCCGGAGGATGTCGCCGCGGCTCCATCGGTCGGCTTCCTTCCGCTGAACGGGGGTTAAGGTTTTCTGGATTTTATAGCCGCTGGAAAGAGGGTCTCTCAGGGGGATGGCCGCAAGGCTTTGGACGGTCACCCAGGGTTTTCCCGACCCCTGATGGGAGATCGTCAAATCTCCCTTATCCTCGGGCCAGGAAAAGGAGGAAACCTTCCCCTTAGGCGACGCCCTCCAGTCAATGGATTGGGATTGGGCCGCGAAGTCGGCCCGGCTCGTCCCGGATACCGGCTCTGCCTCGAAAGCCCGGGAAAATTTCTCCAGGGCCAGCACCCCCCAGGCATTCGCCGGGGTAAGGTCCCATTTCCCCTGCCTCTGCCTGGCCACGGCCCCCTGGACCAGCCGGGGCATGTCCTCCTTCCACCTCTCCGACTGGAGCAGGGCCAGCACCGTCCGCGCCGCGTTTACGTCCCCGGAGACCATCAGCCACCACAGACCGTCGGATTTCTCCGTGGAAAAGCTCAGCGCCGTTCCCTGGAAATTCAACCGGGAAGAAAGGATATTTTCCGCCTCCCTCAGCCGTTCGTTCCGGTTGGGAATGTCCCGGGAGTTTCTAAGCAGGTTCATCCAGTCAAGGAGCGCAGAGGTGGGCCAGAGGTTCGGTTCGATCGATATCGAGCCCAAGAGCTTGCCCTGGAATTTTCCGCTCCGGGATAGGGCTTCCATGGCCGCAAGCTTTCGAAGGGCGAGGTCCACCGTGGGCAGAGGGGAGCCGCGAAAGAGCCTCCCCTCGATGAATTTCTGGAGGCCCGATTCCATCCTCTCTTTGGGTTCTTCCGGGATGGACCACCCGGCTTCGTGGCCGATGGCCAGGATGTAGGAAGTGAGGGTTTCATCGCCGAGCCTCATGGCCGGAAAGTATTTCACCAAGCCGTCGCCGTCCTGGTAGGAGGGGAGGTTGGCCATCAGTTCCTTCCACCTCTTCTCCTCCCGCAAGGAAACGGCCATGGAGACCTTTTGTTCCAGGCAACCGTAGGGATATCCTCTCATGTACTCCTTCACCCCGTTCAGGCTCTCCGCCAGACGGGGCGGAAGTTCACGTTCACGCCGCCCCGGCCGGAAATGGCGTCGGCGGGCCGTTCCACGGAAACCCGAAGGTCCTTTTCCACCTGGGCGATCGTAGCCTGAAAAGTCCTGACCGGGACGGCGGGGGAGACTTTCTGGATGATCCTGAGCCGGTCCTTTTCCGGAGAGCCTTTTTCCTGCGCTTCGACTTCCCACCGGAGCGATTCCGCTTCCCGGGGAACGGCCACCTCCCAGCCGACTTCTTTCGCTTCTCCGGGTTGGAGCGAGGCCTTTAAGGGTTTCAATGGGCCCGCAATCCCCCGCACTTTGGCGGAAAGGTCCACGGTCATATTCCGATCGCTGACGTTCCGGAGGGTGAACTCGGCCTGGAAGCGGTCGCCTTCTCTGACCGTGGGAGGAAGGCCGGAGAAGAGCATCAGGTCCTGGGTGGATTGGATGGAAGTGGAGCCGGTGCCGAATAGGCCCGTTCCTCCCGTGGCCACGGCCACGATCTGAAAGCTGGTGAGAGAGTCGTTGAGGGGAATTTCCAGGGAAGCTTCGCCGTTTGCATCCAGCGGAACGCGGCCCTTCCAGAGAAGAAGGGTGTCGAAGAGCTCGCGGGTGGTTTGCTTTCCTCCCCCGCCGCCCTGGGGGAGGGCTTTTAATCCGAAGTGGCGCCGGCCGATGACCTGGCCCTGGGCCGTTGCCGTATGCACTCCGTAACCTCTCCGTCCCATCATGGCCGGCAGGATTTTCCAGCTTTTGTTGGGCATGAGCTCGAGCAGGCCCTCGTCCACCGCGGCCACCGCTACTTCGCTCCCCCCGGGGGGCGCTTTTCCCTCCCAGGTTTTGACCGCGAATTTAACCTTGGCCTTCTGCCGCACCCGGTAAACTTTTCGGTCCGTGGATACATCCACCTTCAGCTCGTGTTCCTTCCAGCCCACGTTGATTTCGGCGATTCCCAGCCTGTAGGCGGGTTTCCCCAGGTCAACCAGGGCCGTGGGCTTCACCCCCGCCGCGCGGCCCCGGACGGGAAGGACGGAAACGAAGACGTTGGGGGCATAGTTTCCCTTGACCGGGAGCTCGATCACCGGTTTTTTCCCGGAAATCTTCCGCACCCACGTTTCCATGACGCCTTCCCGCTCCACCGTAACCAGGGCGGTCGCCTCGCGGAAGGGCATGCGCACCTGGAAGACCGCCGTCTCTCCCGGCTCGTAGCGCTTTTTCCCGGGAAGAAGATCGATCCGGTCGTGGTCCCCGGCGGCAAACCACCAGTCGTCCTTTTCCGCCACCCATATTTCTTGATGGGCCGCCGTGAGAAAGCCGGAGGGGTCCTCCGTCTGGGCTTGAACGATCAGATTACCGGATCGGGGAGAGCGGGTTTCACAGAGCATGAGTCCCATGGAATCGGTCTCGCCGGAACAGAGAGGGCCGATCTTTCCGGTCTCCTCCGTATGGTCGTAGGCGTAAAAGCCCCCGGCGATGCGTTTCCGATGGGTAAGAATTTTCCGCTGGAAAAGCTCGGTTTTTACTTTCGCTCCGGCCACCGCCTTTCCGTCGAGGTCCAAAACGGCCACGTGGAATTTGAAGGAATCCTTGGAAACCGCCCAGGAGTCGGGCTTGATCCCGATCAAATAGCGGGAGGGCCAAAGAGGGAGCCGGGTGGAGACCGTCTGGGTCTCGCCATTGGGGTCCTTGAACTCCATCTCTGCCAGAATCTCCATGGGAGTTTCAAGGGGAGGAATGTTTTGCAGGGTTGTGCGCGCGGTCCCTGCCCGGTCCAGAACCAGGTCTTGAGAGGGAATCCTGACGCCTTTCCGTTCATCGGACGGGTCCTCTCCGTCTTCTTCCTCGAAAGCGGCCCCTCTGCGGACCAGCCCCTCCTTGACCGGCCCGTTGCCGAAAGCAAAACGGTCAAAGCCCTCGGAAGGCGGGACCGAGCGCGATCGAAGCTCGCTTCGGAGTTTCACCGGATGAAAGCCGGCCCCTCCGCCGGCCAGGTACTGGAGGCTCAGGTCCAGGGGAATTTCTTTCGGTCTGACCAGGGGCTCGGCCGGGGGCTTGATCGTCCCCCGCAGGAGGGGAACCCGGAACTCCTCGACCCGAAAATCGCCCGAGACTCTCCGCCATTCTTCCCGGCCTTCGCCGCTTCCCCTCTTCACCAGGATGACACTATAGTTGCCCAGCTTAGCTTCCCGGGGAATGGCCCAGGTGGTTTCCGCGATTCCCTGAGCATCCCACTTCAGGGGGAATTCGTATTTTTGCCCGCTTCCTCCGTGCTGGATGGTGACCAGGTCCGGGCGCTTTGCCCCGGCCACCTGAGCGAACCCCTGCCCGGTTCTTTGGCGCAGAAGGTGCTTCATGTACACGGTCTGACCGGCGCGAAGAAGGGTGCGGTCAAACACCGTATGGCCCAGCATGGGCCCCCGGTAGTCTTCGTAAGGAAGCTGAAACCTCCAGGGCTCGATTCCCTGGTCCCAGCTGGAGTGGACGAAGGCCATGTCATCCGGGGTCTGAGCCATGACCAGGAGCCCTCCTTGAAGATGGAGGGCCTGGGACTGGGAATAATCTTGGGAATCGATGACATAGTCGCATCGGGGGAGGTCTTGCCCCGAGGGCAAGGGTGTCGGGATACGGAACAACCCTTCGGCATCGGTCTTTCCCTCATGAAGGATATTTTCCCGACAGTCCCGCACCGATACTTGGGCATCTTTCACCGGTTCCCCCCGGTCCAGGGTGGTGACCCATACCAGGGAAGATTCGCGGCCCCATTTGAAATGAACGGAGAGGTTCGTGACCAGGGCCGCCGCCGGGACAAACATGGGCCTGGGGTGGTCCAGCAAAGCCTCGCCGAGGATCGTGCTTTCCAGTTCCACAATGTAGAGCCCCGGCTTTTTGAGGGGAATGCCCACCACTTCGAAGGCCTGGCCTCCCTGGGGCTTGGGAACCTGGAATGAACCGGCCTGGGGTTCATCGCCGAGAAGGGATTTGTCCCGGGATGCCGCAGCCACTTTTCGAAGCCAGGCCTGGACCTCGACCTTTTGATCCGCAGGGAGGCTGAGGACCTTTCCGATCAAACTGCCGAAAAACCCGCGGTCCCCATCGGCCTTCACCATTCGCCCCTTCACCCGGGGCTCCAGATTCCTTAAAGTCACGGGGAGCGCGGGGTCGGCGTTCAGCTCGATGATGCCGAAGCGGGAGGAAAATTTCGCCAGGGGAGGAAACCGGTCCGTCCTAACTGCAAGGGGGAATTTATCGGCATTCACCAAGGGCCGGCCGGCTTCATCCATCAGGCCGGCGGGAAGCTCGACCCGAAGGGCGGCGTTTTCCGGGAAAGGCCCCGGGAAGGCGATGGTGGTGAAATGATCCCTGTCTTCCCGGGGTAACTGGGGCTTCCAGGACTTTTCTCCGGGGCCTTTAAGGACGATTCGTCCGGCCCACTCCGCCGCAACGGGCGAGGAAAAGGCAAGCTCCATGGGAGTGATGGGGAGGCAGGCGGCCCGGGGATTCTCCCGCTGGCAGCGGAATTCCACCGTAAAGGCATCCCGGGTTTTGAAAGGCAGCACCTGGTCCCGCTCGGTGGACACGCCGGTTTTGGACCGGACCCCCTTACCCCAGACCAGGTTCACTTTCGCCTTATTGGGAAAACGCTGTTTGCTTTGAATGAGGAGGAGAAAATCCCCCGATTTCTTCAGATCTCTGGAAATCCACCTGGCTCTCGCGGATTCCAATATCTTTTTCCTCTCCTTTTCCCCGGCCAGATTGATCCCCACCCTTTCGGGGAGCCCCTCCACGGAGAAGGAAACGTTCTTCAGGACCGATTCCAGGTCGGGCTCGGCGTCGAGGCGGAGGATGAAAACCTGCTCCTCGTCGATGCCTTCGTCCCCCTGATAAGGGACGGAGTTTTTAACCGAAGGACCGCCGGTAGAGAAAGAGAAAACCTTTGCTTCGGAGATTTCCTTGCCGGATAAAGCCCTCAAGCCGGTCTTCAGGGTAAACTCGCAGCGCAAGCCTGCCGGCAGGACCTTTTCGAAATCATAAACCCAGTTTTTGGGGTCGGCCCAGCGGGCGGTCCCTTGGGCAGGGCAGGAGATGGCGAAAGGTTGGGCCAGGTCCCGGGCTTCCCCGAAGGGAACCATGGGATCGGAAAACTGGGCCCGGACCTGGCGAATGTTTTTTACCGTTCCCTGGGGGAAAAAATTTTCCACCCGGGGCGATTCCTGGGCCCACAGGTCCACGCTGAAAACAAGGCTGAATAGGAATAAGACCAGGTACGGGAAGGCAGGGGAGGCCTTTTTCATACGCTCTCCTTACAGTAGGGGGTGGGTGTCATCGAAAAGGAACTATAGTATATCCCAAATTCATCGGGACTATCCAGCAGGAATCCCAAAACCTGGGGCGGGGTGAAGTAGATCATAGAGGGGCAACTCTGAAATGATAAACTGAAGTAGATTGCAGGTTGGGCAGATAAACAGGGGAAAAATAAAATAAGGGATACGGGGGTTTCTTTTAAAATGAAGGAGAAGAGAATGGCCAGGATTTCCAGAAGGGAATTTGTCAAGAACGCGCTTTTTGCCGGGACCGCTATTGCCGCTTCCCCCATGATCTTTGTTCCGAAGGCCGGGGCGGCGTGGGAAAAGAAGTCGATCGTCCACCCCAACGTGAATAATCTGAGAGTGGTGGGAATAACGGACCCGAAGATGGTTCATGGAGTCCAACCCGTCACCTCCTGGGCGGTCCAGGAAAAGATGGTGGTTAAAGAGAGGGTCTGGGAGAACATGGACAAACTGGCCTGCGGACTTGCCGGGACCCGGAGCCCGGAAGACGCCTGGCGGGCTGTCTTTATCAAGCCTCCGGGGAAATCCTGGGCTCATACGGTGGTGGCCATCAAGACCAACAACATCGCCCTCCAGCATACCCGCAGTGCGGTTTTGTCCAAGGTCTGCCATGTGTTCACCGACCTTCTGGGGGTTCAGGGAACGAACATTCACATTTTCGACGGGGTCCACGGCGGTTCCATGGCCAGGAACACGCCCTTTTCCGGCCTGCCGGAAGGGGTCAGAATCGAAGACCAGTGGGGGGGGATCAACACCCCGGTCCCGGTGCCCGCGCCCTGGGGCGACGGGAGGAGGACAACGAAGTGCCTTCGGCACCTAGCCGAAGGCAAGGTGGATATTCTCGTCAACATCGCCCTTTGCAAAGGCCACAGCGACACCTACGGCGGATTCACCATGACCATGAAGAACCACATGGGAACCTTTTCCCCAATGTATGTCCACCAAGACGAAGCCCTCGAATATCTCCTGGCCGTGAACATGACCCCGCAGGTCCTGGGTCCCATGGACGCCAAGACCGGAAGAGTGAACCATCCCCTGCAGCAGCTCTGCATCGTCGACGCTCTCTGGGCCAGCGAAGGCGGCCCTGGAGGAAATCCCCGGTCTCAGCCCAATTTTCTGGCCATGGGCGTGCTTTCCCCGGTGGTGGATTATGTGCTGGCCACCCGATTCCGGAAGGAGAAGATGGGGTGGGACATAAATTTAGAGGCCACCCGCCGCATGCTGACCGAATTCGGCTACCAGCCAAGCGATCTCCCGGGCGGGGGGCAAATCATAGAAGTTTGATTCTCGGAAGATTGAATCGGAGGCCCGCATATTTCGAGTTTATCCTCCAGCCCAAAATTTACCCGTTGGACGGTCAACACTGGCCTGAATGAGTCGGAGGGTGGGCCGCTTCGCGATTCGTTTTTCCAAAAGCCGGGCAGGAACGCTTGACCCCTCCAAGAATGCGCGCATTATTGACCCTCGACATATTTTTGACCGGCCTTGCCCGATATTATCCTTAGCATTGGTTTCCAACCCTTTGTCTTCGACACTTCTTAAGAAAACGCCTTTGGGTCCCTTCCGCGCATTGCCGGAAAAATGAAATTCTTGTTATTTCAACAAGTTGTTGGGTTAGGCCGAAGACCATGGGAAGAATTCAACGATATTTTTATGGGGGCTTAAATTTTTTAATTTTCTTCCTTTTCCCAAAAACATAGATTATCATCTGCTTTGGACGAATTTGGGTTTTCCTTCCGAAAGGCTTTTCTGCGGGAATACCTTTTGCAACCAGAGAACAGGGGATAAAGGGAAATCCCTATCTTCTCCGGATTGAGTCTGTCGGCCGCAGGATGCCAATGGCGTGTGAAAGGAAAATTAATCAGTTACGGGTTGTTCTCTCTTTGGGAATAATGATGCTTGGGGATTCGTCCCGAGAAACCATTGGTCTTCAGGAATTGACCGCTTAGGGTGAAAGTATGAAATTTAACCAGGGGAACTATCTACGCATCGGTATTTGCGCTTTGATTTTTTCTTTTTTCGTTCCAGTCTTAGCCCATTCGCAGGATTGGGTCTGGCAAAACCCATTGCCCCAGGGCGACGACCTCAAGGCCGTTTGGGGGAGTTCGGGGAGCGATGTGTTTGCCATTGGGGTTGGGGGTACGATCCTGCGTTACAATGGGAGCGCCTGGGCGGATATGACCTCGGGGACGACAGTGGACCTCAACGGTGTTTGGGGGAGTTCGGGGAGCGATGTGTTTGCCGTTGGGGTTGGGGGTACGATCCTGCGCTACGACGGAAGCGCCTGGACGGCCATGACCTCCGGGACGACGGCGGACCTTTTCGGTGTTTGGGGGAGTTCCGCGAGCAATGTTTTCGCCGTGGGCGCCGGGGGTACGATCCTTCGTTACAATGGGAGCGCCTGGGCGCCCATGACTTCCGGGACCTCGGAAGACCTGACCGCTGTTTGGGGGAGTTCGGGGAGCGAAGTTTTTGCCGTGGGCTATTCCGGCGTGATCCTTCGTTACAACGGGAGTGCCTGGACGACCATGCCCTCAGCGGCGGTCGATCTTTTCGGTGTTTGGGGGAGTTCCGCGAACAATGTCTTCGCCGTGGGTTCCGGGGGGACAATCCTGCGCTACAACGGGAGCGCCTGGATAGCCATGACCTCCAGGACGACGGAGGATCTCTCGGGTGTCTGGGGAAGTTCGGCAAGCGATGTCTTTGCCGTGGGCAATAATGGTACGGTCTTGCGCTTCAATGGGAGTACATGGTCGGTCCAGACCTCCGGGACTACAGAGGGCCTTTTCGGTGTCTGGGGGAGTTCGGGGAGCAACGTGTTGGCCGTGGGCGCCCGGGGCATGATCCTATCCTACAACGGCAACAGCTGGACAGCCATAACCTCCGGGAGGACCGTGGATCTCTACGGCGTGTGGGGCAGTTCGGAGAGCGATGTTTTTGCCGTGGGTGTCGGGGGTACGATTCTGCGCTACAACGGGAGCGCGTGGACGGCCATGACCTCCGGGACCACGGCGGACCTTTTCGGTGTCTGGGGGAGTTCGGGGAGTCATGTCTTTGCCGTGGGCGCGGGGGGTACGATCCTTCGTTTCGACGGGAGCGCGTGGACGGCCATGACCTCCGGGACCACGGCGGACCTTTCCGCCGTCTGGGGGAGTTCGGGGAGCGATGTGTTCGCCGTGGGCGGTACCGGCACGATCCTTCGGTATGATGGCAGTGCCTGGGG
>JACAEW010000107.1 GCA_013388675.1 Syntrophaceae bacterium | reverse complement strand
CCCCCGCCCCCCGACCGGATCATCGCCGGTGAAATCACCAAGGGGCAAACCCTGTCCTCGGCCCTGCGGGCCCAGGCCCTTCCCAAAGATTTGGTCGAGGTCATCTGCCGGCACCTGCAGGCGGTGGTCAATCTCCGCCGGATCAAGCCCGGCGATTCTTTCGAAGTCCGCCTGAGCCCTCAAGGAGCCTTTTTGAACCTTACCTACACCGCCAGCCCCCTCGATATTTACCAACTTTCTCTGAACCCCGGGGGGGATTGGATCGCCGTCAAAAAGGAAGTCCCGGTGGATCGATATTGGGTGAAAGTCTCGGGGGAAATTTCTGCCAGCCTCTTCGAAGCCATGGACCGGCTGGGCGAGAAGGATTCCCTGATCATGGATTTTGCCGACATTTTCGCCTGGGAGATCGATTTTCATAAGGACCCCCAGCCCGGCGATCGATTTGAAATGGTGGTGGAAAAGTACTTGGTGGGAGACAGCTTCGTTCGGTACGGCCGGATTCTTTACGCCGAATACCAGCGGGAGACCCAAAAGCATCAGGCCCTTTATTTCGCCCCGCCGGGGGCCCGGGGCGATTATTATACGCCCCAGGGCGAATCCCTGCGCAAAGCCCTCCTTCGTTCTCCCCTGAAATTCACCCGCATTTCTTCCGGGTACACCCGCTCGCGCCCCCATCCCATTCTGGGCGGGTCCCGCCCCCACCTCGGGGTCGATTATGCCGCCCCGCCGGGAACCCCGGTGTGGGCCGTAGCGGATGGAACGGTAACCTTTTGCGGATGGAACGGCGGATATGGAAAGCAGGTCATCATCCGCCACGCCAAGGGATACCAATCCATGTATGGACACCTAAGCGGGTACGGCCCGGGAATCAGCAGGGGCAAGACAGTCCGCCAGAAGCAAATCATCGGCTACGTGGGCTCCACGGGTCTCTCCACCGGACCCCATCTGGATTTTCGCCTGACCCAGAATGGGGTACCCCGCAATCCCCTGAAGGATGTCTCCCCCCGTGCACCGGCTTTAACCCGGGAGCAAATGCCCGAATTTCAAAGATTCACGGACCCCCTCCTGCGCTGGGCGGGGGATCCTTCCGGAATTTCTCGCCAAAAAGTGGCCACCCTAACTTCCCGGGACCTGGACTCGTCGGAAAAAGAGATTCGAAACCCGATCTCGGCTAAACGCAAAGGAAAATGAGGATTTCCTGACAGGCGGGGGGGAAAATTATGCGGGCCGTAATCCAAAGAGTCAGCCGGGCTCGGGTCAGGGTGAATGGACATGTCACCGGGGAAACCGGACCGGGGGTCCTGGTCCTGCTGGGAGTGGGCCAAGGGGACACTCCCAAGGAGGCCGATTATCTGCTCGAAAAAATCATCAACCTGCGAATCTTCGAAGACCCCGAAGGAAAGATGAATCTCTCCCTTCTGGATGCCGGGGGGGACCTCATGGTCATCTCCCAGTTCACCCTCTATGCCGACTGCCGCAAGGGTCGCCGCCCGTCTTTCACCGATGCGGCTCCCCCGGGCGAAGCCCAAAAGCTTTATGAATATTTTGTGGATGCCGCCCGCCAAAAGGGGATGAAGGTGGCCACCGGGGTCTTCCAGGCTGTCATGGAGGTGGAGCTGGTCAACTCCGGCCCGGTGACGATCCTTCTGGACAGCTCGAGAAATTTCTGATACAAGAGAATATCCCTTGGAACGAACCAACCTTTTTTGCCGCTACGCCGCTTGGCGGTTCGTTTTCATTTTCATTTCTTGATCGAAGGAGGAGTTGCGAATGATTGATTTTTCCCTAAGCGAACAACAGAAGGCCTTCCAGAAGACGGCGCGGGACTTCGCCGCCAAGGAAATCGCTCCCGTGGCCCTGGATTACGACCGGAACCCGAGGTTCCCCGGGGAGATCATCCGGAAGGCCCACTCCGCCGGCCTGATGAACCTCACCTGCCCCAAAGAATACGGGGGACAGGGGCTGGGACTGGTGGATTCTTCCGTCATCAACGAGGAATTGAACGCTGCCTGCGTGGCCATCAGCGGAATGATCGGGATCAATTCCCTGGCCTGCGGTCCCATTCTGTGCGGGGGCTCGCCTGAACAGAAAAAGCGCTTTCTTCTTCCCCTGAACCAGTCGGGAAAAACAGCCTCCTTTGGGCTCACCGAGAGGGAAGCCGGCTCTGATGCGGGCGGGCTGAAAACCCGGGCCAAACTGGAAGGGGACCATTACGTCCTGACCGGGCAGAAATGCTTCATCACCAACGCCAGCTACGCCGAACTCTATACCATTTTTGCCACCATCGACCCATCCAAGGGGACCAAGGGCATCTGCGGTTTCGTGGTTCCCCGCGAGTCGCCGGGCCTTTCCGTCGGCAAGGTGGAGGATAAGATGGGGCAGCGGTCCTTGAACGTGGCCGAGGTCATCCTGGAAAATGTGGTCGTCCCCCGGGAAAACCTTTTGGGCAATGAAGGCGAAGGTTTCAAATGGGCCATGGAAGCTCTGGACGAGGGGCGGGTGAACATCGCCACGGTCGGCCTCGGTTTGGCCCGGGCCGCCTTCGAGGCGGCCCTTTCCTACGCCAAAACCCGGGTTCAGTTCGGACGGCCCATCGGGACCCACCAGGGGTTGAATTTTATGCTCGCCGACATGGCCGCGGCGGTGGAATCGGCCCGGCTATTGACCTGGTACGCGGGTTCCCTGGCCGACCAGCACAAGCGATTCACCCGGGAGGCGGCGCAGGCGAAGTTTTACGCCACCGACGTGGCCATGCGGGTGACCACCGACGCCGTCCAGATTCACGGAGGATACGGATACACCAAAGATTTCGTCGTGGAAAAGCTGATGCGCGACGCCAAACTGACGCAGATCTATGAGGGGACCAACCAGATCAACCGCATGGTAGCAGGGGGCGCATTGATGAGATAAAAAAACTTTGCTGGTCGCTGGTTAGCGAAAAAGCGATCCATCGAGAACGAGAAGGCGGGAAACGGCAAAAAGGAATGAATAACCGGCAACGAGTAACCCGCAACCCATAACCGGAAAGAAGGAACCATGAAGACTCCCGACCAATACATCGAAAGCCTCCGCAAGTTGAATTTAGAGGTATACCTTCTGGGAGAGCGGGTGAAAAACCCGGTGGACCACCCCATCATCCGCCCCTCTCTCAATTCCGTAGCCATGACCTTCCAGCTCGCGCACGAGAGCGAGCACAAAGCCCTCATGACCACCACCTCCCACCTCTCGGGAAGAACCATCAACCGCTTTACCGCGATCCACCAGAGTAGCCAGGACTTGGTGAACAAAGTCAAAATGCAACGCCTTCTGGGGCAAAAGACGGCTTCCTGCTTCCAGCGCTGTGTGGGCATGGACGCCATGAATGCCCTCTACAGCACGACCTTTGAAACGGACGAAAAGCACGGGACCCCCTACCACCGGCGCTTCATGGATTTCCTGCAGCGGGTCCAGGAGGAGGACCTGGTGGTGGACGGGGCCATGACCGACGTGAAGGGGGACCGGAGCCTTCGGCCGGTGCAGCAGGCCGACCCGGATTTGTTCCTCCGCGTAGTGGAGCGGCGCAAGGATGGGGTGGTGGTGCGCGGGGCCAAGTCCCACCAGACCGGAATGGTCAATTCCCAGGAAGTGATCGTCATGCCCACCATGGCCCTCCGGGAGGACGAGAAGGATTACGCCATCTCTTTTGCCGTCCCGACGGATTCGAAAGGCCTCTTCTTCATTTACGGGCGGCAATCGTGCGATACCCGGAAGCTGGAGGGGTCCACTCTGGACGTGGGCAACCATCAGTTCGGCGGACATGAGGTGCTGGCCATTTTCGACGACGTCTTTGTCCCCTGGGACCGGGTTTTCCTCTGCGGGGAGACGGACTTTGTGGGAACCCTGGTGGAACGGTTCGCCGGTTACCACCGCCAAAGCTATGGCGGCTGCAAGGTCGGCGTAGGGGACGTACTCATCGGGGCCGCTTCCCTGGCCGCGGAATACAATGGGGCTGCCAAGGCCTCCCACATTGCGGATAAACTCATCGAGATGGTCCACCTGAACGAGACCCTTTACTCCTGCGGCTTGGCCTGCTCCTCGGAAGGACACCCCACCCGCGCCGGAAACTTCGAGATCGACATGCTGCTGGCCAATGTTTGCAAGCAAAACGTGACCCGCTTTCCCTATGAAATCGCCCGCCTGGCCGAGGACATTGCCGGCGGCCTCATGGTGACCATGCCCTCGGAAAAAGACCTGCGCAGCGAACGCACGGGCCCTTTCGTGGAAAAATACCTCAAGGGGGTCGCCTCGGTGCCCACCGAGCACCGCATGCGGGTCCTTCGGCTGATCGAAAACCTGACCCTGGGCACGGCCGCGGTCGGCTACCGGACGGAGTCCATGCATGGGGCCGGCCCCCCCCAGGCCCAGCGGATTATGATCCGGCGCCAGGCGGACCTGGAGGCCAAAAAGGGCCTGGCCAAGAAGATCGCTGGAATCGGATGAATGCTCAGGTCCTCTCCTGAGCCGATCCCTACCCCTTGCAATGTTCCCCCCTCTTCTGATAAAGGAGAGGGGGGATTTTTTTGTCCGCCCCAAGGGCCTGGGGTAAATGGTTCGTCCCGATCCTCTGGCCCCGGGGGCGTAAAAAAGGAGGCGGCTGCCATGGAAATGACCCTGGGGTATTCGGTGGTTCGCAACTCCCGGAAATATCCCCACAAGACCGCCATTTGTTGCGGAGATGCTCGCCGGACCTACCGGGAACTCAACGCCCGGACCAATCGCCTGGCCCGGGCCCTCCTGAAGCTGGGGGTTAACAAGGGAGACCGCGTCGCCACCCTCTCCTTCAATTCCATCGAACTCATGGAATCCTACTTGGCCCATTTGAAGATCGGCGCCATCACCGTTCCCCTCAACGCCTGGGGTTTGGATGAGGACATCCTTTTCCAGGCCGAATTCACCGGGTGCGCCTTCTTCCTTTTTCAACCCGAGTTCCTTTCCCGGGTGGAAAAACTCCGCCCTTCCCTGCCCCGGGCGCGAGAATGGGTCTTTTGGGGGGACCCACCCCCCGCCTTTGCTCATTCCTACGAAAAAATTTTGGAGGCAGAGTCCCCCGAGGACTTCCTCATCGAAGTGCAGGAGGAAGACGAGGCCTTCATTCTTTTTACCGGAGGGACCACCGGCACTCCGAAGGGGGCCGTTCTCACGCACAAATCGCTCCTCTGGAACATCATCTCGGTGACTACCGAAAACCAAAGCCCGACCCCTGAAGACGTCGTCTATTACCCCATGCCCCTCTTCCATACGGCCGCCCTGAGCCGCTTCCTGGCCTACATGTATGCCGGCGGAACCTTCATCGTGACCCGGGAGTTTGATGCCCGCAGATGCCTGGAGATCATAGAGCAGGAGAAGGTGACGGCCATGACCGGAAACCCCACCATCTGGGGAAAGCTCCTCAAGGAAATGGAATCCGGAGTTTACGACACCCGGTCGATGCGCATGTATCTGTCCTCCCAGGGATTCCTGCACCCCGCCATGCAGAAGGCCATCGAGACCCGCCTTTTTCCCCGCGCCCGGACCTATGTCAGCTACGCCCTGACCGAGGGTTCTCCCGGCATAACCATCCTTAAGCCAACGGACCGGCCGAAGGAAACGGGAAGCGTGGGGAAACCGTATATGTGCACGGAGGTCAGGATCGTCGATGAGCAGGACCGCGACCTTCCCGTCGGGGAGGTGGGGGAGATTATCATTAAAGGGCCCACGGTCATGAAGGAATATTATAAAAATCCCGAGGAGACGGCCCAGACCCTTCGCGGCGGATGGCTTCACACCGGGGACTTGGGGAAGTACGACGAAGACGGTTTTCTTTATTTTGTGGACCGCAAAAAAGATATGATCAAGACCGGGGGGCTGAACGTCTATTCCCAAGAGGTGGAAGAGGTTTTGGCCCGTCACCCCAAGATCGCGGAAGCGGTGATCATCGGGGTTCCCGATGAAAAATGGGGCGAAACGATCAAGGCCGTGGTCGTGCCCAAAGAGGGACAAGCCCTGACCGAATCGGAAGTGATCGATTTCTGCAAGGCCCACCTGGCGAGCTACAAGAAGCCTACTTCCGTGGCCTTCATGGACGCTCTCCCCAAGACTCCCTTCGGGGGGAAAGTTCTCAAGCGCGAATTGCGGGAACGTTTTTCCAAAAAGGAATGATGGGATGAGGAGCGGGGCCATGAGATACCCCATGTTTACCCAAGAGCACGAGCTGTTCCGGGAATCGGTCCGGAAATTCGTGGAAAAAGAGCTGGCTCCCCATGCTGAAGAATGGGAAGAGGCCGAGGGATTTCCCGACTCGGTTTTCGCCCGCATGGGGGAACTGGGCTACCTGGGCCTTCGTTTTCCGGAAAAATACGGGGGCCAGGGATGCGACTTCCTCTTCTCCGTGGTCCTCGCCGAAGAGCTGGGCCGATGCGGCATGGGCTCCATCGGCATGGCGGTTGCGGTCCAGAGCGAGATGGCCACTCCGCCCATCTTTAAATTCGGGACCGAAGAGCAAAAGATGAATTACCTCCTCCCCGCCAACCGCGGCCAAAAGATCGCCTGCCTGGGGATCACCGAGCCCAACGCCGGATCGGATGTGGCCGCGATCCAGACGACCGCCCGGCGCGACGGGGACCACTGGGTTATCAACGGGCGGAAAATTTTCATCACCAACGGGGTGCGGGCCGATTTTATCGTCCTGGTGGCCCGTACCGGAGAGAAGAAGGGTTACAAGGGCGTCTCCTTGTTTCTCGTGGACAAGGGAACTCCCGGCTTCTCCGTGACCCGAAAGCTGGATAAGGTGGGGATGAGGTCTTCGGATACGGCCGAACTCCTCTTCGAAGACTGCCGCGTGGCGGCCGATGCCCTCCTGGGAGAAGAGGGCAGGGGATTCTATCACATCATGTGGGAGCTTCAGGGCGAGCGCATCATGGGCGCGGCCAACGCCGTTTCCCGCGCCCAAATGGCGTTTGATCTGGCCGCCAAATACGCCCAGGAGCGGGTCCAGTTCGGCAAACCCCTGGCCCACTTCCAGGTGACCCGCCACCGTCTGGCGGACATGACCACCGAAATCGAGGCGGCCAGGCACCTGGTCTATTACTGCGCCTGGCAATTCCAGCAGGGTGCCTACCCGGTGAAGGAGATCTCCATGGCCAAACTCTTTTCCGCCCAAATGGCGGCCCGGGTGGCCGACGCCGCGCTCCAGATTCATGGGGGGTATGGATACATGATGGAATACCCGGTACAGAGGTACTGGCGGGACATCCGCCTCAGCCGAATCGGCGGGGGGACGGATGAAATCATGAGGGAGATTATCGCCAACGAGATTTTGGGAAAAGTTAAAGAATAGGTTATGGGGGCACGAAGCCCCGCGAAGCGCAGGATGCCCCCCACGGATTAGACACTCTTTTTATCTATCTTATAAACCTGGTAATACTTGGCAAAAGGCTCGGTGATCGCCCGGGCGTAGGAATAAGGGTCTTTTTCCCGGGCCACGACCTTTTCGATGACCTCGTCGAAGGCCACGTCGTATTTCAGCATTTTGTGGATGTATTTCGAGATCTCCTTCTCGATGAGGTTGATGATCTCTTCTCTCGCCCGGCTGTTGCGCTTTTTCATCAGTCCCGGGCCTTCTTCCAGAAATTTCCGATGGGCCAGGACCTTCTCCGCCAGCTCGGAGACCCCCTCCCCCAGGGTCCCCACGGTTTTCACGATCGGGGGCCTCCAGTCGCTCTTGACCGGGCTCAAATCCAGCATGAGGCTGAGTTCGGTGACCACCCGGTCGGCCCCCTCCCGGTCCGCCTTGTTGACCACGAAGATATCGGCAATCTCCATGATCCCCGCCTTCAGGGCCTGAATATCATCGCCCAGGCCGGGCACGGAGATGAGGATCGTCGTGTCGGCGGTCTTCACGATATCCACCTCGTCCTGCCCCACGCCGACGGTCTCGATGATGATGAAATCCTTGCCGAAGGCATCCAGTATTTTGATCGTGTCCGCGGTGGCCTTCGAGAGCCCGCCCAAGGTCCCCCGGGTCGCCATGGACCGGACGAACACGCCTTCATCGCTGGTGATGTCCTGCATGCGTAGCCGGTCCCCCAGCAACGCCCCGCCGGTGAAGGGGCTCGTGGGGTCCACGGCAATGATCCCCACGGTGTACTCTTTTTTTCGAAGCTCCTTGGTGATTTTATCGGTCAGCGTGCTTTTCCCCGACCCCGGGGGGCCGGTAATCCCGACGATATAGGCCTTCCCGGTTTGGGGATACAGGCGCTGCAAAGCCTCCATGGATTCGGGCATTTCGTTTTCCACCAGGGTAATCAGTTTGGCCAGGGCCCGGACCGAACCCGAAAGGGCGTCTTTGACCAACTCTTCCGTGCTGGGCATTTCCTTCCCTCTCGATTACGGCTTGGACCCGCCCTCGAGCACCACCAAGGCATCCACCACCACCGGCTTGTCTTGGGAAATAATCAGGGGGTTGGCGTCCACTTCTTTTATGGCGTCGTTTTCCAACCCCAGCTTCCCGGCGTTGATGAGCATCGCCGCAAGAAGCTCCATATCGACGGGAGGCATCCCCCGGAAGGACCCCAGAATGGGGGCCCCTTTGATTTCCTGGGCCATTTCCAGGGCATCCCGTTTCTCCAGGGGAGCGATTCGAAAGGAGACGTCTTTCAGGACTTCCGTAAAAATCCCCCCCAGCCCGAACATGACACAGGGGCCGAATTGGGCATCCCGAATCATGCCGATCACCAGCTCCCGCGACCCCTTGACCATCTCCTGCACCAGGACCCCATCGAGAGGGCTGTCCCCGACCCTTTCCAGGATCGCGTCATAGGCCTTCTGGACTTCCTTCAGGGTCCTCAGGTCCACTTCGATCAATTTCTTCTCCGTCTTGTGGGCGATGTTCGGGGAGCAAGCCTTCAGAACCACGGGAAGGCCGATCTCCTTGGCCGCTTTCGTAGCGCCCGCCCGGCTGTTGACAAGCCTTTCCTGCACCACCGGAAAGCCGTAAGCCTTGAGGACTCTTTTCGAATCGTACTCGGAAAGCGATTTTTGCCCCTTTTTCAACGCCTGATCAATAATATCCATTCCCACCTCCGAGGGGATCTCTTGCCTTTCCTGTGCTTGTTCTCTCCCCGTTTCTAACAACCTTCATCCATTTTGTCAAGGAAATGATCCTTCATTCCTCTTCCTCTTCTTCCTCTTTCTGTTCCAGGAGCTCTTCGTAATCGGCGGCGTTGAGCATATCCTCCAATTCCGCGGGGTCGTCCATTTCCAACACGATGAGCCAGCCGTTTCCATAGGGGTCGTCATTGACCAGGGAGGGCTCCTCTTCCAGGTCCTTGTTGATCGAAACGATTTCGCCGCTGATGGGACTGCGAAGCTCAGCCACGGTCTTGGAGGATTCGAGCGACCCGAAGTTCTCATTCTTATCCACCTGGGAGCCTTCCTCGGGAAGGTCCACGAAAAGGATCTCCCCCATCTCCCTTTGGGCGTGGTCCGTTATTCCCACCGTCCCCCGGTTCCCTTGCACCCGGACCCATAGATGGTCCCGGTTATAATAAAGATCATCCGGATAATCCATGCAGGCCTCCTTCCAGCCGAATTCAATCCGATTATGTTTTTTCCCTAAAGAGTTTCCGATCTCATTTGACCCGGGTGATATATTCCCGGGTGCGCGTATCGATGCGGAGGATATCCCCTTCATTGATGAAGAGAGGAACCTGGATCACCGCCCCGGACTCCAGGGTAGCCGGTTTGGTGGCCCCGGTCGCGGTATCCCCGCGCACTCCGGGCTCGGTTTGGATCACCTTCAATTCCACGAAAGTGGGAGTCTCCACCCCGATCGGCCTCTTGTTGTGAAAGAGCGCTTTGATCACCAGGTTTTCTTTCAGAAAGTCCTTGCTGTCCCCCATTTGATCCCCGGTCAGGAAGAGCTGTTCGTAGTTGTTGGTGTCCATGAAATGGTATTCGCCGTTGGTTTCGTAAAGAAACTGCATCTCCCTTTCTTCCAGGTCCGGTTTATCCACCTTGTCCCCGGAGCGGAAGGTCATGTCCAGGACGTTTCCGCTGACGAGACTCTTCAGCCGGGTGCGGACGAAAGCCCCTCCCTTGCCCGGTTTTACGTGCTGAAAATCGACGATGGTGTAGGGTTCCCCTTCGATTTCGATTTTCAAGCCCTTGCGAAAGTCCGAAGTCGTGTACATGAGAAATCCCTCATAAAAAAAATTAAGGTCAGGAGTTCCGGGTCATGGGTTATAGGCCATGGAGAAAAACTGATTTTTTTAAATGACCCATAACCTAGGACCCAGGACCTCTTACCCTTTTAAAACATTATCCCCCAGCTCTTTCGAAAGATACGTCAGAACTTCGCATCCCCGGTCGGTCACCAAGACCAGGTCTTCCAGGCGGACACCTCCCCAGCCGGGAAGGTAAACTCCCGGTTCCACGCTGAAAATCATCCCCGGTTCCACCACTCCTCTCCCGCGGGGGGAAACGGTCGGAGCCTCGTGCACTGCCAAACCGATCCCATGTCCGGTGCCATGCCCGAAAAAAGGTCCGTATCCTGCCCGGGAAATGACCTCCCTCGCCGCTCGGTCAATGGCCCGCACGCTGATTCCGGGCCGGATGGCCTTGATGGCCTTGTCTTGGGCCTTGCGCACCAGTTCGTAGATTTTTTTTTGCTTCCCGTCGGGTTTGCCCAGGATGATCGTCTTGGTCTCGTCGGAGTGGTATCCCTCGTGGCGGACCCCGAAATCGACGACCACCGTCTCCCCCTTTTCCATTCTCTTTGCCGAAGCCTTCCCATGGGGAAGAGCGGCGCGGGGGCCCGAGGCCACGATGATGGGGAACGACGAAGCTTCGCCTCCCCTCCGTTTCATCCTGAACTCCAGAAAGTCCCCCGCCGTTTTTTCCCGGACTCCCGGTTTCAACCGGGGCACGGCATCCGCAAAGCTTTCGGAGGCGATCCGAATCGCTTGGCGGACCTTTTCGACCTCTGCCGGCTCCTTACACGCCCTCAGGTCCCATATTTCGGCGGTGAGGGGTACGAGCGTCATCCGGGGCAGATGGCTTTTCAAACTCTGGTAGGTTTCCCAGGTTAAGGCGGAGCCCTCAAAACCCAGTCGTTTCACCCTCAAGGCCCGAAGTCTTCGGGCGATTCCCTCAAGCTTTTTCTTGTACCGTTCGAATCCCGCGCCCTGCAACTCCCCCTTAGCCTGTTCTTCGTACCGGGAATCGGAAAGAAAATATCTCTCCTCCCTGCCGTAGATCAGCGCGCCGTCACTGCCGGTAAACCCGCACAGGAAGCGAATATTCTCCAGGCTGGAGAAAAGGACCGCATCCAAATTCTTTCGCCGCAGAAGGGAGCGGAGGCGCTCCTGTCCCCGGTTCATCCTCCGCCCTCCCGTGGGGACCATCGATTACGTTCCTTCTCCCGGATCATCCTATCCTGCCCCTTGCCTTTCCTGCTATTTAGACTCCGGCGTTGGCCAAGGAAACCTTAGGGCTCCATCTTGCGGGAAGAAACGACACTCAACCACTTTTCCAACCTTCCCTGGACTTTCTGGCGCGTTTCCTCCCTTTCTTTCTTTTGGATTCGATCTTTCAGCGAATCGAATTTCTCCCGGGCCGCCGCATTCTGGGGGTCCCGGGCCAGGATATCCTGGTAAACGGAGAGGGCCCGGTCCAGGTGTCCCTGCTTGATGTAGATTTCCGCCAGGGTGTCCGTTTGAATGGCCGCTTTGATCGATGGGTCTTCCTCCGGCATTGTCTTGAATTCTTTTGTCCCCGGGGTCACCTCCTTGGGAGCTTCCATCTGAAAAGCCGGGGGAGTGGAGAAGGGAGGATGACTCCCTCGATGGAGAAGGCCTTTTTCCAGGGGGGTGAGTTTTTTCGCGGTTCCCTCTTCCACCCCCGGGAAAAGCAGAGTTTTGCGCAGGGCTTCGAGCGCCTTGTCCACGTTTTTTTCTTCCAGGTAAACCTGGGCGAGTAGCTTGTAAACGGGAAGGCACTCTTCCACCGCTTGGGCCACCCTTTCGAGTTCTTTTCGAGCCTCCGGTATCCTGCCGCTTTCCAGGTAGCACTTCCCCAGGATGAGCCTTCCCGCAAGGGCTTCGGGGACCTTCCTCAATCCTTCCTGGCAGGTCTGGATGGCCTCGGCATATTTCTTCTGCTCCCTCAGGCTCTCGGCCTCCTGGACGAAAAAGAAGGGGTCGGAGCCTGGGGTCTTATTCTCGCCGGTTTTTTCTTCTTCCATGTTTTCCCTTCTTCCCGGAGGGTTCTCCCCTGCCGTCTAGGATCAGAGAGATTTCAACAAGGATTGGACGCGGAACAAATTACGCCGATCGTCCCCCGGTTTATCTTTGGGGGTCTCCAGGATCAGGGGGACCCTCCGAAGCGCCTCCTGGCGGAGGAGACTCCGAAATCCTGAGAGACCGATCTTCCCCTTCCCGATGTGCTGGTGCCGGTCCAGGTGGCCCCCCAGCGGGCCTCCACAATCGTTCAGGTGCAAAATTTTTAACCGCCCCAGCCCCACGGTCCGATCGATCTCTCCCACCAGGGCCCGGCTTTGTTCTTCGGAGCGGAAATCGTATCCCGCGGCGAATCCATGGCACGTATCGAAGCAAAAACCGACGGGGCCCTCTTCTCCGGCCTCTTCGACGATCTCTCCCATCTCCTCCAGGCTGGCCCCCACCGTCCGCCCGGCCCCGGCACTGTTTTCCAGCAAAAGGGTGACCGAAGGACAGTCCAGGACCGCTTTTTTCAGAGCCTCTACGACCTTCCTGCGCCCCCGGTCCGGACCTTCCTCCCCGGAACTACCCAGGTGCGTAACCACATATTTTGCGCCCAAGAGAGCCGCCCGTTTTAGGTCTTCCAAGAGCGCTCCCACCGACCTTCGGTACAGCGCCCCATTTCCCGAGGCCAGATTCAGAAGGTACGGCGTATGAACCACAACCGGATCGATGGCCCTTTCGGTAATCTTCTCCTTGAATATTCGGATGGACGCAGGGGGCAAAGGCGGAGGGTTCCATCCGCGGGGAGTGCGGGAAAAAATCTGCATGGCGGTGCATCCCAATTCCCGCGCCCGATCGGCTGCCTTTTCAATCCCTCCGGCGATGGAAACGTGCAATCCCAGACGATGGGGAAATGCAGGCATTCCTTGCCTTCTACGAATAAAATTAAATATGAATATAAATAAGCCTTTTCCCCCCTGTCAAGGGCAAAAATGAAAATCCTGAAAGCAGAAAGAAAAGGAGAACAGGATTCTTGAAAAAGGAGTCCTCGCTGTGATACCATTTTTTTCAAATTCCTGTCGGGAGAGCCCCAGATGAAGATCAGCAGAAAGGAAGTGGAGCACGTCGCTCGATTGGCTCGCCTGAAGTTCAGCGAAGCGGAGATGGAGCGATTTACCACTCAATTGAACAGCATCCTGGAGTATATGGATAAACTCCAAGAGTTGGACACCGGCGCGGTCGAACCCACCTTCCATGCCGTGGCCCAAAGGAACGTCTTCCGGGATGACCGGGTTCTTCCCTCGGCATCCCAGGAACTCACCCTGAGCAACGCCCCGGACGGTGACCGGGGATTCTTCCGGGTTCCCAAAATCATCGAATGATCCGAGGAACGAACCCCCTGAGCCCTCGATTTCTCGAAGGCCTTGGAAGGTGCAAGCATGAAACTGTATCAGATGACCGCCCACCAGCTTCACCAACTGCTTCTCCGCAAGGAGGTTACCTCCCGGGAGATTACCCAATCCGTTCTCCAGCGGGTCGAGGAAGTGGAGGGGCGAATTCATGCCTTTATTACTCTCACCCCCGAGATGGCCTTGGAGCAGGCTGCGGCTGCGGACCGGAGGATTCAAAAGGGGGAGGCCGGGCCGATGACCGGGATCCCCGTGGCCATCAAAGACGTCATATGCACCCAAGGGGTGCTTACCACCTGCGGCTCCCATATCCTGGAGAATTTTATCCCCCCCTACGATGCCACGGTAACCCAAAAGCTGAAGGCTGCGGGAGCCGTTTTCATCGGAAAGACGAACATGGACGAATTCGCCATGGGGTCCTCCACCGAGAATTCTTTCTATGGACCTACCCGAAATCCTTGGGATCTAGCCCGAATCCCCGGGGGGTCGAGCGGAGGATCGGCGGCCGCGGTGGCGGCCGACGAATGCATCGTCTCCCTGGGTTCGGACACGGGGGGCTCCATTCGCCAGCCGGCGGCCTGTTGCGGCGTGGTGGGAATGAAACCGACCTACGGAAGGGTTTCCCGCTACGGTCTCGTGGCCTTCGCCTCCTCCCTGGATCAGATCGGTCCTTTCAGCAAGGATGTGCAGGATTCGGCCCTCCTGTTGAAGGTCATCTCCGGCCATGAACCGCGGGATTCTACCTCCGTCGACCTTCCGGTTCCTGACTATCCCCAGGCCCTCGTGGAAGATTTACGGGGAATGGTCCTGGGGGTTCCCCGGGAAACCTTCGCTCAAGGCGTTGATCCCCGAGTGGCTGGCTCGGTTGGGGAAGCGATCGAAGTCCTGAAAAAACTGGGAGCCAAAACCGTGGACGTCTCTCTTCCCCATGGCAATTATGCCCTGGCCGTTTATTACCTCATCGCCCCCTGTGAGGCCAGCTCTAACCTGGCCCGTTACGACGGGGTGAAATACGGGTTTCGCGCCCGGGGGACGGACGATCTTCTCGACATGTACCAAGAGACCCGATGGCAGGGATTTGGGGCCGAGGTCAAACGCCGGATCATGCTCGGCACCTATGCCCTTTCAGCCGGCTATTACGATGCCTATTACCTGAAAGCCTCCCGCGTGCGGACGCTCATCCGGAAGGATTTTGAAGAGGCCTTCCAGAGGTGCGATGTCCTGGTCCTTCCCACGGCCCCCACGCCGGCGTTCCGCATAGGAGAAAAAATGGATGACCCTTTGCAGATGTACCTTTCGGACATTTTCACCATCCCCTGCAACCTGGCCGGCCTGCCCGGTCTGTCCCTTCCCTGCGGTTTCACCGCGGAGGGGCTGCCCATCGGGCTCCAGGTCCTCGGCAATTTTTTCCAGGAGGAAAAAATTTTGCGGGTCGCCTGGGCTTTCGAACAGAATACGGACCATCATCGGCGCAAGCCCAACCTGTGAACGGAGTCGGTCATGGAATATGAACCGGTCATCGGCCTGGAAGTCCACGCCCAGCTTCTGACTCGAAGCAAGATCTTCTGCGGATGTTCCACCCTTTTCGGCGCGGAAGCCAATACCCATACCTGCCCGGTCTGCACCGGGCTTCCGGGAAGTCTTCCGGTCCTCAACCAGAAAGTCGTCGAATTCACGGTGCGCGCCGCGCTGGCCACGCACTGCCGGATCGCGCCCCACAGCCAGTTCGCCCGGAAAAATTACTTTTACCCGGACCTTCCCAAGGGCTACCAGATCTCCCAGTACGAGCTTCCCCTGGCAACGGACGGATACGTGGAGGTCCAGGTGGACAGCCAGAAGAAAAAGATCGGGATCCTCCGCATTCATATGGAAGAGGATGCCGGCAAGCTTCTCCACGACTTTTCTTCCGACCGGGGCGCCTCCAGCTACGTGGACTTCAACCGCACCGGCGTCCCCCTCATCGAAATCGTGAGCGCCCCCGATATTCAGTCTCCGGAAGAGGCTGCCGCCTATTTAAAGAAGCTT
The DNA here is from genome assembly GCA_013388675.1 of Syntrophaceae bacterium. Taxonomy (GTDB): domain Bacteria; phylum Desulfobacterota; class SM23-61; order SM23-61; family SM23-61; genus SM23-61. Next base: position 1,413 of record JACAEW010000107.1, on the reverse strand, counting down.
CGGGCCGTCCTCATGTTCCTGGACATCTGCGACGGAAACATGGAGGAAGGAAGCTTCCGGTGCGATGCCAACATCTCTCTTCGGCCCAAGGGGCAAAAAGCCTTCGGGATCAAGACCGAGCTCAAGAACATGAATTCCTTCCGTAACGTCCAGAAAGCCCTGGACTACGAGATCCGGAGGCAGACCGCCCTCCTGGATCAGGGAGACAAGATCATCCAGGAAACCCGGCTCTGGGATGCTGCCCGGGGGGTGACCGCTTCCATGCGCGGCAAGGAAGAGGCCCACGACTACCGGTACTTCCCCGACCCCGACCTCGTTCCCCTGGTGATCGCCCCCGAGTGGGTGGAAAAAATCCGGGCCGACCTTCCCGAATTGCCCGACCGGAAAAAAGAACGCTTCATCCACGACTATGGCATCCCGGAGTACGATGCCGAAATTCTCACCTCCTCCAAGGCCCTGGCCAATTATTACGAAGAATGCCTGCGGACTTACCCCCGGCCCAAGATCGTCAGCAACTGGATCATGTCCGAACTCCTCCGGGAGCTGAAACGGGACGAACGGGAGATGGAAGAATGCCCGGTGCCGGCGGGGAATCTCGGAGAAATGTTGAAGATGATCGAGGAAGGCGTCATCAGCGGCAAGATTGCCAAATCCGTCTTCGAAGAGATGTACCAAACCGGCAGGGGGGCGCAGGACATCGTCCAGGAAAAAGGACTGGTCCAAGTGACCGACACCTCGGCCATCGAGAGGGCTGTCGACCAGGTCCTGGCGGCTCATCCCAGGGAAGTGGAAGCCTACCGCAAGGGAAAGGATAAGCTCTTCGGCTTTTTCGTGGGCCAAGTCATGAAGGCCACTCAGGGAAAAGCAAACCCCGCAGGGGTCAATGAGTTGCTGAAGAAGAAACTTTGAAAAGGGTGTCAGGGATTTTTGTCCTTCTTTCCACTTGAGGCACTTAAGCACTCTTAAGGCACGTATTTTGTCCCTTTTCCCCCAGCGCTACCTCATCCTCCTCATTCTCAACGCCGTCTATTTTTTTGTCTATTTTCACCGAATTTCGACCGGGGTTCTGGCCCCCTACCTGATGGAAGCCTTCCAGGCCTCGGGCGCCAGCCTGGGCGGAATGTCTTCGGCTTACTTCTATCCTTATGCCTTAAGCCAGCCGATGGTCGGCATCCTCACGGACCGTTTCGGGGCCCGGAAAGTGGTCACGGTCTCCACCTTCATCGAGTTTCTGGGAGCGCTGATTTTCGCCCTGGCCCCCACCCTGCTCATCGCCTCCCTGGGAAGAGGACTGATCGGGCTGGGGGCCGCCGGGGTTTTTGTCCCAGCCCTGAAGATGCTTCTGCCCTGGTTCGGTCCCCAGTCCTTCGGCCGAATGAACGCCGTTCTTCTCGCGGTGGGAAACGTGGGGGG
>JACAEW010000333.1 GCA_013388675.1 Syntrophaceae bacterium | reverse complement strand
GCCTTTATGAATCTAATCCAGAATTCCTTGGAAGCCATGGAAGGTTCCCCCCGGAAGGAGTTGATTCTCCGGACCCGGGCCCAGGGTACCCAGGTTCAGGTGATCATTCAGGACACAGGATGCGGAATCTCAGATGAAGTTAAACCTCACCTCTTCGAACCCTTTTTTACTACGAAAGGCGGGAACCGAGCGGGACTGGGTTTGTTTGTGGCCCGCATACTTCTCGCGCCGTACGGGGCTTCGTTCGGCTATTCTTCCAGGGAAGCAGAGACGATTTTTGAGGTCAGCTTTCCGGTGAAGGCATTGCCCCATTCATAATTTCGCTCGCCCTTTCCCCTCCCCCTCCGGTTCGTTTTCCCCCTCCTTGGCGCTCAAGATGACAATGTCCACCCGCCGGTTCTGCGACCGTCCCTCAGGGGTATTGTTTTGGGCGATGGGACGAAACTCGCCGTACCCGGCGGCGGAGAGCCGGTTCGGCTCGAAACGGTGGTGGGTGAGGAAGTGGTGCACGATCGAGGTGGCCCGGGCGGTGGAAAGCTCCCAATTCGAGGGAAATTTCGCGGTGCGGATGGGAACGCTGTCCGTGTGCCCTTCGATTCGGATGTGGTTGGGAAGGGCCTCCAGGGAATGGGCCAGGACGGTAAGCAGGGGAACGACATCGGAACGGATGGAGGCATCCCCCGAGTCAAAGAAGAAACGCTCTGAAAAGCGAAGGACCAGCCCCCTCCGGTCGATGATGAATTTGAGCTGACTCAAACTGGCCCCTCCATGACTGCCGTTGTTTCCCATCTTTTCGGCCATCTTTTTCTGGATATTCTGAGCCAGTTTTTCGAAATCTTCGCTGCTTACGCCTTTATCCCTTGAGGCAGGAGCGATGTTCACCTCCATGGGGTAGCCGGAGGTCTGAAATATGCCGGGGTCGGGAGGGCTCGACTGGGTCAAGATCGTGGAACCCAGGGCCCGGTGCAGAGATTCCACCATGGACCCGAGTTTTTTTTCATCCACCCGGGAGATGGCGTACATGGTCACAAAAAAAGCGAAGAGAAGGGTGATGAAGTCGGCGTAAGAGACCAACCACCTCTCCAGGTTTTCGTGCTCTTCTTCATGATGTTTTTTCTTTTTTTTCATGGCTCTCCGAAGAATCCATGGGGGTTGTCGATTTTCACCCCATTACCCCGTTTGTTCCTGCAGGGTTTTTTCCGCCGCAGCCCCAGCCGGGGCCTTGGAACCGGAAACCGACCGTTTTCCTTTCTGCAATTCAGAAAGGAAAGAGGTCAATTTCTCCTCGATCAGCCTCGGGTTCTCCCCCGTGGACAGGGCCACCACCCCCTCCAGGATCATCTCGTTGATAATCATAACCTGGCGGTTGCGCACCTCCAGCTTGGTGGACATGGGTAAGAAAAGGAGGTTGGCCGACCCGACTCCATAGACCGTGGCCACAAAGGCGACCGCGATGCCCGCCCCGAGCTTGCTGGGATCGGAAAGGTTTTCCATCACATGGATGAGGCCCAAGACCGCTCCCAGGATTCCGATGGTTGGGGCATATCCCCCGGCAGCCTTCCAGACTTTCGAGCTGACCTTTCCGTATTCGTTGAGGTATTCCAGCTCGGCCTCCATCGCTTCCCGGATGACGTGGGGTTCAATCCCATCCACGGACATGGTCAAGGCTTTGGAAAGGAAAGGGTCCTGGATGCTCTTAATCTCCTTCTCCAGGGACAGAATCCCTTCCCGCCGGGCTTTATTGGCATAGCCGACAATTTGCTGAATGACCTGGAAGGGGTCTTGGGGTGGCTCCTTCAGCACCTTGCGGATTCCCCGAAACCCCTCCATGACGTCTTCAAAAGGAAAGCTGACGAAGACCGCCCCGAAGGTTCCCCCCAGGACTATGATCGCCGCAGTGATCTGCATGATCGAATGGAGGCTCCCTCCTTCCAACATCTGCCCGCCGATGATCGCGGCAAAACCCAATACGAGACCGATCAGAGTCGCTTTATCCATATCTCTATTCAATGGGAATGGAGGGATTGAAGATACACCTTCGGAAATGGATAACCCGGCGGATCACCTCTTTGATCTTCTCCTGCACGGCGATCTTCTCCCCGTTGGAAAGGGTAATAATCGTATCCGGAGTTTCCTCCATGAAAACGATCAAATCCGGGTTTATCACCAAACCGGTGTTATTCAATCTAGTGAGGGATATCATCTCTGAAATTCTCCCGGAGGTTTACCCTTTTTATCGGCTAAGTGGTCGATAGACTTAACCCTTTTCGATGACGGCGATAGTGATCCCGGGTTCTTTTTTCCCCGGAAAGAGGGCCCCTGCGATCGAAAACAGGCGCCCGCATTACCATTCAAGGGAGGACAAGGAACCCCAACCCTAAACAGGCTTTAAGAAATGGACTGTAATCCTTATCGACCCGCATCGGGCGCAACCTAAATTATTTGCGGGCTAAGGAATCCAGTCCCCTTTACTACTCAAGTTCATATACAGAGCGTCTTTATAGGATGCGCATATAAATGGCGAACATGCCGGTTAAGGCCCGTCTGTGGGGGCGGCCCGATGAGGCCGCCCGCAAGATCGGCAACCATCACGCGGTACGCGTGATTGCCCCTACGATCTGGTTGCGGCTCCGCCGCGTTCTGTGAACCCAGTTTCCTCTCGGAAGCCAGGAATCACCTAACCGCCAACCTTGACATCAAGAAAGAAGCAATATATCTTTTTTACAATCGATTAAGGAAGGTTCCTTCTATACAAACCTTTAGCCAAGAAAGAAATATCAACCTTACGAGGCGGTTGTAGGGGGGATTCATGAAGTGCCCCCACGGATGAGGTTTTGGTTTCCGGGCCTCTTTTTCCTTGCAAAGCCTGGGAAAAGGCAGGGCCCCGACTGTTGGAGGGTCCTCCGGGCGATCCGGGGCTGAACCCCTCCTGATTTTTTCCCGAAGATGATCCTTTGGCCGATCATTTTTATCAGTTTGATATTGCTCATCCTCCTCCTGGTCTACGAAAAACGGGAAGGAAAATACCTCCGCCTCATTAGCAAAACCCTCCTTTCCTCCATGTTCTTGGTCGTGGCTTTGCAGCAGTCCCCCTCTGTTCCCGAGTATTCGTTTTACATCATCCTCGCGCTGGTTTTTTGCCTGATCGGGGATGTCTGCCTTGCTTTGCCGGGGGATAAGGCCTTTCGGGGCGGGCTGGTTGCTTTTTTGCTTGGCCACGTTTTTTACGTCGTCGCCTTCTCCAGGCTCATCCAGATCAGTGCCTGGGTTCGTCCGACGGCGGCTATCTTCTGGGTGCTCAGTCTCCTCGTTTTTCTATGGCTGCGCCCTCACCTGAAGACCATGATCCTTCCGGTAGGGGTTTATGTGGTGGTCATTACCTCCATGGTGAGCGGGGCATGGGCGGCTTTTGTCGGAACTTCGTTTCTATCGGAAGGGAGGAGTCTCGTTCTGGCCGGGGCGTTCCTTTTTTACCTCTCCGACCTGTTCGTCGCCCGGAATCAATTCATCCAACGGGATTTCATCAACCGGCTGATCGGCCTGCCCCTTTACTACCTCGGCCAATTCCTGCTGGCTTTTTCCATCGGGCTTCTGTAGTAGCCACGGGAGGAGAGGGAACTCCCGGGCCGTCGGGGTTTCTGCTCGCAAGGACACGGAGAGGAACCTGAATGGGACGGCGAAAATCGGGTTCGGCGGAAGGTTAAATCATCTCGCGGAATAGTTCGCTGAGGTGGGCGACCCGGGTTCCCAGGCCCGCACGCCGGACCCCGTAGCGGAGCTGGATGATGCATCCCGGGCATTCGGTGGTGAGAATATCGGCTCCCATCTTTTTCACCATTTCCACCTTGCGGTCGAGAACCTTCATCGATTGTTCATAGTGCATGAGGTTATAGCTTCCCGCGGCCCCGCAGCAGCGGTCCGCCTCGGGGAGCTCCAGGTAATTCAACCCTGGGACCCTTTTTAGCAGGGCACGGGGCTCCTGGATGACCTTCTGATACCGGCTCATGTGACAGGGATCATGATAGGTCACCCTTGCGGAGAGATTTTTGACGGGAAACGACCCGGCAAAACGGCTTTGCATGAATTCGCTGAAGCCCAGGACTTTTGGCGCCAGGCGCCGGGCGATTTCTCTTTTGGACGGGTCGTCTTCGAAGAGCTCCGGATAGTCCTTGAGAAAGGCCGAGCAGCTCCCGCATTCCGTCACCACCGCGTCGGCATTCATCTTCTCCAGTGTCTCGAGGTTCTTGGCGGCCATTTTTCGGGCCGCCTCCAGGTCACCGTAACCGTAAGCGGGAAGTCCGCAGCAGCAATTATCGGCGATTTGCACCTCCGCCCCGGCCTTATCCAGGACTTCGGTCGTCGCTTCGCTCACCTGGGGCAGGACGAAATTGAAGCCGCACCCCACGAAATAAGCTACGCGGGGCGCCCCCTTTTTGGAGTGGGTCTTTCTCCGGCCAACCCTCTCCCGGAAAAAGGACGTGGGAAGCTTTTCCACGATCCCTTCGGCCTTATCCAGGTCTTTTCGGAACCAGCTCAGGATCCCCATGGCCCGGGCGAGTTTGGCCACTCCGTAGTTCTTCCCCCAGGCAGCCAGGCGGACATAGAAGGAAAGACGCTCGGGTTCCGGAAGGAGACGGTGGAAGAGAAAATGCATGATCTTGGGCTGTCCCATCCGCTTCAGGTACTCCGCTCTTCCCGCGATGACGCTTTTATCCGTGCGGACCGCCGGAAAGCAATTAGCCACGCAGGCCTTGCAAAGAAGGCACTCAAAGAGCGGGTCTTTAAAGTCCTCTCCCATCTGCAGGCTTCCCTCCGCCAGTTTGCGCACATGCACGTTGTGGCCGCGGGCCACGTTCCGCTCATCCCCCGTGATATCGAATATGGGGCAGTGGGCCTGGCAGAAGCCGCATCGGTTGCATTTGGAGACTTCATCGTAAACGGCTTTTAATGTCTCTTCCATGTCCATCCTCGGTCAGTCGATCGATTCAACCCGGGAACTTGAACCCCGCGCCCCGGGACCCATGATTTCATGCGATCGGGGGGAAAACACCGTTTGGGTCCAAGCTCTTCTTTATGGGGTGCAAAATCAGCCTTTGTACAGCGGGGTCTGCTTTGGCGACCCAGCTCTGAAGGAAACTGCGATGCGCCAGGAGGGGAGCTATGTATCCATGTCCCCCCTGCACCAGGTCCTTAAGTTCCTTCAGGAAAACCGCCGCATTTTTTCGATTGGCCCCTCCCACATAGACAAACATGACCCCATCGGCGGCGGAGAGAGCGCCTTTCAGCGAAATCCCGTATAATTGGGCCGTTTTGTGGATAGCCGCGAAAGTCCGGGTTCCTTGAGCGATGGGGACGGAAATTCTCAAGAACAGGGGGTCTTCTAGGAATCGGTCGGGTTCCACCGCCGACCGGACCCCTCGAATCATCAGATCCCGGCCGATTCTGGCATCCCCCATACCCCCGAACTCCCCAGCCATCTTCATAAGGTCCCGGTTTTGCCTTTCCACCGCCTGGCGCAGGCCTTCGCAAGCGATCATCACACGGTAGCGCATCCCGAGCGTATCGGAAACCCCGGGACCTCCCGCCAGGCCGGTCACCACCACGGCGGAGGGAATCAAGACCGAATTTCTCAAGGCCCCAAGGAACTTATTCAACTCTTCCAGGGTCCCGAAGATCAAATCGCAGAGTGAGGACGACTCGGGCAGGGGATAGACGCGGAGGGAGATGCTGGTGATCAGGCAGAGGCTTCCCGCAGACCCGATAAAGAACTTGGTTAAGTCATACCCCGAAACGTTCTTTACCGTTTTTCCCCCGAATCCGACCTCCCTTCCTTGAGAGTCCACGCCCCGAACTCCTAAAACCTGGTCCCGGAGGCTGCCGTACCGGAGTCTCAACGGTCCGCTGGAATTCGCCGCGTAAGCCCCTCCGATCGTTGCCCGCTGGGATTGTGGGGGGTCCAGGGGGAGAAAAAAACCATTTTCCTGGCCGGCCAGAAATTGGTTGATCTGGTCGATCGTTATCCCGGCCAATACCGCCATGTTCAAGTTGCGGGGATCGAAGGCCAACACCCGGTTCATCCCGGTGGTGACCAGCGCCAGGTCCACCGTTTCCGGGAGTACGCCCGCCGCCGGGCTCGTACCCCCTCCGCAGGGTAAGACGGTCCATTTTTCCTTGAACGCCAGGGTTATAATTCGCTGGGCCTCTTTCTCCGAGGCCGGCCTTTCGACCCGCCTTACCTTTACTCCCAGGGATTCCAATTGCCCGATGCCCGCGGAAGGCCCCGATGCATTCGATGGTAGGTCCATAGGGAGGATTTTCCCTCCTTTCTCCCCGGATAACCCTTTCGCCCCCGGTCCTCGATGAGCGAGGATGCGGAAAGGGAGGGTGCCGGATTTTTCATGCCCGGGGAATTACCTTTCCCGGGTTGCAAAGTTCCTTGGGGTCCAGGGCGGACTTCAGGCGCCGCATCATTTCCAGGTCTGAATCCCGGAAGACCAGCGCCATCTCCCCCATTTTTTCCGTGCCGATTCCATGCTCCCCGCTGATCGTCCCGCCCAGGTCGGCGCAGATTTTCAGAATCTCGCTTCCGGCCTGGTGAACCCGGGTGAGCTCCTCGGCATTGCGGTCATCGAATAAAATCAGGGGATGGAGGTTCCCATCGCCGGCATGGAAAACATTTCCGATGGGAAGATGGTATTTTTCCGCCACTCCCTTCACCGCGGCCAATGCTTCGGGAAGTTTGGTCCGGGGAACCGTTCCGTCGCAAACCAGGTAGGACGGGCGGAGGCGGGCCACAGCCCCGAAGGCGCCCCGGCGGCCGGCCCACAAATCGGCCCGCTCCGTTGCGTCCTTCGCCCGCCGGGTGCTCACCACTCCGTTTTTCTGGCAGAGATCGAGGATTTTTTTTGCCTGCTCGTCCATTCCATCCGCCAGGCCGTCCAATTCGATGATGAGGACCGCTTCCGCATCCAGGGGATAGCCCGCATGAACCGATTCCTCCACCGCCCGAAGGACCAGATTATCCATGATTTCCAGGGTTGCAGGAATGATGCCCTGGGCGATGATGTCGGAAACCGTCTGCCCGGCCGCTTCCAAGGAGTTGAATATGGCCAGCAGGGTGATTACCCGTTCGGGATTCCTCATGATTCGAACCAGAATCTTGGTGGCGATTCCCAGGGTTCCCTCGGACCCCACCAGAAGGCCCAGAAGGTCCGGCCCCGGGGGGTCAACGGCTTTGCCGCCCAGCCAGACGATTTCCCCATTGGGCAAAACCACTTCCGCTCCCAGGACGTGGTTGCTGGTCACCCCATACTTGAGACAATGGGGACCGCCGGCATTCTCTCCGAAGTTGCCCCCCAGGGTGGAGACCTTCTGGCTGGCCGGGTCGGGAGCATAGTAATACCCGAGGGGCGCCAGGGCATTTTGCAGGGTCAGGTTGTAAACTCCCGGCTCCACCAGGGCCCTCTCGTTTTCCAGGTCGATTTCCAATATTTTTTTCATCCGGGAGAGTTCGATTACGACCCCTCCGTTTAAGGGTACAGTTCCGCCGCTCAGGTTCGTCCCGGCCCCCCGGGCAACAAAGCTAATCCCTTCCGGGTACAGAAATTTAACCGCTTGGGCCACTTCCTCGGCAGTGTTGGCGAAGATCACCCAGCCGGGTTTTCCTCTGCCCAGTCCGGCATCATATTCGTAGACCGCCAGATCGACCTCCTTCCAGAGGACGTTTGCCGGTCCGACGATCTCCTGCAATTTTTTGAGAATCCGACCTTTCTCCATGACCTCACCTCATTCGATTAAAAAAGGGGCCTTGTTTAAATTTTGGCGGGAACTGGGGCTCCTTGAAAAAAATTCAGGAAGAAACAAAACTCCAGCTTTTGGTTCCAAGACGTGGCCTTATAGGGGTTTTTCATTACCTGCTCCGGGCGTCATGGGGCAAAGGCAAGAAAAGCACCCTAAAATAACACTAAAAGGCCGAAAAAACAACGATTTTTTTGAAAAGAGGCCGGCGGACTGATATAATCCAGAAAATCAAACCGGAGGAAGGAAGAATGAGACGCTTTTTCTTTTTCATGGCGATCCTGTTTTTTTCGGCCCTTTTTCCTTGGTCCCTTGCATCCGCCCAGGAATCGGGGAAGCAGATAAAGCTCAAAGTGACCAGTCCCGCTTTTGGTAATAACCAAACCATTCCTCCAAAGTACGGGTGCGACGGGGCCAACGTGAACCCCCCCGTTAAAATCGAGAATGTTCCCCCCGGAGCAAAGTCCCTGGCTTTGATCTTCGATGACCAGGACGCTCCTCGGGGGAGCTATGTCCATTGGTTGCTTTGGAATATGGAACCATCGGTCAAGGAAATTAAGGAGAATTCCGTTCCGGAAGGCGCCATCCAGGGCATGAATGACTTTAAGAAAAACACCTATGGCGGCCCATGTCCCCCCACCCGTCCGCACAAGTATGCGCTGATTGTTTATGCCCTGGACGTCCCCTTGAATTTGGACCCCAAATCGGGCAAGGCGGACCTGAAGAAGGCCATGGAAGGACATATCATCGCCCAGGGGCAGATCATGGGAGTCTATAAACGGGAAAAGAGAAAGTGACCGTGTTGGTTTGAAGGAATTCTGAAAACAGCGTTCATCTGCGTCCGCATCATTTGGGTCCCTTCGGTTTCCGCCCGGGGCCGGGGGGTCCGGCGTAAGCCTGAACGATTTCCATGAACCGCCGGGCTTCATTCCCCTCGATTTCCATGCTCATATCTTTCCAGTGGCGCCGCCGGACCGCCACCCGGCAGAACTCGCTCGCCTTTCCCTTAATCCGTTCAGCGACATTGGGCTCGCCGTAAGTCCACAGTCGCCCGGATGGAAGGATGAGTTCCACCCTCAAGGAAGTCTGCGGCAAGGAAAGGCCGTTAACCTGATAGGCATAGGGTCGGGCCATGCAGGCCATGAGGGCGACATGACGCAGGCGGTCCGTATCTTCCGGTTCCGCTCCGAGCGCATCAAAGCAGTCAAGCCCGTGGGCCCAGGTTTCCATCAAACGGGCAGTGGCGAAGGAACGCGCTCCCATGGGCATGGCGAACCAGGGAATCCTCTGCTTGGAGTCGCATTTGGAGAGTTCATCCAGCATAACCGTTCTGGCGCGGCGCCACCAGGGCAGGATCTCGGCAAAATTCATCTCCCGGCCCTTTTGGGCTTTCACCGTCGTATACCTCAACCCAAGTTTCTTGACTTCTTCCAGGGCGCTGTTGTCTCCGTGAATAAAGGCCACGGCCACTTCATCGATATGGGCGATGTGGCAGACCGAATCCCTGACTGTCCACCCCTCCGCGCGGGTCGGCAGGTCCCATTGGGCCTC
>JACAEW010000332.1 GCA_013388675.1 Syntrophaceae bacterium | reverse complement strand
GTTTTCACCGGGGTGACGACGAAAAAGGAATTTTTTCACACCTTCGGTAAGGGCCAGGGTGGGGGTGAAAGTGAAGGGGGCATTTTTGACTTCTTACAGGACCAAAATATGAAGGTGGCGGAATCTGGACATCATTTGGCTTTTTTCTGGGGGGAAAAATCGGGAAGGAATCTTTGGCAAAGATTTTGCATCAAATTCTATAAAATCGAGGAGGAATAGACCAAATGACTGCCACGGTTGCTAATAAAGAAAGAAAAATAAATATGAACTGCCAGCGGTGCGGGGGCAGAATGATATTCGAAAAATTCTACGATGTGAACAACGTTTTTTTCGGCTGGCATTGCGTGATTTGCGGGGAGATCCTAGATGCGGTGATTCTTCTCCATCGCCTGAGCCAAGATGCTAGTCTTCATATTCCTGAGGAAGAACAGGAAGTTATGATTCTTCTGAAGAAATACCTAAGTGCCAAGAACAAGGAATCCAAGGGCACCAGAAAGTCCCGAATGGATCGAGCGGAGGAGGTCGCGAAAGGAAGGGAATTCCTATTTTAGCGAGGTTTTAGTTTTTCCGTTCACTCAATTTTTTGGCAAACTGCCTGGGGACTAAGAATGGTTCCCAGGCAGTTTTTTTTGACATTTTTTTTAAGTTATTGTAGGAAAAAGTGTACAGTAAGGTCCTAAATCTGGATTTTTTCACACGCCCAATCCATTGCCATCAGCAGTGAAAGGGAAAAAGGTTTAGGTTGAAAAGAAGAAACTAGGCTGCTATATTTAATAAAATTTTTTAAGATTGGCAGCCTGCGGTAAAAAAGGAGTGGCTTGGGCCTGCGTTGGTCAGGGGAAGGGAATAAAATGAGGCAAATCTCTCTCCGGGTTATCGGAAGGGTCCGAAACTCCATTCAGAAGAAAAAAAGGGAGGGTTGGGAATTGGTAGTTTCCCAGATAGACCTGGCCCCCAAATATAAGGAGGCCTTGGAGGGAATCGAAGGATATTCTCATCTTCTGGTTTTATACTGGCTGAGTCGCGTGCCATACAACGCAAGGGGAAGAAGAATGAAAATCCACCCCCGGTCGCGACCTGACCTCCCCTTGGTGGGGGTTTTTGCTACTCGAACCCAGTATCGTCCGAATCCCATCGGCCTTACCCAAGTGAAATTGATAGAAAGAAGAGGAAAAACACTTACGGTAAAGGGATTGGATGCACTGAATGGAACCCCGGTACTGGATATCAAACCCATCTCTCCCAAAACAGAAAGGCCGGCCCATTTCAGGGTGCCCGAGTGGTATTCCCGTTTGTGGAAAAAGCCTCTAAAAAAAGCGGCAGCGGCCCAGCCCGGTATTGACTGATTCGAAAGGGAAAGGGGGATTCAAAACTGCTGATACAAATCATGGGAAGGGGAAACCCTTTCCATAAAAATGAAAATGGATGATATCGTAAAAAGTCAAATTCCAATGAATTTCGTCATTTCGGCGAAAGCCGAAATCCATTCATTTCCATAAGTTCTGGACCCCGGCTTTCACCGGGGTAACGGCATAGAAGACTTTTTACGAGTTCATTAAAAGGGAACGGAAAGGAAAGAACTCTCCCCATCCACGAATGGTTGGAGGCGCGGAATATCAAGAGCTTGGGCGGGAATCCTGCCGTCAAGGCTGACCTCCGGCATTGGGCAATGGCGAGGGAGAAGGGAGGCCATTTTTCCTGGAGGCTTCAGGCCGGGATGCTTCGGCACTTCGAGCCCGAGATGACCGAAAATCCCCGAAAAAGCGGCCGGCAGGCGAGGGGAGGAAAAACCCGATGAGAAACCATGCGCCGAGGGAATCCCGGGGATTAACCGGGCTGGAGGTTTTAGGTGTGGCCATCCGGGCTGAGGCAGAAGCCCACCGGTTCTACACCCAGGCCCTGAAAGGGGTGCAGAATCCGCTGCTGCGGGAAAAGCTTTCCCGCCTGGCCGCGGAGGAGAAGAGACACCGCCAAATCCTGGAGGAGAGGTACCGAAAAAGCTCGGGTGAGGAGTTTCCGCCGATTCCGCGGACAGGGGGAGTCGAAGGAAAAGGGAGGATGCCCAAGGACCTCAGCCCGGAAAAGGTCCTGAAGGTAGCCATCCAGAAGGAGCAGGAGACGGCCCGGTTTTACCAACGGGAGGCGCAGAGGTCCAAGGACATGAGCGGCCGTTTCATGCTGGAATATTTGGCCGACTTCGAAAGGAACCATGAACGGAGTCTCCAGGCGGAGCTGAAAGCCCTGACTCGTTTCCCCGACTGGTTCTCTGTGAAAGACCCCATGGTGATGCTGGTCGGCCCGTGATCAAGAGGAACTCCGGCCCGGAGGAGAAAAAAGTCCATGAAAAAGTGGGAATACCAGATCACCCGGTACCATACGGAGGATTTCAGCCGGGGAGAAGACGTAACCGAAAAAGCCTTTTACTGTGACCAGAAGGGACAGTGTTTTCTCCATGACACTTCTCGGGCCGCGGCGGACATGGTCCGCGATACCCTCAACGAGGAGGGAAAGAAGGGCTGGGAGCTGGTTCAGTTCGGATACCACCGGAATGAGCTGATGTGCATATGGAAGCGGGCGGCGGCAGACCTTTAAGAAAACACTCCATTGTCATCCTCATTCTTGGTCTGGTCGCGGCGGTCGTCGCGGGGCTCCTCTATCTCCTGGGTCCCCTGCTCGGCGGCGGGCGGGAGTTCTTGAATGGAATCGAAATCCAGGGGAATATCTCCCGTTTAAAAACCCTGATTCTCTCCTTTGGCCTTTGGGCCCCCCTCGTTTCCGCATTCCTGATGGTGGCCCAATCGGTCATTCTTTTTCTTCCCGCCTTTCCCATCTTCGTGGTCAATGCGTTGGTTTTCGGACCGATCTACGGGCTTCTCCTCTCCTGGAGCAGCGCAGTCGCGGGTTCCGTGGTCTGTTTTTCCATTGCCAAGACCCTCGGGCGGCCGGTGGTCGAAAAGCTGGTGAATAAGGAACACCTGGAAACGGCGGACCGGGCCCTTAAAAAATATGAAAAGTACGTCATCCTTCTTTTCGGCTTCGTCCCGGTGGTCTCCTTTGATGTGATCAGCTATGCCGCCGGGCTGACGCTCCTGGGCACCTGGGAGTTTCTGGCCTTGGTCTGCATCGCCCAGGTACCGACCGCCCTGTTTTACACCCTCCTGGTGCATCGGATCGACCGGGGTGCGCTGGATGTCTACTGGGTTTTGGCCGCCCTCCTCTTCTTCCTGGTGGGAATCGGGAGCACGCTGGCCCGAGGTTATCTCCGCCGGCGACGCCGGAATGAATCGCCCCAAACCTTTCCCTGAATCCTTGACCTTCGCAGCCTGCCTGTCCCTATGGGGGGTCCATCGATGAAAGAAAGGCAAAAACCACGGGGATGAAGGCCCGGAAGGGGAGGGAATAAAAGATGCCTGAGTTACCCGAAGTGGAAACAGTCGTCCGGGGGCTGCGAAAACGAATCGTCGGGTGGGAACTCTCCCGGGTGGAAGTCCACCAGGAGAAATGCCTGGGCGGCGTCAAGAGCGCGCTCGCCGGCCTGCTGCGAAAAAAGAAGATTCTCGCAATAGATCGGCGGGGAAAGAATATCATCCTTTGTTTGAGCGGCGGGGGCACCGTGTTCGTTCATCTGGGGATGAGCGGCAGACTCCGCCTTTTGTCCGGGAGTGCCCCCCGGGAAAAACACACCCACCTGGTCTTCTCCTTCCTGAATCGGGAGGACCAGCTCCGCTTCATCGACCCCCGCCGGTTTGGGCGGGTTTCTTGGGGGGGAGAAGAAAAGGGCCCATGGGGTTTCCTTTCCCGTCTGGGCCCCGAGGCGCTGGAAATTTCCCCGGCCGAATTCGTAGCCCGGGCCCGGGCGAGGCGTCGGGAAATCAAACCTCTCCTCCTGGACCAGCATTTTCTGGCGGGAGTGGGGAACATCTATGCCGACGAGTCCCTGCACCGGGCCGGAATCCATCCCCGGAGGAGGTCCGATTCTTTATCCCCGAGGGCTTTATTCCGGCTCCATCGGGCGTTGCAGCAGGTTTTAAAGGAGGCCATCGCGGCCGGGGGAACCTCGGTCCGCTCCTACGTAGATTCCAAAGGGGTCGCGGGCGGGTACCAGCATTCCCTGCGGGCGTACGGACGAGAGGGGTCTCCCTGCCCGGCCTGCTTTGCAAAAATCGTCCGGGAGATCGTGGGCGGCCGGAGCAGCTTCTATTGCCCCCGGTGCCAGCGCCGAAATTCTCCCCGACGGAAAAAATAGTAAGAAATTCATGTTGCATAATCCTCTGCCCCGTTCTAGAATTGAATTCGAAATCGATTTCCCTACGACAACCGGCGGGTGCGGATGGACCGTCTGCAGGTATTGAAAAAATCCCTTTTCTTCTCCTCTCTATCAGAGCCTACCTTGAGGGAAATCAGCCGTCTTTTCACCGAAGAAAAATACGACCGCGAGGATTACATCTACTTCGAAGGAGACCTTCCCGAATGGCTCCACGTCGTCCTGGAGGGCAGGGTCAAACTGCTCAAGCACTCGGACACGGGCAAGGATATCATCCTTCAGGTTTTCACCCCAGGGGACATGTTCGGAGAGGTTTCCCTCTTCGACCGAAAGCCCTATGCTTCATCTGCCCAAGCGATGGAACCCTCCACCATTCTGAAGCTTTCCCGGAAAGATTTTTTCCTCTTTGTGGGGCGACACCCCTTTGTTTCCAACGAGATGATCATCGACCTGGGCCGGCAGCTGCGGGAAGCCCATGCCACAATCAAAAGCCTGGCCGTGGACCGGGTGGAACAACGGATCGCCCATATTCTGCTGAAGCTGGCGGATAAAGTGGGGGTCTCCGAAAAAGGGGGAATCATGATCAACCTGCCCCTGACCCGGCAGGACCTGGCCGATATGGCCGGGACCACGGTGGAGACGGCGATCCGGGTGATGAGCCGCTTCACCAAGTCCAAGCTCATCAAGCCGGCCAACGGCAAGATCTTTCTCCTCCACCCCCAGGCCCTGCAGCGGGTCCTGGAAGGGAAGGATGATTTGGAATCCCCGCCCTCCGGCCAACGGGGCTGAGGGTTCCCTTTGCCGGGCCGATTTTGAAAAAGGAGAACCGGGAGCTCCAGAATGGAAGGCAGAACCGGTAAAAAGACTATTTTGCGGCTCATTCTGCTGCTGGCAGTGATTCTCTTTGTGGGATACGGCTTGGGGAAATTCGAACTTTCGGCCCGTAAACCGGCAAAGGTGGAATGCCTGGGCGCAGGGGAATTATCCGCTCCCGTCTTCTCCCTTCCGGATTTGAACGGGCGTAAAGTCGACCTGGTTTCCTTCAAGGGACGGGTGGTCATCCTGGAATTCTGGGCCACTTGGTGCGGACCCTGCCGGGAAGAGATCCCGGTCCTCAACGAGCTTTACCGGAAGTACAAAGACCGGGGGCTGGTGGTCATCGGAATCTCTCTCGACCGGAAGGAACCGAAGGAAGTCATGAAGTTCCTGGACCAGTTGCAAGTCGAATACATCAACGTGATGGGGGGCGAGGAGATTTTGGAGAAGTACAGCCAAATCGCCAAGTTGGGGCCGATTCGGGCGATTCCCGCCACCTTTATCATCGACCGCAATGGCCAGGTCTGCCAGAAATTTTTAGGCCTGACCGAAAAGGGAATTTTAGAGGAAACCCTTCAGCCCCTTCTCTGACCGGATATGATCTAGATCATTTTTTTGACCCGGGAAAGTGATAGTTTAGGCCCATCGCGAAAGGGTGAAAGCCGAAAAAAAGGAGGAGCCATGCGGGAGGTCAGACCGAGGATCGACAAAGAGATGAACATCGGAGAGGTCCTCGAAAAATATCCCCAAGCGCGCAAAGTTTTTCAAAAGCATTTTGGCGAGGGTTGTTTCAACTGCCCCGGTTCCAGGCTGGAGAGCATCCAATTCGGCGCCCTCATGCACAACAAAGACGTCAACGCCATTCTGAAAGACCTGAATGCCACGATCCAATAGATGAGGAGGAGAGATGAGCTATAAGATCACCGATGATTGCATCATGTGCGGGACCTGCAAGGAAGAATGCCCGGCCGAAGCCATTAACGAAGGGGACCCCAAGTATGTGATCGACCCGGACAAGTGCACCGACTGCGGAACCTGCGCCGAAGTATGCCCGGTGGAGGCCTGCGTTTCCCAATAAATGCCCGGGGGTAAACCTCGAAGAGGTTGAAATGGAGGTTGTCGTGAAGGAAAAGGTTCAAAAGGTCATCGATGAAATCCGTCCCGCCCTGCAGGCGGACGGAGGAAACATCGAGCTGATCGAGGTGGGGGAAGACGGGATTGTCAAGGTGAAACTGATGGGGGCTTGCGGTTCCTGTCCCATGTCCCAGTTGACCCTCAAGCGGGGCGTAGAGGCCCGCCTCAAAGCCAAGGTGCCGGAAGTGAAAGAAGTCGTGTCCGTCTAGTACCCGGGTGTTAGGAGGCGAAAAACGCAGGACAGCAATGGATTTTTCAACCTCGATGTTCCGCGTGACGCCGAGACGAAGAATCTATAAATAGGATTAAGGTTTTTCTAAAACGTGGGGGCGACGCCCCGGCAGGGCTTTAAATCGGGCAACCACAGGGGGTTGCCCTTGCGTTTTATGGCCCCGCCTTACGTTCCGCCCTTTGTTTTTCGCTAGATTTTCCTTCCTGCCTCGAATCCCTCGGCGACGGCCTCGAGCGCCTTTCGCGGGCTTTTGGCATCCCCGATCAGAATTGTCTCCTTGATGCGCCCCTGGACCTGCCCATAAAGGCGATTCGCCGACTTGGACCCGGCGGCCAGAATCACCGTATCGCCCCAGATCAACTCCTCCCGCCCCTCCCGCTCCACGATCACTCCCCGCTCGGTTATTTCCTTGGCTGTAGATTTGGTCATGACCCTAACGCCGAGTTGCGACAGGTCCTGCAGGACAGCCCAGCGGGTGCTCCGCCCGATATCCTGGCCGGCTCGTTTCAGCATCTCGACCACGGTGATCTTTTTCAGCCCGCGGTAGAGGAGGGTCTGGATGGTTTCCGGGTTCTCCGCCCGGTTGAACATGAGGAAATGAAGGGTGTCGGGGTCGATCGTTCCTTTGCGGGCGAGAAACAGGGCGGTCTCCAGTCCCACGGCCCCTCCGCCGATGATGACTACTTCTTTGCCGGTATCGGCCTTGCCGGATAAAACATCCCAGGCGAGAACCACGTTGGGACGGTCCACTCCTTTAATCCCGGGGATTGCCGGTTCGGCCCCGGTCGCCAGAATCACCACCTCAGGGTTTTCCTTTTCCACATGGAAAGGAGTGGCTTCGGTGCCCCTGTGCACGGTGATTTTTAGCTTCTTCATCTGGCCTTCCAAGTAGCGGACGAAGGTCAGGACCTCCTCCCGTCCCGGAGGGGCGGCCGCCAGGGTTAGCTGGCCTCCCAGGGCTTCGCTCTTTTCATAAAGGCTGACTTGGTGTCCCCGGAGGGCGGCCACCCGTGCGGCTTCCATCCCGGCGGGCCCCCCGCCGATGACCATGACCTTTTTCTTGGGGGAAGCTGGAAGGATCGTCATCCTTCCCTCCGCCCCGGCCCGGGCATTGACCAGGCAGGTCTGAGGCTTGCCCTCGAAGATGGGGTCGAAGCACCCCTGATTGCAGGCTATGCAGTAGTTGATTTCGTCGAAGCGTCCCTCCCTGGCTTTGTTGGGAAGCTCGGGGTCGGCGATGAGGCCCCGGGCAAAACCGATCAGGTCCGCCTGTCCGTCGCGCAGGACCCGGTCGGCCAGGAGGGGGTCGTTGATCCGGTTGCAGGCCATGACGGGGATGGATACGGCCTGTTTGATCCCCTGGGCCAGGTAGACGAAACCGCCCCGGGGAAGGCCCATGGTGATCTGAGGGACCCTGGTTTCATGCCAGCCCCCGGTTACATTAATCATGTCGGCCCCGGCTTTTTCCAGCCTCTTGGAAAAAACCCGGGCTTCCTCATTGGCCAGGCCTCCTTCCATGAACTCGTTGCCGGCCACGCGTACGATGATGGGGAAGTCGGGCCCCACCTCGCGGCGTATTCCTTCGATCACCTCCGCTCCGAAGCGCATCCGATTTTCGGGGTCTCCCCCGTATTCGTCCTTCCGGCGGTTCACGATGGGGGACAAGAATTGGCTGATCAAGTAACCGGCCGACGCGATCACCTCGACGGCATCGAAGCCGGCCCGCTGGATTCTTGCCGCGGCCAGGGCATAATTCTTCAGGACCTGCCGGATCTCCGGAACGGACAACTCCCGGGGGGTCTCGCCGGTGAACCGGGAGCGGATGGGGGAAGAGGATACGGGTTGCTTTCCCCCCATGAACATGGAGTGAGAATAGCGGCCCGCATGGTAGAGCTGGGCGGCGATTTTCGCGCCGTTCTTTTGGACCTCCTTGGCCAGCCCGGCCAGGCCGGGAATGAACCGATCGTCCTTGACGCTGAGCATGTTCGCCGCCCCGCTGGTTTCATCGATGGTGCAACCCCCGATCATGATCAGGGCCGCCCCTCCCTTGGCCCGTTCGACAAAATAAGCCGCGTGGTGCGGTAGCACCATCCCCTCCCACGAGGAAAGATAGTGCATGGCCGGCATTACGATCCGGTTCTTCAGTTCCATCTTGCCGACTTTTACGCGAGTGAAAAGCATCTTCAACATCGATCGTCTCCTATCGGACAGGGGCGATTTGAGCGGGAACCCGTTTCGGCATTTGGAATTTTAGGCCCTTTGAAGGGCTTTCTTCCCCGCCTGGACAATTCTGGCCAGCTCTGCGGCGCGCCGGACCGCGTCCTTGGCGGTCAGGACTCCGAGGCCGTCCTCCAGGGCCATGTGGCGGATGCCTTTGGCGACCTTTCCTTTTCCGTCCAGGCTGGTCAAGGCCATGCCGCCGCGGCCCACGGGGATCATCCCGAAAAGGGCGAAGGTACCGTTGAGGATGCTGAGGGTCATCTCCAGCCCCCCGTGGCGGAGAAATCCCACCACCAGGGCGGCGCCCACCTTGTCGGTGAGTTTTCCCCGGTGGGCGTTCCCGTAAACGAAAACGCGCATTCGGTCGATCATATTGGCCAGGAGGCCGGACATGCGGCCGATATGAACCGGGGTTGCGAGAACGATCGCGTCCGCGCGCAGCAGGGCCGGGTAGATTTCGTCCATCCCGTCGTTAAGGGCGCAGAATTTATCGGGCGTTTGGTTTTTGATGCACCAGTTGCAGTGAGTGCATCCCTCGATCGCCAGCCCGGAAAGGTGGATGGTTTCGGCAACGACTTCTGTGTCGGAGGAAAGCGGGGAAAGGGCTTCCCTTAAGAGCGCCTCCGTATTTCCCGCCTTCACCGGACTTCCCGCAATTCCCAGAATTCGGATCATAAATCAGCCCTCAGCTTTCAGCCGTCAGCGATCAGCATTCAAGTTTCAGCGAGTACCTGTTTTTTGGCTTGTGATGAAAACGGATAGACTGAACGCCGGTAGCTATTTTTCCTACCACAAAGAGGCCGGAGAATCAAGAAAAGTGGTTTCCCTGTTCAATGAAGCCCATGTAGGGCCCTTGGTTCGTATGAACTTCTTGACTTCAGGGGGGGAAAAAAATATAGTGAATCCGTCTTTCCTCGCTGTCTCCCCAATAATGCCCGGGAGGTGATGATCGATGGCGCTGAACTTTGACCTCACGGAAGAGCAGAACCTGCTGCGGCAGGCGGTCCGGGACTTCGCCGAAAAAGAGATCGCTCCCCTGGCCGAGGAACTGGATGAGAAAGAAGAATTTTCCGTGGAGCTGACCCTGAAAATGGGGGACCTGGGCCTGCTGGGTTGTTTCGTGCCCGAAAAATACGGCGGCTCCAACATGGGATACATCTCCTACATCATCGCCGTGGAAGAACTGGCCCGGGTCGACGGGTCGCAGGCCGCCACCATCGCCGCCGGGAACTCCCTGGGGATCGGGCCGATTTATTATTACGGCAGCGAGGAACAGAAGGAAGAATGGCTCCCCCGGCTTTGCGCCGGAAAGATGCTGGCGGCTTTCGGGCTTACCGAACCCGGGGCCGGATCGGATGCCGGGGGTTCGAAAACCCGGGCCGAACTCCGGGGAGATCAATGGATCATCAATGGGTCCAAGATCTTCATTACCAACTCCGCCAATCCCCTGACCGGCGTGGTCGTGGTCCAGGCCATCACCGGTCAGAAAGAGGATGGAAAAAGGGAGCTGAGCTGCCTGCTGGTGCCCAAAGGGGCACCGGGCTTCACCGCCCGGGAGATGAAGAAAAAGATGATGTGGCGCGCTTCCAACACGGGAGAACTCTTCTTCGAAGACTGCGCGGTTCCCCGGAATGACCTCCTGGGAAAGCGGGGAGACGGCTTTCACCAAATGCTGGCCATCCTGGACGGAGGTCGGCTATCCATCGGAGCCATGGGGCTGGGGGGGGCGCAGGGCGCCTTTGAGATGGCCCTGCATTACGCCAACACCCGAATCCAATTCGGTCGCCCCATCTCCTCCTTCCAGATCAACGCCTTTAAGCTGGCCGACATGGCCACGGAGATTGAACTGGCCCGAAACCTCCTCTATAAAGCCTGCTGGCTGAGGGAGAATGACCGGCCCTTCGGTAAAGAAGCGGCCATGGCCAAACTCTACTGCTCCGAAGTCATGGGACGGTGCGTTAACCACGCGGTCCAGCTCCATGGCGGTTACGGTTTGATGAAGGAATACCGGATCGAGCGCTTCTACCGCGACCATAAACTGCTGGAGATCGGCGAAGGAACGTCGGAAATTCAACGGATCGTCATCGCCCGGAATATCGGGGTGGCGGGAAGGGCGATTTAGGAATCCGCAGATTACGCGGATTACGCAGATTATGCGGCCCCGGCGGTTTCTCCGCAGTCGATTTTTGAAGGAGGGAGAAATGAAAAAGATAAAGGGCAAGAAAACAACCAAAGTTCAGAAAATAGAAAAGGAATTCCATCGCCGGCATGATGACCATGGGGACCTTCTCACCGACCCTTCCCATCATCGACTTCCGGGGCCGCATCCCAAGGGCCCTTCCAAACAGAGCCTTGGGTCCCGGATCCATGAAGCCCGGCAGATGCGGGGACTCACCCTCCAGGATTTAAGCAGCCGAACCGGAATCATCCTGGAAACCCTGGAAAAGGTTGAGGGGAATAAAACGATCCCCCCTTTGGGAGAACTCATCAAACTGGGCAAAGCTTTGGAGATGAAGATGGGCTACTTCATCTCCCCGGGGGTGGAAAAACCCATGACCGTGGTTCACTCCGACAAGCGTCCCGTGGTTTCGCGCCATGGAAAAAAAAAGAGCGAACAATACGGCTATTTCTATGAATCCCTGGCCCCGGAAAAAGCGGACCGCTTCATGGAGCCCTTTTTGATCACCATGGTTCCCAGCGAGGTGAAAGAGCTTTCCACCCATGACGGGCAGGAGTTCATCTTCGTCCTGGAAGGGGAGATGCGGGCGCAGGTGGGGGACCAAGTGGAGATCCTCAAGCCCGGCGACGCCGTCTATTACGACTCCAGCCACCCTCACTTGGTGAAGTGTCATGGAGATAAACCCACAAAGATCCTCGCCGTCCTTTACACCGGGTCCAAGTAGCCTATTTCTCCGGTTTCCATTTTCTACCGGCACGGCTTAGCTTGCCCACCACTTTTGCCCATGTTGGGGTAAAGGCGATTGCCTTGGAGGCCATGCCGGGCCCGGAAATCGCGCCTTTGGCGGGATTGCGCCCAAAAACCATGAGGCGCAGATCGTTTCTTGGACCGGGCGGGCAGGCCGTTCTCTCCCCACGACCAGGCCAGTTTCGATGCCGGGGCGTCACGGGCTTCGCGTGACCGAGCGCCCGGGCGGCCCGCCCCATTCTGCGGAAGCCGAGCAGGATCTTCGGTTAAAAATTTTTCCCCGCCGATGCTTTTTCCCCGCAACGCCCTTGCCTCCGGGCCACAAGCTTCGCTTGGAGCAGGAAAAGGAATCTTCAAAGGGGCGGGCAAGCACGGGTAAGGCCTTAACCCGGTGACTCTTCTTCTCGCAGTCTGATTGAGGATGTTCATCGGGTGCGCCCGACAGGGAAATTAATTCTTTTTTTTTGACTGCCCTCGCATTATAGTAAAAATAAATAATGCTCAAAAGATGGATGAATATTTAACCGTTTTATGACTTAGATGGCCTAGCCCTTAAATAAGTGAAAATATCATCAGCCACCCAAACGGTTAGCGTGGAGAGAGAGGTGGAAGAATTTGGGAAAGCCTGGTTTTCGCAACAAGGGGAACCAGGCTTTTATTTTACGGCGAAAGGAGGGTTTCGTCATGGCCAAAGGATTCGCGTTGACGATCGGTTTGAACGCGGTGAACCCCAAGCATTACGGCGGGTGGTCCGGGGAGTTGAACGCCTGCGAGGCGGATGCCGAGGACATGGC
>JACAEW010000331.1 GCA_013388675.1 Syntrophaceae bacterium | reverse complement strand
CTGCGAAGAAGCTGAACCGGAACAAAGCAGGAAAATCATAAGAGAGTTCAAGAGTACCCAGAACCATCGGCTTTTCCCCAATTTTCCCATGCGAGAATCCCCTTTCCCTCTTCGAGTACATTTCACTGTGCTGGGAATCTCCAGCTCATTTTTAACCCTAAGCAGAGCAAATTTATTCCACATTTCCCCTGTTTGCAAGCCTATTCGGCCATGACCCGTGGGCCGGGGGGCTGCGCAGCACGCCGGTTGCGGATCAAGAGCGCCGGAAGAATGCCGATGGTGATCAGCAAGGCCGAAAAGACAAAGGCATCGGCAAATCCCCCCACGGTCGCCTGCCGGTGAACCCATAGGGCCAGCAGGCTCTTTCCTTTGGCGGCCAGTTCGGCCGGATCAAACCCTCCGCGCAGAAGAACATCCTGCATGATCAACTGGGCCTTGTAAACCGGTACCGAAAAGGGGTTATTCAAGAGATCTCCATATTGGGCGTAATGAAAAAACTCACGCCGCTGTAAGGTGGCCCCCAGCAGCGCCACTCCAAAGGCACCTCCAACCTGCATGGTGACAGTGATCAGGCTGGATGCATTGCTGGTTTGTTCTTTTCGGACCGCGTTAAGGGCCGCGCTCATCAGGGGAGCGTTGATCAGGCCCAGGCCGACCCCCCGCATCACCTGGGGCCAGAATAAGAACCAGTAATCCGAATTCAAGGAGATGTCCTTATATAAATACAGGGAATAAGATACCAGAACGGTCCCCAGGAACAGGGGGACCCGAGGCCCGATCCGGTCGGCGATCATTCCGGAAAAGGGAGACACGATGGCCACGCTGATCGCCGTGGGGACCAAAATGATCCCCGTGCGCAAAGCCGTGTAGTTCATGAGGTTCTGGAGATACAGGGGCAAAAGGAACATGGACCCGAAAATGGCCACGGCGCGAACGAAATTCACGATGTTGGCCATGAGAAAATTATGGTTGAGAAAAAGTTGAAGGTCAATGATGGGGTCCTTTTGCCTGAAACTGGAAACCAAAAAACCGATCAACCCGAACAGGCTGAGGCCGAAACAGGAGAGAATGTAGTCGGAGTTCCACCCTTCCCGTTGCCCCTGGGCCAAGGCGATGAGGAGGCCTGCCAGAAAGACCGAAAAACACAGATACCCGATGGAGTCGAACCTGCGGACCGGACCGGCGGAACGTTTGGAGTCCAGAATCCATAGGGCGGCCAAAATCGCTGCGGCCCCCACGGGAACATTGATGTAGAAGATCGACCTCCAGTTCACTTCATCCACCAGATAACCGCCCAGAAAAGGCCCCACGCTGGGGGCCACCATAGCCCCGATGGACCAGACTCCCATGGCCATGCCCCTCTCCTGGGGCGGGAAGGCTACCGACACGAGAGTGATCCCCGTGGGCATCATCGCCCCTCCTCCGACGGCTTGAATCACTCGAAAGGCAATCATGGAATCCTTATCCCAGGCCAGGCCGCAAAGGACCGAGCCAAAAACGAAAAGCGCCAAACTGACGATGAAGACTTCTTTGATGCCATACCGGCCCTGCAGCCAGCTGGTGGCCGGCATGGAAATGGCAAAGGCGATCATGTACCCCGTGACCACCCACTCGATCTGGTCCACGGTAGCGGAGAAATTGGCCATCATCTTGGGTAACGCCACATTGACGATGTTGGCGTCCAATATGGCCATGAAAGTCCCCAGAATGACCACACTCAGGACCGACCATTTACTGGTTTTTGGGTTAGAACCGAGAGCCTCCATGCCTTCCCTTTCGACCCTTCGTTCCCCTTTCAGGCCCTTTACTTCGCAACGAGCAGGCTGCATCCGGCAACGGTCATCTTGCCTCTATGGCGACGACCACCATCATCCCCGGCTTCAGGAGATGATCCGGGTCTTTTACCGATATCCGCACCGGCAGGCGGTGGGTGATCTTGACGAAATTCCCGGAGGGGTTTTCGGCCGGAAGGAGGGCGAATTCCGATAAGGCCGCCGCCCCGATGAACTCCACCTGCCCCTCGAATTCGCGGCCCGGGAAGGCATCCGCCTCCACCCTGGCCTTCGATCCCCGATGGACCCTTCGGACCTTGGTTTCTTCCACGTTGGCCACAACCCACTTTTCGGAGGGGTTATTCACCACCAGCAGGGGCTGTCCGGGCTGGACCAGCTGTCCCTGATCGGCGTACCGCTTGGAAATGACGCCCCAAATCGGGCTTACGACTTTGGTATCCTGGAGACGGAGTTCAGCGAGGTGAAGGGTTGCTTCGGCCTCCTGGACCTTGGCCTTTAAAAATTCGATATTCTTCTCCTGGATAGAAATCTGCTTCTTCTCCTCCTGGGCCAAGGCCAAATTAATTTTCGTTCTCTGCAGAACCTGTTCGGCAATCCGGATGCTCTGTTCTTTTAGGGCAACGGAACGGCGGTTGGCTTCCGCCAGCTCCAGCTGGGACAGGGCCTCGCGCTCATTTTCCAGGGCCGCCTGATACTTGCTCTGGGCCACCTGCCAGGCCGTCTCAGCCGCGTCCCGGGCATTCTCGGCAATGTATTTATTCTTGAACAATTCCTGGGCCCGCTCGTACTCTTTCTGGGTATTGTCCGTCGTGGCTTTGGCTTCGGCTACCCTGGCCCGGGCAGCTTTGAGGCTGGCTAGGGCGCGGTCGATGTCCTTTTGGACCCGGTCCGCCTGCAGGAGGGCGTCATCTTCGGCAAATTTCAGCCCTTCCCGGGCTTCCCTGTAGGAAGTTTCAGCCGTGTCGATTCCCTGCAACACCCGGTCCCGGATTAAAGCAAGCTGGGGGATTGCCTTGGCCAGGTCCTGGCGGGCCATTTCCAGGCTGGCCTGAGCCTGGGCCCGGGCAGCCAGGTAATCCTTGGGGTCCAGTTCCACAAGGATTTGCCCTTCTTTCACGTGATCGCCTTCCTCTACGAGCATCCGTCCGATCCGGGCGGAAACCTTGGCGCTGAGGTTGACCAAATTGCCCTTGACCTGAGCATCATCGGTGGAGACATAGTTCAGACGGAAGGAAAGCCATTGAACGCCAAAATAGCCTCCCAAAACCAGAAAGGTAATCCCCGCCAAAAGGAGGAGGACGTTTTTCCTTGGCTTACGCGCCGGTTTTTCGTTTGGGGCTTCCATCCCTTTTCGATCCTCCGGTCAACCCGTTCAGGAAAGTTTCCACAAAGGTATGAACCGCCTTTTCTTGGGAAAATTGAAGAGCGTCTTTCATACCGTAAATCTCCCGGAACTGGACGTAGTGAATGATCATTCCCATGAAAGCCCGGGCGGCCAGAAGCGGGGGAACCGGCTTAAAGGCCTTTTCCTTGATCCGCTGGCGGATATAGTTGGCCAGGAGGCGGGTCTTTTGCATGACATGGGTCTCGAAAAAAATGCGGGATAGCTCGTGGCCCTCCAGGGCGCTGTAGAGGATAAGCCGCATGAAGGTGGGGTCTCCGGTATTCCTGGCGATCAGGTTGGAGGCAATCGAGCGAAAGACCTGCCGGTCGTCTTTGGCCTGGATGGCTTCCTTGGGGAAGAACATTTCCTCGGAACCGTCGGTTCTTTTCTGGATGATGGCCCGGTAAAGCTCTTCCTTGCTGGGGAAGTATTTGAACATGAGGGCTTCGCTGATCCCCAGGTGCCGGGCGATTTCCCGCGTCGTGGCGCCGCGGAAACCTTTTTCGGCAAAGAGCTCCATGGCCCCGCGCAGGATTTGCCCCTTGCGGTCCTCTGCCGTCATTCGATTTCCCATGCCGATCTTCCCTCCCCCCTGGTTATTAAGTGATCACTTACTAAAATATAATACTTTCGGGAAGGGGTCAACCGGGAAAATAGGTTGCGGGTATCCGGTTGCCGGTTACTCCTTTAAGGACGCCCTTTCGGAGCGGAGAACAGAACCCGGCAACAAGGAACCAGCAACCCGGAACGTGTCGCCGGGACCTTGCGCCTTCGGGCGGAAACATGTTACGTAAGAAAGGCAGTTGGAATATTCATCGGCGGGGGAGGTAATCATGATTCGGAGGATTGATCACGTTTCCATAGCGGTGCGGGACCTGGCGAAGGCCAAAGCCTTTTTCATCGATGTCCTGGGGGGAAAAAACCTTTTCGAGGCCCCCGTACCCTGGCAGAAGTTTCGATGGACCACCATCGAACTGGGAACTTCCTGCTTCATCGAGCTCATCGATCCTCTGGAGAAGGACAGTTTCGTGCAAAAATTTTTGGACCACCGGGGGGAAGGACCCCACCACATCACCCTCCAGGTGGATGACATCCAGGAAACCCACCGAAGGCTGGAGGAAAAAGGAATCCCCTCCTTCGGCCTGGCGGAGCCTTTTCCCGGGTGGAAAGAGATGTATGTGCACCCCAAACATGCTTTCGGGACTCTTCTCCAGTTTGCCGAGTTCAGGCCCCTGGACTGGATCAACCCGGGATACATCCCCCCTTCCTATGCGGAGTTTGCCCCGCCCGATCCGGTGGGAAAGGGGGAAGAAGGAACGGCGGTCCAGCGGGTTCAGGGAGACAAAGGACCGGAGGTGGAAATCCGGCGGAGCGGACAAAGGGTCCGGATTCCCCTTAGTCAGTTGGAGGACCTCCTTCAGACGTTAAAAAAATACCAACCCGCCTCAGAATCCGCGGAAGGCAATTCCTAAGGCGCTCCACTTGACTTTTTCTCCCCTCTGGGACAAATATAGGGCCGGGAAAAAGGGCCTGAAGCGGCCGAATGCTGAGGGAAGGTTTCATCCTCCCTCAAAACCCGTAGGAGCGGGTTTCAAACCCACCCCCGCGGGTTTTCCGGTCGGAGAAAGAGCCTGAACTTTTATAGGGATTCATATGACGAAAAAACCGGAACCGAACTTCGACTTGCTTTTCAATCCGAGATCAATCGCCATGATCGGGGCCTCCAGTAACCTAGAGAAATGGGGGGCGATTGTTTTTCTCAATATGATCATGGGGGGATACCAAGGGAAGCTTTATCCAGTGAACCCCAAGGGAGGAATGGTCTTCAATCGCCGGGCCTATCCCCGGGTGACGGAGGTTCCGGAACCCGTTGACCTGGCCGTCGTCGCCATCCCGGCCCAATTCGTCAAAGAGGCGGTCGAGGATTGTATCCGCAAGGGAATCCGGATGGCCATCGTAATCACCTCGGATTTCAGCGAAACAGGCGAAGAGGGCGCGCGGCTGGAAAGGGAGATGGTGGAAGTGGCCCGCTCCGGTGGTTTGCGGCTGGTGGGACCGAACACCATGGGTATTTTCAGCGCTTCGGCCAGTCTGACCGCGCTCATGCCCCCGGTTAGGCCCAGAAGGGGAGCGGTTTCCCTTATTTCCCAGAGCGGAAATATCGGCACTCAGATGCTGGGGTGGGGAGAAAAATTCGCCGTCGGCTTCAACAAATACGTGAGCAGCGGAAACGAGGGGGACCTGAGGTGCGAAGATTATCTGGATTTCCTGGGCCGGGACCCGGAAACCCGGGTCATCCTTCTTTACATTGAAGGCCTTGACGACGGAAGGGAGTTTTTAACCAAGGCCAGGAACATTTCCCCTCATAAGCCGATTATCGCTTTCAAAGGTGGAAGGACCGAAGCCGGCACCCGGGCGGCCAAGTCGCACAGCGGAGCCATGGCCGGGGTAAAAGAAGTTTATGAGGCGGCCTTTCGGCAGGCGGGCGTATTGTGGGCTTCCACCACCGAAGAGATGCTGGAACTGTCCGCAGCCTTTTCTTCTCTTCCCCTTCCCCGCGGAAACCGGGTCGGAATCCTGACCCGGGGGGGAGGATGGGGGGTCATAACCGCCGATGCCTGCAATGAGCTGGGCCTGGAGGTACCCCCTTTGGATGGGGAGATCATTCGAAGGCTGGATACCATTCTTCCCGCTTTCTGGAGCCGGGGAAATCCGGTGGACATGGTCGCCACCCTGGGAATGGACCCCTACATTCAGTGTTTGGAAGCCTTGATCGCCTGGGACGGAGTGGATGCGGTCATCTCCCTGAGCGGGGACGCCGGGCCGTTATCCCACCTTCTGCCGGATGTCAAAAAAAGGGCGGAGAGCATCCTTCCAACGGAGAAGACGGATAAGATGATGCAGGTTCTTTCCGAGGCCAGGGGCCGGATCTATGAGCGGGTGTGCGAGCTCGTGGAAAAACACCGTAAGCCGGTCTTTGCCGTGGGCTCGAATTTTCCCCGGGGAAAAGGAACGGGAAAGTCTGAGTTCGCGCTGGCCCAATTCCGCTCCCCGGAGCGCGCCGCCAGAGCAGCCGGGGCGATGTGGCGGTATTACCAGTACCGAAAAGCCATCGGAATGGAATAGGAACCGACAAAAGTGCCTTCATGTTCCTAAGCCTTTAAAGGGTCTTTAAAAACGATGAACTATTCAATTCGAATCACCATTCTCTATTCTGCGTAATCTGCGCAATCTGCGGATCAAAAAGCTTCGGGTTTACTAAGGAGTCCATAATTGACTGGACATGCTTTTCTAAAATCTCCCCTCACACCTCTTTTTCAAATTCCGCGAAACGCGGGACTCCCTTTGGTAAAGGGAGGGAAGGAGGGATTTCGTCTTTGGTGTCTATACAACTATGGCCTGATTAGTAAGTAATGTATCGGATTTCAACAAGGAGGTAAGAAAGATGAGATTGAAAGACAAAGTTGCCATTGTGACCGGGGCCGGAAGAGGGATCGGGGAAGGGATTGCCCTGCGCTTTGCCGAGGAAGGGGCCAGGGTCATCGTGAATGATGTAAGCGAGGCAGATGCCCTTCGCACGGTGGAGACGATCAAGGGCAGAGGGGGAAAGGCGTTACCGGTCGTCGGAAGCGTAGCCTCCCGGGAGGTGGTCCAAAGAATGGTGGACACCGCGGTCAAGGAATTCGGGACCGTAGAAATCCTGGTGAACAATGCGGGAATCATCCGCGATGCCATGCTTCACAAAATGACCGACGAGCAGTGGGACCAGGTTATCGAGGTGAACCTAAAAGGGGTTTTTCTCGGGATTCAGTGCGCCGGCCGGGTAATGCGGGAAAAAGGATACGGAAAGATCATCAACATTTCCTCCACCAGCTGGCGGGGAAACCCCGGTCAGTTGAATTACTCGGCCACCAAGGCCGGGGTGATCGGCATGACCAAGACGGCGGCCAAGGAGCTGGCCCCCAAGGGCATCAATGTGAACGTCATCGCCCCGGGAATGATCTGGACGGACATGATCAAGTCCATGCCCCCGGCCATTGTGGAGCGCATGGAGAAAAGCCTGGCCTTCATCGTGCCTCTGAACCGCAAGGGGATGCCCCAGGACATCGCCAATCTGGCGCTGTTCCTGGCCTCCGATGAAAGCTCCTTCATCACCGGCCAGCTCATTCATTGCGACGGCGGAATGATCATGTAAAAATTGCGGAATGCGGATTTCGGATTGCGGATTGAACCCTTCAACCTGAAGAACCGCCGCGGTGAGAATCGGGGAAGCGGGAGCGAGTAATTATTCCGAAATCTGCAATTCGCAATCGTAGGAGAGTTTTTGATTCCGCAGTCCGAAATCTGCAATCCGAAAGGGAAAGGGTTTTTATGCCGGGTCCTTTGGAAGGTGTTCGAGTTCTGGATATGACCTGGGCCCTGGCCGGGCCCTTTTGCTCCATGATCCTGGCGGACTTAGGGGCCGAGGTCATCAAGGTGGAAAATCCGGAGGGGGGAGACCCTTCGCGTAAGAATTTTCCTTTCCTCAAGGAAGTGAGCTCCTATTTTTTGAGTGTAAATCGGGGAAAGAAAAGCTTAACCGTAAACCTTCAGCACCCCAGGGGTAAGGAAGTCATCAAAGGGCTTGCAAAGCTATCGGACATTTTGGTGGAAAATTTCCGGCCCGGGGTAATGGACCGCCTGGGTCTGGGATACAAAGCGATCCGGGAAGTCAATCCCCGGATCATCTACGCCTCCTGCTCGGGCTTCGGCCAGACGAGCCCCTATGCCAATCGTCCCGCTTATGACGTGATTGTCCAGGGCATGGGGGGAACGCTGTCGATCACCGGGGAGGCCGGCGGAGGGCCCGTCCGGGTGGGCTTCTCCATCGGGGACATCGGCGGAGGAGTCTTCACTGCCCTGGGAATCCTCTCCGCCCTTCACGAAAGGGAGAAGAGCGGGGAAGGTCAAATGGTGGATGTTTCCATGCTGGATTGCCAGTTGGCCTTCCTGGAAAACGCCTTCAGCCGGTATTTTGCCACGGGGGAAGTCCCCGAACGGATCGGAACCCGGCATCCGGTTTTGACACCTTTCCAGGCTTACCCCACCCAAGATGGATACTTGGTTGTGGCGGCGGCACGGGATCCCGCCTGGACCCAATTCTGCAAGGTGATCCAGAGGGAAGATTTACCGAGCGACCCCCGGTTTCAAGATATTCGGGTCCGCACCCAAAACCACAAGGAGCTCGAAAAAGAAGTAAACGAAGCCCTGAAGGCTAAGACCACCCAAGAATGGGTTGCCCTGATGATCCAGGCGGATATTCCCTGCGGGCCGGTGAATTCAATTCCTCAAATAGCCGAAGACCCCCACACTCAGGCCCGGGAGATGATCGTCCAGGTAAAGCATTCCAAGGCTGGAAATTTAAAGGTGGTGAACAGCCCCATCAAACTTTCCCGCACCCCTGTTAGGCTGGAAAGGGCCAACCCGGAGCTGGGAGAAAACACCGAGGAGATATTGGCGGGTTTGCTCGGATACAGCCGCGAGGAGATCGCCGGCCTGAAGACGGAAAGGGCAATATAGGGTTAAATCCGAATCTTGAAGCACGAAATTCAAAGAAATTAGAAAATCCGAATACCAAATGCCAAGAACAAAAAGTCTTCTGTTTGGATTTTTGTTCATCCGGATTTGTTTCGGGTTTCGATATTCGGATTTCGGATTTTAAGGGCATCGCGCTCTTCGAAAATCCCCCGGGAAGGCCAGATAGTGTACGAATTCACCAAAGGCTCCATAAAATTCATCCGCGGAGGCCGTTACCCCCACTGCAACTCGGTGTTGGTGGACAACGGAATGCGTGCGGTAATCGATGCGGCCAGCGAGGAAAGCAGGCTGCTGGACTTTAAGAGGCAGGGCCGCATCGATTCCCTGATCACCTCCCACGCCCACGAAGATCACCTGGTATATAACTACCTTTTCCCCGAATCGATTTTTTGGGCCCACCCTCTGGATGCCCCCCACTTCGAGGATGTGAAATCCTTGGCCAACTGTTACGGGGATATGTCCCCCGAAGATTTCCAAAAATGGTGCGACTTCTTTCGGAACGAATGTAATTATGTTCCCCGCAAGGTGGATCGCTTCCTGGAGGACGGGAGAATCCTGGTTTTCGGGGATACGGAGCTCGAAGTCATCCACGCTCCGGGACACACGGAGGGGCATTGCGTTTTTTATTTCCCCCGGGAGAAAATTTTATTTACTGCGGACCTGGATTTAACCCGCGCCGGTCCTTATTATGCTGACCGAACCTCGGACATCGAAAAGACCATCCGTTCCCTGGAACGTCTTAAGGGGATAAAAGCCGAAACGTACCTGACCGCCCACGGCAAAGGGATTTATGAAGGAGACTCTGCCTTCATCGATCGGTATTTGAAAATTATTTTTGACCGGGAAGAACGGTTAATCGATTTTCTGCGCCGGGGACCCAAAACCCTGGAACAGATCACCGCCGAAGGGATCATTTACGGCAAGAATCCTGCTTTCCTGGGCGTCTGGGACCTCACCATCTCCGAAAGAATGATGATCGCCAAACACCTCGAGCGCCTGATGCGGAAAGGCCTCCTATCTAAAGAAGACGACTTATATATCCTGAGAAGGTAGGAAAGAAAGGCCGAAATCCCTCTTCCCTCATATAATTAAGGATGAATTTTTCCCCCTCTCCCCGGATCGATGACCTTCTTAATCGCTAGATCTTTTCGGAATTTCCCGCTGCAGTTTGGCGTAATCTGAAAGGAAGGGGAGTCGGATAAGAAAGGGATTTATTTGGCAATTCTCGGTGTTTGGAGCATTCTGGCCACCTTATTCATGCCTTATATTCGGGGGACACAAATGAAAGAGTCGTACGGTGAAGGAGTATCGACCCACAGCGGCCCCGAGTCATGCGTCGGCCACCCGCGAGGGGGCGGCGAAGCGTTGACGGGTACATGCAGGAGGAGTATCGAGCCGTGAAATAATACAGTACTCCAGGGTGCCCACGCTGTGGGACAGGTGGAAGGCAATATCAGGCGTGTCGCGAGCGCGAGACACGATTGGACCCTGCACGGTCGGAGACCTCTGGCAGGCATGGAAGCACCTGTTATGGGAACCGGGAGAGCCCTTTTCCGCCTTCGAGAGGAGGCGGTTCGGAGGCCGCATCGGGAAGTCCAAAGGACGTAAGCCGATGATGAACGGACAGGGGAAGTCGGACAACTCCGTAATACCGGAGAAGTCTCCGAACAACGCCCAGCAAGCGCGGGGCGACCTTATCGTTGTGCGCTTTGCGGACGACTTTGTCCATGGGGTTCCAACATCACGATGAAGCACAGCAATTCCCTAGCGAACTGCGCGAACGATTCGCCTTGTTTGGCCTGGAATTGCACCCGGAGAAGACACGCCTGATCCGGTTTGGATGATTTGCGTTCCAAAATCGGAAGGAGAGGGGCGAGAGAAAACCGGAGACCTTCAACTTTCTTGGTTTGACGCACATCTGTGGGACAACGAGGAAAGGGAAGTTTATAGTGCTCCGACAGACGATGCGCAAGAAGTGGCAAGCGAAGCTGAAGGAGGTTTACCTCGAGCTTCGGTGCCGCATGCACAATCCCGTTCCAGAACAGGGAGCCTATCTGCGGTCGGTTGGTGCTACACATATGAGGTACTATGGGGTACCCATGAACAGCGCCGCAATGGGGGCTTTCCGAGAAAAGGTGTGTTGCCTGTGGATGAAGGTGTTAAAGCGCCGCAGCGAGAAACACAACCTTACCTAGGATCGGATGAAACGCTTGATTGCCAGGTGCACCCCAGAGGCCGGCATCTGCCATCTTCATCCCTCCGAACTCTTAACCGTCACTACCTTAGGCAAGAGCCGTACGAGGTAGTTCCTCACGTACGGACCTGTGCGGGGGGTGCCGGGACACCGGCATCTCTACCGCGACCGGAATTCCACGTTCTTCTTTTTGAATGACTGATCGACTATTCGGAAGCCTCTGGTAAAATAACGCCGCGCCATTCCTGCCCGATGCCCAACCGCATGTACTTCCTTTTTCATTTTTACGCGGTTTTTCGCCCCGTCTTCTTTCCTATGTCTAGCCGGGAAAAAATTGACCTAAAAGTTTCCAAAAGTGTTGAAAACATCACTTTATCCTTTTTTCCACCCTCCTCGGAAGAGGGTCAGGTTGGTGGGCAACACTAGGATTGAAGTCCTCTGCCTCCGGGGAAAATATCTTTGGCCTTTAAAGGAAAGGCAGAAAATGATTTTCAGGAACAATTTAGGCAATTTATGGGCAAAATGGGGGGGAAAGGTTGGACATCGTCTTAACGGCATCGACCCATTAATTTGAGAAAATCCTTTGGATGAAAAAAATATTGACATTTTTTAGGCCAAAATGATATGAGTCCATTGGTTATGAATTGTCGACCGTCGACCGGTGCCGAATGAGATATCGAAAATTCTCTCCTCAACGCTCCCTGTCCCTCTCCGGGCAGTTCGTGGGTTTCCTTCGAAATGCAATCCTGGAAGGACAATTCCCAGCAGGGGTTCGACTTGTGGAAAACGAATTGCAAAGGAAATATGGGATTAGCAGGGCGCCCATTCGAGAAGCCTTTCGCATTCTGGAGAAGGAACGGCTGGTCGTCACCATTCCGAGGAAAGGGACCTTCATCCGGAAGGTGACCAAGAAGGATGTAGATGAAAATTTTCCCCTTCGGGCCATCCTGGAGGGGCTGGCTGCCCGGATGGCAGTTCCGAATTTAAAGCAGCATGATTTCAATAAGTTAAAAGTATTGCTCGACCGGATGATCGAGGCGGCGGAGAAGAACCATGTTAAATGTTATCATAAATATCACACTGAATTTCATAATACTTTCATCAATCGATGCAATAACGAAACTTTGGTGGGGATTCTGGATGACCTGCGGCTCCAGGCAATCTGGTTTCGGTTTTCATACCTCAAAGTCCTAAAATCTTCCCGGTATGTGATAGATGTTCATAAAAAGATTCTTGACCATTTTATGAAAAGGGATGCCGATGCAACTGAGGCCTTGGTAAAAGATCACATCCTGACGGCCTATAAAACTTTTCGGGAAAATATACAGTAAAGGGACGGGAAAACAAGGCGGAATCAACCCAAAGTGGAACATTTGGCTTTCAACAAAGGCAATGGGGGGAACCAAATGTTTTCTCGGGAGGTCGTCCCGGGTTATAAAAAAGAAAAGGAGGTTGGAGTATGAAGCTGAAAGATAGAGTGGCTTTGATTACCGGTGCGGGATCGGGGATGGGAAGGGCTAGTGCGATTCTTTTTTCCAAAGAGGGAGCCCGCGTGGCGGTCGCTGATCTAGATGAAAGAAATGGGCAGGAAACGGTTCGCCTCGTCCAGAAGGAAAAGGGAGAGGCGTTTTTCATCCAAACCGATGTTTCCAAAACTGTGGATGCGGAAAAAATGATCAAGGCAACTGTGGATAAATATGGGACACTGAATATCCTGTTTAACAACGCGGGGATTCCCATGTCTTTCACCCCTGTCGAAGAGGTGAAAGAAGAGCTGTGGGATCGGATCATGGATGTGAACGTTAAGGCGATTTTCCTTGCTTCCAAATTTGCCGTGCCAATCATGAAAAAACAGGGAGGGGGAGTCATCCTGATTACAGCTTCCATCAGCGGTGTGCGACCTAGGCCTGGCCTGAGCGCCTACAGCACCTCCAAGGCCGCAGCCATCATGTTAACAAAAGCCCTAGCCATCGAATTTGCCCCTTACAAGATTCGGGTGAATGCCATCAATCCGGTGGCAGCCGAAACGCCCATGCTGGCCCATTTTATAGCCAGCGGAGGGGCCAAAGGGGATCAATTTGAAAGCGGACGAAAGCGTTTCGTGGATACGGTACCCCTGGGACGCTTGGCCACGGCCGAAGACATTGCCTATATGGCTTTGTTTCTGGCGTCCGATGAAGCTTCCTTGATCACTGGAGCCAGTTTCGACGTAGACGGAGGACGGGGAATCTAACCCCTAGCCCCGGTTTGGATTGGGATCGGGCGGCTTTTTCGGCCCACGAGCCGCCCTGCA
This sequence comes from Syntrophaceae bacterium, assembly GCA_013388675.1. Taxonomy (GTDB): domain Bacteria; phylum Desulfobacterota; class SM23-61; order SM23-61; family SM23-61; genus SM23-61. Next base: position 1,217 of record JACAEW010000331.1, on the reverse strand, counting down.
GGCACGTTTGAAGATCGCTCAGGGGAAAAATCATGGCAATCTTAGAGCTCAAAAGCCTGTCCAAGTTTTTTGGTCACGTAGCGGCGGTTTCCGATCTGACTCTCTCGGTGAAAAAAGGAGAGATCACTTCCCTGATCGGGCCCAATGGCGCGGGGAAAACCACCTTTTATAACGTGGTAACCGGCAAATTCCCGCCCACCGCAGGGAAAATTTTTTTCAATGGAGAAGACATTACCGGCCTTCCCCCTTTTAAGGTCTGGGAAAAAGGGATATCTCGCTCGTTCCAGATAACTAATATATTCAAAAATTTGACGGTATTGGAGAATATCCGTACCGCCCTTATTGTCCATATGGGGAAAAGTCTCAATTTTTTCCGACCCGTTGACCAATATAGTGAATTGCATGAAAAAAGCCTTCGGGTCCTGAAGCTAATCGGCCTCGAAGACAGGAAAGATACGCCGTGCCATGCCATATCGCACGGCGACATGAGAATTGTCGAGGTGGGAATTGTCCTGGCCAGTGAGCCCAAATTAATTTTTTTGGACGAGCCGACCGCGGGCATGAATCCGACGGAAACCATGCGGATGGTCAACTTAATTAAGGAGCTGTACGAGAAAACCTCCACCACATTTTTTATTACCGAACATGATATGAATGTGGTGTTTGCCATTTCGCACCGAATTATCGTTTTAGATCGTGGGAAAATGCTCGCCGATGGCACTCCCGAGGAGATCCGCAATAACCTGGAGGTAAAAAAAGCCTATCTCGGAGGGCTTAAACAATGATGCTCGAGGTTGAAGATATTCATACCTATTATGGGACCAGTCATATCATCCAAGGCCTTTCCTTAGAAGTGGGGTTAAATGAGATTGTCTGCCTGATCGGCAGAAATGGGGCGGGGAAGACGACGACCATAAGGAGTATTATGGGTTTGACTCCTCCGCGAAGGGGCGAGATTAGGTTCAAGGGGAAAAATATCGCCCGAATTAAGCCGTTTTCCATTTCCCGGATGGGGATCGGCTATGTTCCAGAAGATCGAAGGATTTTCCCCGACCTATCGGTACGGGACAACCTGGAAATCGCCCGCAGAAGTCGGGTCTTGACTGAAACCGGTTGGAACATAAAGGAAATCTACGATTTTTTCCCGAAACTCAAGGAAATCGAAGACCATCGGGGCTCAGAGATGAGTGGCGGAGAACAGCAGATGCTTGCCATCG
>JACAEW010000291.1 GCA_013388675.1 Syntrophaceae bacterium | reverse complement strand
TTCGATGGCCTTGAGCACCCGAATGGCCGTTTGGGGGTCGTAGCCCTGGTTGGCGTCCGGGCATAACCGGGCCATTACGCCCACTCCCTCACGAACCCCACGAAGGGTTCGAATATCCTCCTCAGGGATGAAAGGGATTCGAAACGGAATGGCTTCGACGGAGGATACTCTCATAAAACGATAAATCCTGTTCCGATTTCGCTTCTATGCCAGTCGAATATATTAAAAGGCGAAGCGCTTGTCAAGAGAGCGTCTTTGCCGTTGCAACGTGCCCACTAACTCTGATCATGTTTCCGGAAGCTTCAGGAGTCCTCCTCGTATTATTTTTTACGGGAACGGCTATGACATAAGAAACCCTTGAAGGTCTCCTCTCTTATCGATTATTTACACCTTTGCAGGAGGCTCTTATGATTTTCATCTGACCTTGGTAGAAATTTCTTTTGACTCCTGTCCAAATGTTTTAATAGTTCCCGAATGAAAATGCAAAGAGGACAATTTTTCAATTTCCCCATCATTAACGAACAACTCCCTTCTTTTATTGGGGAAGTTTGAAAACCTTGTATTTCCGGATGAAATTCGCCGTTCCCCCTTCGTTCAGGAGAGTAACCATGAATTCGGGCAGGGGAGCGGCCTGGATTGAGATCCCGCTGCTTTCATTCAAAACCTCCCCGCGAATCAGGTCAACCCTTAAAACATCGCCTTCATTGATGCGCTCGGTGTCACATTCCACCAGGGGCAGCCCCAGGTTGATGGCGTTGCGGTAGAAAATCCGGGCAAAGGTCTTCGCCAGGATGGCTGAGATCCCTCCCGCTTTGATGATCTTGGGGGCATACTCCCGGGAGGAACCGCAGCCGAAATTCTTCCCTGCCACGATGAAATCCCCCGGCCGGACACCGGCATAAAAACCCGGGCGGATATCCTCCATCAAGTGCCTGGCCAGCTGAACATAGTCCAAGGTCTGGGTACGGTGCCGGCTGCTCATGATGTAATCCGTATTGATATCGTCCCCGAATTTGTGGGCTTTTCCTTTCAATTCCATGGCCCCTTCCCTCTTACCCCAGATATTTCCGGGGATCGGTAATTTTCCCCTCCACCGCCGCCTCTGCTGCTGCTGCAGGGGAACCCAGATAAATATGGGCGTTCGGGTTGCCCATTCTTCCCTTGAAATTTCGGTTGGCCGTGGAGAAAACATTTTCCCCATCCGCCGGGATTCCCCCGTGGACCCCCACGCAGGGCCCGCACCCCGGGGTCAGGATCATCCCCCCGGCTTCGATTAGCGTCCGAAGAACCCCCCGGTCCATGGCTTCCAGGAGAACGGAACGGGAGGCGGGGATGACGATCAGCCTCAGGTCCTCAGCAATCCGTTTCCCCTTGAGGATCGCCGCGGCGGCTTCCAGGTCTTCCAGCCTCCCATTGGTACAGGTCCCGATCACAACCTCGTGAATCGGGGTCCCGGCCGCTTCGCGGAGGGGAACGACGTTGTCCACCTTATGGGGCCTGGCGACCTGGGGCTGCAGCCGGCTTACATCATATTCCAAGGTCCGGCTGTAAACCGCGTCGGCATCCGCCTTGACCGGTTTGAACGGGCCTATGGCCCCATTTTTCAAAAGCCACCGGTGGGTCGCCTCGTCCGCCTCCAGGATCGCCGCCTTGGCCCCCATTTCGATCCCCATGTTGCACAGGGTAAAACGGCCCCCCATAGAAAGGGAGGATATGGTTTCTCCCTTCAATTCCACGGCCTGATAGTTGGCCCCGTCTTCCGTCATCTGGCCGATCAGGAATAAAATCAGGTCTTTGGCGAAGACCCCCGGGGACAAGGACCCCTTCAATACAATCTGAATGGTCCCGGGCACCTTGAACCAAAGCTGTCCTGTAGCCATGGCTGCGGCAACGTCCGTGGAGCCCACGCCGGTGGCGAGGGCGTTGAGCGCCCCGGCCATGCAGGTGTGGGAATCGGTGCCAATGACCGTCTGCCCGGGCCGGACTTCTTTTTCCACCAGCAGTTGATGGCAAATCCCTTCCCCCGCCGGATGCTGCCGGATTCCCCATCGCCTCGCAAAATCCCGCATCTCCTTCTGCATCTGCGCGTAGTTCCGGGCGGGGGCGGGGACCAGGTGATCGTTCATGAAACAAATTCTCTCCGGGCGGCGGATGACGACCTCCCCCATTTCGGCCATCGCCTCCAGCGCCATGGGCCCCAGGGAATCGTGGGCCATGATGACGTCGATATCCGCCACCACCAGGCGCCCGGCCCTGGCTTCCACGCCGGACTTCTCACTCAGGATTTTCTCCGCAATCGTATATCCCATAGAGGCACACTCTCCCTCTTCGGGTCCCTCCCTTCAACCCTCTCCCCCAAGGACTGAGGGGCCCGCCCGCTAACCTATTTAATTGTCTTATTGTATTCCGCCCCCGGGGTCAAAACGATATTCCAGAATTCTCCCGACCCCTTGATAAACCGGTAGTTATGGTTCACCCCGGGCGGGATCCTTACCGTCTTAGGGGATTCAATCCGGTGCCATTTATCGCCCAGCAGTACCTCCACCACCAACCCGGACATATCCGGGTTGTACCCCTTGAAAATAAATAAACTTTCAAATTCATGCTGGTGCGCCTCGATATGCATGTCCGGTTTTTCGACGTTTTCAACCGTGCGCATAATGACATAGATATTGCCTTCGGGATTGTTCTTGTGGTCAGAAAAAACGTACCTCGTGCCGGGGCCTTTGGTGTGCTTGATCAGCTCCTCCGCGCTTCTGGCGACGACGTTCAGAATTAGGTTTTCCATCTTCTTCCCCTCCCTTTTTAATATGCGGGCCTTCAAAAACTACTACCGCCTAAAGGTGGCAGAATTATAGATTAATCACTTCTGGCCGAATAGAGTCGGCGAAACGGCCCACCTAAGCCATTATTTTAAATATCATAGGCATTCCGAGCAGTCGTTCTAAACTTAAGTCTTCGCCTAAAGGAGAAGGTCTTTCCCCTCGAGCGAGACAATAAAAACGAAAGAAGGGCAGGAAAGATCATGAGAAAAAGCTGGCGCCCCAAATGCTCATGATCTACCATTGGACGGCCTGGTTTCGCGAACACCGAATAATCCTTTCGCCCAGCGAATCCACGCCATGACCTGATTCACGCTTTTCCCCGAGAAGTATCAAAAAAAATTAAGTGATGTGTTCCCAGAATTGCTCAGAATTGCTCGGGTCTTCGTCACCCCGGAAAATGTACAAAGAACGGACCCCTCGTTGAGTCACATGATGAAAGTATCCAAGGACGACAATACGAGCAATCCGCGCCATGCCCAGAATTTATGTTATTTCCCGGGAAGTGTCAAAAGAAATTAAGTGATGTGTCCCCGGAATCTATACGGCATACTGTCCGGCACTGAGGTTTTCCCAAATATCTCTGGAGGGTACCATCATAATTAAGATATTAAGCTATGTCCCCTCTCCGTCCTACATATTCATCATCTTCTCCCATAAGCCGCCCGCTTTTCTTTCAATTGAAAACCGATTTTCTTGGGCTCCTTCTCCGTCGGAGCCATCAGTTGTCGGATGGCTTCAAAGACTACTTTGAACTGGGAATCGTATTTTTTCTCCAACTCTTCGATTTTACGAGCCAGCTCGGCATGAGACGCAAGAATTCTCCGCAGACGCACAAACGCCCGCATGATTTCAATATTAACCTTTATCGCTCTTGGGCTGGTCAAGACACCAGATAACATGGCTACTCCTTGTTCCGTAAAGGCATAGGGCAGGTAACGTGACCCGCCGCGTCCAGTTTTTGAGGTGCCATTTTGGCACCTCAAACGGATAACTTCTTGATTATTCAGAGAAAACATAAAATCTTCTGGGAACCGTTCCCGATTACGATTCACTGCTCGCTTGAGCACTTTAGTTTCCACTCCGTAAAGGTCCGCAAGATCAGCATCCAACATTACCTTTTGGCCCCGGATCAGATAAATCTTCTGTTCAATTCTACTGACAGAAATCAAATATTTCTGGATCTTCGCCTTCTCTTTTTGATCCGCCATTATTCCTCCTGCGGTTTGTGAATCGCCGGTTCTTCGCAAAGCTGCAGCTGTGGCGTTTGAAATCGCACAATCTCCTCACGCCAAAGCGCCAAGAACGCAAATGTGGTTTCGTCAAAAATTCCTTTATTGCTTTCCCAAAGGGGTGCGATGAGAGCAAGAAGATATCGAGAAAGGCTAAAATAAATCTTTTTTTTGGTGCACTTTGCGCCTTTGCGCGAGCGTGGTAGGCTTCCAGGTCCCGGTAGAGGATCCGGATCCCGGTTTCTTCCCGGTTGGCGATCTCGGCTACGGTGAGCCCATTTGTGCTGGCTTCAATCGCCGGGATGCCCCGCCCCTGCCGGTCTAACTGATCACCCCGCATAAAGACCTTTCCTTACGCAAAGCCGCTAAGGACGTAAAGGGCTTTGGGAGGTTAAAAATAAAAAAACAGAGAAAAATCTTATCGCGAGTTTCTTTTTGCCCTGGCGCACTTGGCGACTTTGCGTAATCCTATTTAGGGAGACCGTTCACTACCCTCGAAATACCGTTTTTTATCCTCGCCTCTCCAAAATTGGTCAGCGATTTAAACCTTTTATATGACAATCGGAGGGAATTAAGCAACTGCCTTTTTGTGCACCGGGGCTACCTCCTCCAATGATTTCAGTTCCACGATGACCAGATCGAAGACAACCAGATCGGCCCTGACCCCCTCCTCCAGCCGGACATTCTCATAGACAACTGGAAGCGGCCTTTGACGTTCAACGTTCAATCCTCGTTTTCCAAGCTCATCGGCGAGCACTGCCTAATAAACCGATTCCAGAAGACCCGGGCCAAGGGTGGTTTGGACCTTGTAAGCACAGTCAACGATTATTTCTGCCACTTCATTCTCGGTCATATTTTTCTCACGCAAAGCCGCGGTGCTTCGGCTTACGCAAATGCGCTAAGGACGCAAAGATTCCCCTTGTATAAAACCAACTAAACTTTTCCTTGCGCCAACCCGCCGAGAGCGTATGGGCAAGAGCCTTCTCTCCCAAAACCATTAAAAATATGGGTCTTCTCCCAATCGAGTGGGTAAAAAGGGAGGAAACGACTCCATCGCACAGGCTCAGGGGGGCATCCCGCCCGGGGCGGGACAGCCTCGGCGGGAAAAATCCGGGGTTCCGGAGCCCTGGCCCGGCTTCCGCAAGGCACCGGTCCCCGAACCCTTCGCCTAAAACTGAATCCCAGCTTAAACTGCGACAACTCCATTCATTTCCGACGCGCCCCGATGGAAGAACCGCTGCCTCAGGATGTCCGGCCCCGGGTGGGATGCCGCCCTGGGCCCGGCCAACTCTCTTCCGGCAGGGGCAGACCCGGGAAGCTCAAAATCTTCCTCAAGCACCCACTCGATTGGGAGAAGACCCAAAAATATTAAATGGTTAAATCAAATCATCTCTTGGCGAACTTAGCGCCTTGGCGTGACATCCGTCTTTCATATAGGCTATTTGAAATTCATGGCCAGCTTCGCCCAAATGAAGACGGCCAAGGGCAGGCTGAACCAGATTATCCACACTGCTTCCTCCAACTTCCGCCAAATTGCCGCTTCGGGCCTTTCAGGCAATAAGTTGATTTTGACCATTTTCTCTCCCCCCTGTCCTTGAATTTTTTGCAGGGGACAAATGCTCCTCCCGGCATCTTGGCCGTAATTATAAAGGGTGAGTTTGTCAGATTAGGACAAAATGCAATAAGAAGAGTTGCAGGTTTTGGGTTCCAGACTCAAGGCAAGACATCACGCAAAGGCACCAAGGACAGAAATTTGGATAAGCTTACTAAGGAGTCCATAATTGACTGGACATGCTTTTCTAAAATCTCCCCTCACCCCTCTTTTCCAAAGAGGGGAATTCCTCCCTTTGGTAAAGGGAGGGAAGGGAGGATTTCGTCTTTGGTGTCTATACAACTATGGCCTGATTAGTAATTACCCACCCAGGGCAGGAGCAGAGATCAAAGACCGGCTCCGAAAACGGCCAATGGGTGCGGAAAGACGCCGGAGGGGGACAGGGAGACGGGCGGCAAAAAAATTCTTACTTCATTTTGCTCCGAATTACCAAAAAATTTGGGGCTATTGCGGGGCTATCTAGACTTAATGTTTGAAAGGTATTGTAAAACATGGCGCGCCCAGGGTGATTCGAACACCCGACCTACGGATTCGTAGTCCGGCGCTCTATCCAGCTGAGCTATGGGCGCGCCGAAGGCTTTTTCCTAAGATAACAGGGGCGGGAATCTTTGTCAAACGACTCAAAAGACTCGAAAGGAAGGTTTAGGGTCTCGGGTTCCGGGTTTCAGGTTAAAAGGCAAAACTCTTGAAAACAGCCTACGACCCAAGATTCGAATCCGGGAACCCGTAAAAGAAGTTATCGGATCAGAAAAACCACGGCCAGGGACGCGAGAGGAAGGGCAGGAATTCAGGACCGGGCCAAAAAGATTCCGGCAAAAACGATCAGCGCCCCCCAGATTTGGGCGGCACTCAAGGTTTCTCCCAGAAAAGGAACGGCGAAGAGAATCGCCGTGATCGGGGTGAGGTAGGAATACAGAATGGTGCGCATGGGTCCGATATTCTGGATTCCCCGCATCCAAAAAAAATAGGCCAGTAAATTCCCCGTGAACGCCACGTAAAAAACACTGAACCAGCCCAGCGGAGAAACCCCTCCCCAGCCCCCCGCCTTCTCGTTGGAAAGGAAGGGAAGGAAAAGGATGCTCCCGATCAGCATGATATAAGCGGTGACCTTGAGGGTGGAATGCTTTTTCATCAAGAACTTGGCCAGTACGGTAAAGAAGGCCCAGGTCAGGGAAGCGACCAGCATGAGCAGGTCCCCCCAGACATGACCGCCCCCCTTGGCCCATTCCTGCCAGTCCCCCTGGATGACCAGCGAAACCCCCGCAAAAGATACGAGGATGCCCAAAGCCGCCCTCCAGGAAACGGAGGTTCGAAAGAGAAAAAAGGATATGAGCAGGACGAAAATGGGGGAAGTGGTGGCCAGCAAGGAGGCGTTGGAGGCCGTCGTTAAATCAACCCCTTTCGACCAGCAAACCCGGTTGGCAAAGGTCCCCAAGAAAGCCAGGCCCACGAGGTAGAGGAGGTCACGGGGCTTCACCCCCCATTCCTTCTCCTGCCGGAGAAAAAGGGGAAACATGGCGGCCGTGGCCATGACGGTCCGGATGGCCGCGAAGCTGAGAGGGGATACTTCCCGCAGGGCGATCTTGGCAAAGAGGTAATCGGACCCCCAGAGGACCGTAGCCAGAAACAGGTAAAGGTCGGTGGAGGAAAAACCCTTGCGCTCCGACAAAAACGACTCCACGAAGAAAAGAAAACCCGCTGTGGGCGGGCGTGGATCGCGCCCGGGGCGCGATACTTTGAACCTGAAACTATTAACGGCTGACCTAGTCGGGGAGACTTTCGCCGTTTGGATAGTTACGAGTTATACGTCACCCGTTAAGGGTAAAATTTGCGTCAGCGAACTTTCTGGCGGAGAGGGCGGGATTCGAACCCGCGGTACACCTTTCGGCATACACTCGCTTAGCAGGCGAGCACCTTAGGCCGGCTCGGTCACCTCTCCGCGAGGCCGCCTGCGGCGGCCCACTTGTAACCACTTACATTCAACGATTAACTTTATTTAAACGAATACTTCCCTCGGAACCATCATTCCCAATTTTCAACCTCTCGCCCTTAGGGTTACAAGTCAAGAGTGATGGGTTAACCGCAAAAATTGCTCCGCAATTTTTCTGGCGGAGGGAGTAGGATTCGAACCCACGTCCCCTTTCGGGGAAACGGTTTTCAAGACCGCCGCCATCGACCACTCGGCCATCCCTCCGGGATCGCTCCTTCGGAGCGATACCTTTAACCTTTAACTTCCCCGTTTCGACGGGGGAGCAAGAGTTGAATGGAACTTTTCCGCTATCCTCTAGGCTCTTTGCGATTCTCTATTTCCGGAACTCCGCCCATGTAAGGCCGCAAGACCTCAGGGATCAAGACGCTCCCGTCTTCCTGCTGGAAGTTCTCCAGAATGGCCACGAGGGTCCGGCCGATGGCCAGTCCCGAGCCATTCAGGGTGTGAACAAACTCCGTTCCTTTTTTCCCTTTGGGACGGTACCGGATATTGGCCCGCCGGGCCTGGAAATCCTCGAAGTTGCTGCAGGAGGAGATTTCCTTGTAAACTCCCTGGCCCGGAAGCCAAGCCTCCAGGTCGTAGGTCTTGGCGGCCGAAAAACCCAGGTCCCCTGTGCAGAGCATGACCACCCGGTAGGGAATTCCCAAACGTCGCAAAACCTCTTCGGCATTTTCGGTAAGTTTTTCCAGCTCGTCGTACGAGCTTTCCGGGGTGGTGAATTTGACCAGTTCCACCTTATTGAACTGATGCTGCCGGATCAACCCCCGCGTGTCTTTGCCGTAGGAGCCGGCTTCCTTGCGGAAGCAGGGAGTATAAGCCGTGTAATAAAGAGGAAGCTCCTCTTCCGCCAAAATTTCATCCTGGTGGATATTCGTAACCGGGACTTCGGCGGTGGGAATCAGGAAATAATCGGGATCGCTGAGTTTAAACAGGTCCTCTTCGAACTTCGGCAGTTGCCCTGTCCCGGTCATGCTCTTGCGGTTCACCAGGAAGGGCGGAAGAACCTCCCGGTAGCCATGTTCGGAAGTGTGAAGGTCGAGCATAAAATTCAGCAAAGCCCTTTCCAGCCTGGCCCCCAATCCCTTGTAAAGAGTAAACCGGGCTCCCGTTATTTTTGCTCCCCGGTCGAAGTCCAAAATATCGAGCGCCTCGCCAATCTCCCAATGCGGTTTGGGGGCAAAAGCGAATGGCGGGATCGTTCCCCATTTGCGGACCTCGGGATTGTCCCCCTCACCCTGCCCGACGACGACACTCTCGTGGGGAATGTTGGGAATCGTCAACATAAGCCCCTGCAGGGCTTCTTCTTTCTCGGCCAGCCCGGATTCCAGCTCTTTGATCCGGTTCGAGACGTCCTTCATCCGGGCGATCTCTTCCCGGGCATCCAGGTTATTCTTTTTCTTCTTCGCGATCACCTCGGAGACCTGGTTCCGCTGGGCCCGAAGGGCCTCCGACTCCTGCAGGATTTCCCGCCGCTCCGAATCCAGCCGGGCAAAAAGGCCCCAGTCCACGGCCTGGCCCCGTCGTCCGATTTTTTCTTTTACCTCATCGAGATGTTCGCGCGTATATTTCAGTTCCAGCATAAGACAATCCTTGGATTTCCCTACATCCTAAAGTAAATTAACATTTGGCGGAAGCCTAGTCAACTCCGATGATCGAAGAAGATAGGGGGTGATTCCGGGATTTTCCCCCCATACCCGTTCCGGCCAAAGGGGGAGGGAAAGGTCTGCAAAAAAGGGGAGGGGGCCTGGGCTATTTTTTGGGGGGGATTTTCCGCCCCTCCGGGGCCTTTTTTCTCAGCCAATAAAAAAAGATCGCGGCCGCGATACAGGTCAGGATCGCCAGGACCCTGAGGAGATGGTCGATCTGGGTAATGATCTCGGCCAACCACCCGATGCTCGCCCCGAAATAATATCCCAGGAGAAGCATCAGGGGAATCAAAATGAGCGCGCCCAGGAAATCCAGGAGCAAGAATCTCCCCAGCTTGATCCCCATGGTCCCGGCGGCAAAAAAAGCGGCGACCCGGAACCCGGAGATGAACCGGGCGATAAAAACCGTCTTTTCCCCGTGATCCCTGAAAAACTGGCGGCCCTTCTCCAGGCGGCTTTCGGTGATGACTTTCCGCAAATGGGGATGATGGAGAAGGTCCTGGCCCCATTTCTTCCCGATGGCGTACATCGCCAGGTCTCCCCCCAGGATTCCCAGAAAACCCACGGCCAGGGTGGGATAAAAGCGGATGATCCCCAGGTGCAAGAAGAACCCACCCGTCAGCAGGGTTAACTCTTCCGGAATGGGAAGCCCCAATCCGCAGAGAAAAAGGATCAGGAAGAGCCCGGCGTAAATAAACGGCTCGGAGTAGTGAATGAGAAAAAGCGTTTCGCTCGACAAGGTTTCTTGGGCTCCAGCCGCTGAATCACCTTATCCTGGGTCTGTTTTGGGGGCTTGTGAGGGGGGGGAAGGAGGCTCGGGGGATGTCTTCTCCGCGGACCGGGTCTGAATTTCTTTGCGAAGCTGTTTCACTTGGACTCCCAATCTCCGCGCCTGGCTCCTCAGCTTGTGCCTCTCCCCCCAATCTACCGAGAACCCCAAAAGCATTCCGGCTACCAGGGAAATCAGAATGAGAAGGAAGAGGGGGAAGGACCCCGTGCTCCAGCCGAAGAAATAGCGCAGGGAGATTTCCTCCCGATTCATGGCCGAAAAAGTAGCCGCCAGGATCACAAAAAGAACCGCCAGGATGGCTCTGGTCAATCCATCACCCCAAAAAATGCAGTATTTCTTTCTTGAGGGTTTCGCGTTTTTAAGATAACAAATCCCCGGAGAGAGTGTCAACTCATTTTAAAGGCAGGGCCCCCTGAAAACCGGGGAGAGGTTTCTTCCGATGGCAAGGACTTGGCTTTTGCAGAAACAGCAGTCGCCGATTTCGGATTGCGGGAGAAGAAGAAAGGAGCCGCAGCGATGGAAAGGGCTTGAAGGGATAGCGCGGGAAGGGGTAAGAACTACCCCCCTCAGGATGCCGGACTTCGGAATTCAACCCCGATAATTTTCCCCTCCTCCTTCTTGGTTTCGATTTTTCCCATGACCTCCGCCCCTTCCAGGACCACCAGTTTCGGGCTGAAAATATCCCCCAAGACCCTCCCTTTGGATTTGATTTCCACCCGCTCCTGAGCTTTCAGGGTTCCTTCGACCCTCCCGCCGATGATGATTCTCCTGCCTTGAATATCCCCCTTCACCCCGGCGCTTTCGCTCAGGATCACGCAGTCGGCATCCAGACTTCCCTCGGCGCGGCCGTCCACTCTCAAGGTTCCCTTCACCTTCAGGTCCCCTTTGAAATCGCAATCCGACCCCAGGAAGGATTCCATCTTTTCCGGGTCTTTGGCAAACATCACGACCTCCCCTGAAGGTATTTTTGGGGGTTCACACTCTTCCCCTTTTCCCAGACTTCATAATGAACGTGGGGGCCGGTCGATTTTCCGCTGGACCCCACGTACCCGATGATTTCACCCCGTTTCACCCTTTGCCCCACCTTGACCGAATTTTTCTTGTTGTGGGCGTAGATGGTGGAAAAGCCGCATCCGTGTTCGATCGCCACCAAATAGCCGCTGTACTGAGTCCAGCCCGAATGACTCACCACCCCGTCTGCCGTGGCCCGGATGGGAGTTCCCGGGCTGGCGGAAATGTCCACCCCGGAATGGAAGGTCCGGATTCCGGTAAAGGGGCTCTCGCGGTTCCCGAAGGGGGAACTGATCTTTCCCTCTACCGGATGGCCTTTGGGGGTGGCCAGGTAGAGGTCCTTCTGGATGCGCAGGTAATCTTTGATTTCATCGATCTTCTCGACGCTTTTTTGCACCTCCGCCATGAGGTTCTGGATATCGATGTCCCCGGAGTAGGACGTATCGATCCTCTCCAGCACCTGGTCCTTGGAGTTGAGGGAAAAGATCCTGCGGAAATCCGATTCCGTCTCTTTCAGGGCGTTCACGGTGGAGTTCCATTGGGCGAACTGTTGGGTGTAGTAGTTCACTTTTTCCACCAAGGATGAATATTGCAGCCCATCCACCGCGAGCCGGTAGGTCTGCGCCGCGCCCACCACCAGCAACAGAAAGGAGAGAAGGATCCCCAAAACAGGGACCTTGAAGTTGAGGGATTTCAGGTTCTCATGGGGAATCACCATGATGGTGACCGGAGTGAGCGTTTTTTTAAGTAAAAAAAAGATCCGGTGCATAACCATGACCCTTGGGGTCGGCAATGGGGGGCCCCTCTATTTCGGACGGATGCTCCGGGGGCCCTTTTTGCCCGTTGGGGGGTTTGGGAATGTACATTTTTGGCCTATCACACTAACTTGGATGCCAAAATTCGTCCCCCAAACCATCCAAACCAATAACCAGAAACCACCAAAATTAAAGGACTTTATTAGGTTTTCTTAATCATCATGGGCAGTTTGGCTATTTCTCTTAATATAGGTAGGGCTGCAAGCACTATGCCATTTCCAAGAAAAACCCATGACCGGAAGAATTGAGGCGTGTCTTGCTTAATTCCCTGGGCAATAGTATAAAGGAATGAAACTTCTCCTGGGATCAAAGCGCAGGCAAAGGAGGGTCCGAAGGGTGATCGAAAAGATGAAGGCTCTGGTCCGGGAAAAAGATACCTGCGTCCTGGCCACCGTATCCAGCGGGAAACCCCACTGCTCGCTCATGTCCTACATCGCCGACCCCGAATGCCGGGAAATTTTCATGGTGACCCACCCGCTGACTCGGAAATTCAAGAATCTTCAAGAAAACCCGTGCGTCAGCCTGCTCATCGATACCCGGGAAGAAGACCGGAGTCGGGCCCTCGGGCAAAAGAAGGCGTTGACCATCAGCGGGACCTTCCAAAAGGTCGATCCGTCCAGGAAAAAAGCGCTCCGGGACCAATTCCTGGCCCGGCACCCCCAGCTGAAAGAATTGGTGGATGACCCGGAGGCGATCCTGTTTGCCATCCGCGTTCAGTCTTTCCAGCTTCTTGAAGGGGTGCGGGACGCTTATTTTGCCGAGGCGGAGTGACCGATTGCCTCGAGGGACTTCCCTCGGGAATAAGGATCGTTTCCCCCCTTGAATACCGGAGGAAACCGCCTATCCGCCGCCGGGGAGTCGATGGCGGCCGTTAGCGAACCGATCTTTTTGGGGAAAGGCGCGAGGTTCGGGCCATGGGAAAAGAACCGCAGTTGATCTTGCGCAAGCAGGACAACGGAACGGAGGTAAAAGTAAAGGCCGGCCAATCCATTCAGATTGAGCTGGAAGCTATGGGCGGAACGGGATACTGGTGGTACATGCGATCGACGGATGCCCGGTATCTGGAGCTCCTCGGGGAAAAAACCGTGACTCAGGAGAAAGGCCGGGTGGGAGGGCAGGTTTTGGCCATCTGGACTTTTCAGGCCAAAAGGCCCGGGATTACGGAGGTCAAGATGAATTACTACCGAAGTTGGGAAGGGGTCGAAAGGGCGATCGATAAATTCCGGGTAAAAATCGCCATAGAATAAAAAGAGGGCCGAAATCAACCTTTTGCCTTCCCCTCCCGCGATGGAGGGGAAGGCCGGGGGAAGCCGAGACTCTACACAAGTTTCTTCAAAAATTCCTGATGATCCATGACCAGGCCGATCCTGCGGAAAATGACCTTCTCCGCGTAATCCTGCTCGGCCTGGGTGTCGGTCCCGGTGCAATCTCCGATCACGACGACCCGATAGCCCTTATCGTAAGCCGAACGGGCGGTCGATTCGACGCACCAGTTGGTGTGGAACCCCACTATAGCCACCCACTCAATCATGTTGGTTCGCAGGGTATAGTCAAGGGACGTGGACCAGAAGGCATCGAGGGTCCTCTTTCCCCGGAGGACCAAGTCGCCTTTTTTCGGAGTCAGCTCCTTGATAATCTCCGGCCCGGGGGTTCCTTTCACCCAGGCCCCCCTCACGGGTTTTCCCTTGAGCCTCCACCCCGTGGGGAAATCCATCTCCAATCCCCTCAGCCCCATCATCCCCGGCCCCTTGGGGTCCAGTTCCGGGAATCCCGGCTCAAAAGCTTCGAAGGGGACATAGATGATCTTCTTCACCTTTCCCCGGGCTTTGGAGAGAAGATGAACCAGGTTGGGAATGACCTTTCTATCCTTTAGCTGCTCGGCAATGTACTGGTACATGGACCCGCCGGGTTTCAAGAAATCGTGCTGGGGCTCGATCAGAACGATGGCCGTTTTCGCCGCCTCGATTCGGTACTCCTCCATAATAGCCTCCTGCCTGGAATCTGAATGTTTATAGGATGGGAACGGGCCTGGGAAGCCGCTCGAAAATCATCCCTTCGCCCGCTTCGCCCGGGTTTCACCCATCGCTCAGCCGCCGAAAAAGGGATGGATCCAGCGGATATCGTCGCCTTCTTTGAGCTCGAGCGAGTCGTATTCCGGGGCCTTTACGATCCGGCCGTTCAGCACGAAAACGATGTGGTCCGCCCCGGTTTTCTCCACCAGGGCCCGGATCATGGGCTCTTTTTTCTTCGACTCCCGGACCACCTTAACCACTTCGGCAAACTTCGACCCGGGGGGAAAATCCCGATCTTCATAATTGATCTTCACCTTCATCGATTGCCCTCAATAGGGAAGGAAAGGGGGGACCGGCAACCCGCCCTCCCCCAAACTCTATTCGACGTATTCTTCCATACCCAGACGCTGAATCAACTTTTTCGTCGGTTTGCCTTTTTCGTCCCACTCCCGGACCCGGTAGTAATCCCGGATGGCATCATCCAGGCCCACCGGAATCTTGCCCGCTGCCGGACCGGAATCGACCGGCTCCATGAAACGCTTCGGATATTGGAAGTCGTGCTCGGTTTTCCAGCCGTACCGGATGTTCAGGATTTTTTGCAGGGTGGTGATCCGCTCGCCGCATTTGCGCAGGTCCTCAATGTTCCAGTTCCATCCCGTAGCCGCGTTGATGGTTTTCACCATGTCGGTCAGGGTATAACCCCGGAACTCATGGAACTTGCAGTGGCAGGCGGAGTTGATGATGTTGCAATAGTCGTGGAACTTCGCGTTGCGGTCGGCGGCCTTATCCCAGGACCATCTTTCTTCGTTTTCCACCTCGCCGATCCCCCACTCGGGCAGCCGGATGTGGCCGACCCAGATGTGCTGGGAGTTGCCCCGTTCGTGGTTGGGGCCGGAGGCCACGCCCGTGCAGTAGTTCAAGGCCGAAATATACTGGGCCCGCCAGTTGTGGGCGGCGATCTCCTGGCCCTTCATCTGGACGGCCCACGTTTCCGAGCCCTTGCCTAGGACCTCCGAGGCGATCTTGCAGCCTTCCCCCAGGAGGTAGCCCAGGCCTTCGGCCCGCTCCCCGATCTTCTTGGTCAGCTCCACTACGGCCTCGGCATTGCCCCACTTCAGGTCCAGGCCGTAGGCATCCTTCTGGGTGATGACTCCCTTTTCATAACATTCCATGGCCCAGGCGATAACCACTCCCAGGGAGATCGTATCCAGGGAATAAAGATTGGCCAGCTCGCAGGCATAGGCCACGGCCTTGATGTCATCGACCATGGTATTGAACCCCACCATGGCGAAGGACTCGTACTCCGGGCCCTTTCCCCTGTAGGCGTAGGGGCCGCCCTTTACCTCGCAGAGGTTATGGCACTGGATCACGCAGTACTTGCAAGGCCAGGGCTTGGCATTCAGCTCTTTGGCATAGTTGGAGGCGTGGAAGTTCTTCACCCCGCTGGGAAAGTCGGCCAACTGGTAATTCTTGATGGGAAGGTTTCCCTGGGGGGCAAACAGTTCCGTGGCCATGGCCGTGCCCACCCGTTTGATCTGCAGCCACTCCGGCTTCAGGGCGTCCAGTTCGGCCAATCTTTTGTTAATCTCCTTGTTGAGCCGGTCGGCCTCCTTCGGGTCATGAAGGCCGCAGGTCTGAGTCCCGCGGACGGCGATTCCTTTAAGCAACTTGGAACCCATGACCGCCCCCAGGCCGCTGCGGCCCAGGAAGGATTTCTTCCTCGTCTGGATATTCGCGTAGCGGACGAGTCGTTCTCCCGCTTGGCCGATAGTCACCACTTCAAAATCGGCCCCTTCCGCTTCCTTGATTCCGTCCTCGGTCACGTAGGCATCCTTCCCCCAGAACTTTTTGGCATCCTTGATCTTGGCCTTTCCGTCATCGAGGACGAGATAGACCGGTTTCGCCGCCCGCCCATGGACGACGATGGCATCGTAGCCGGTTTCTTTCATCTCGATGCCGAAGCTAGCCGTGGCCGCCGTGTCCGCGTTCAGGTTGATGGAAGGCGAGATGGCCCCGGCCGACCACTTTGCGGCCCCGCTTTGTTTGAGTCCGGTCATGGGCCCGCCGGCGAAGGTGATCCGGTTGGCGGGGTTAAAAGCGGTCGTGCCCGCCGGGCACTCCTTCCACATGTAGTAGGCCGCCAGCCCCGCCCCGCCCAGGAAGTATTCATAGACCTTGTCTGGAAGCGTCTCCGCCGTGCAGGTGCCCTGGCTCAAATCCACCTTTAAAATTCTTCCCCATACTCCTTTCATGTTGACTCCTCCTTTTCAAGGTTCCGACGGCTCGGCGGAAATCGCCCGATGCCCGCCGGGTTTTAGAAAAAAATCGTTCCCCCATCCCTTCACCAAGAGTTGAAACGGATGATCTTCCCGGCCCCTTCCCCGCGGGGCGACCGGGGTCTTCTCTCTTCTCCATCGCCCCGGGCCACGAAAGCGCCCACCAGCCGCCGCCAGAGGGCCAGGAGGGAGTTCTTCAGCAGCACCAAAGCCATCACCGCGAAAACCATGGTATCGGCGGCCTGGGACCAGAAACGGGCAGTGATGGCGATGACCAGGCCCAGGACGAAGGCCGACAGGAAGGTCCCGGTCAGATTTCCCATCCCTCCCACAATGACCACCGCAAAGGCCACGAGCAGGATGTGGAAGCCCATGTAAGGCTCTGCGGTGGCGATGGGGGCGTAGAGCACCCCTCCCAGCACGGCCAGCCCGGAGCCGATCAGGAAGACGATGGAAAAATACCGGTTCACGTCCAGCCCCAGGCAGCGGACCCCGGCCCGGTCTTCCAGGGCGGCCACCACAATCCTCCCGATGACGCTGCGTTTAAAAAAGGCCCTCAACCCCAGGAACAGGGCCACGGCGCTCAGGAAAACGACGAGGCGATAGAGGGGAATCGAGAAATCCCCCAGGCGCAAGGTGATTTTCAGCGGATCGCTTACCGGCTGGGGCATGGCCCCCCACACCCATTTGATCAGGTCGGCGCCGATCAATAACACTGCATACGTGGCGATGATGGCATAATCGAGGCTTTCCCCGTAGAGACGGCGAATGATGAACCGCTCAACCAGGAAGGCGATGGGAAGCACGGCCGCGATGGCCAACGCCATGGCCAAAGGGAAGACCTTTCCGACCACCGGCAAGAAGGTGATGAAAAAATACACTCCCACCGTATAGACCATGCCGTGGGCGAAATTGACGATCTGCATGGTGCCGAAGGTGATGGAGAGACCGATGGAGAAAAAATAAAGAATCGCCCCGATGGTCAGACCGTAGAAGAGGGTTTCGGACAAGAGTCTAAACCTCCGCCGCCGGCCTCTGCCTCAGCCGGAGGACGAGTTCCGAGGCGTAGCCGGTCAGCCCGCGCCGGAATTTAAAGACCCAGATGAGCAGCAGGACCCCCAGCACCATCTCCCAACGGGTGATATTCGTGGCCAGGTAGTTGCTCATGAGCTTATAGACCACCCCGCCGGCAATGGCCCCGTAGAGATTCCCCGCCCCCCCGATTAAAACGGCAAAGATCACTTCCACGTTGCCGAAAGGGGAGATGATCGTGGGGGCGACGAACCCGTAGAAAAGGGCGAACAGGGTTCCGGGAAAGGCCGCCAGGGTGCTGCTGAGAACGAAGGTCAGCCATTTATAGGCAAAAATATTATATCCCAGAAATTTCACCCGGTCGTCGTTTTCCTTGATGGAACGGATGGTGATGCCGTAGGGGGATAGGGTCAAAACCCGTAGCAGCAAGAACACCGCAAGCAGGCAGATCAACAAGAAACCGAAGGCGAGGGGCTGGTTGGCGAAATCGAGGAATCCCCATTTCCCGACCGGGGTATTGAGTCCGTCCTCCCCTTTGGTAAACTTCTGCAGGCCGGAGGCCGCGAGCCAAAAACCGATCTGATTGAAGGCCAGGTTGATCAGGGCAAAGGGGGCGCCATCGGTCTGCAGGACGACAAAGCCCAGCACGACGGCCAGGACGGCGCCCACCCCCACCCCTGCGGCGATGGCCAGGAATGGGTTGCGGCTCACATGGAGAAGCATCAGGCTGGCTATATAGGCCCCCGTTCCGTAATAGAGAACGTGGCCGAAGGAGAGGCGGCCCATGAAGCCGTAAAGCAGATCGAAGGACAGAACCAGGATGCAAAAGATGGTGAAGTCGATGACCCAGTGCAGGGGAATGATAAGAGCCAGAAGAACGAAACTGGCCCCGATGAGGACCATATCGCGCGCCACGATCCCCTTCCCCAGCGGCAACACCGGAAAGGGGCCCGTAGGAATTTTTTGTTCCGCCATTACAGATAGCCCTCCAGGTCGGCGGTCCTGCCGATCTCGGCCCGATCGGTCATCTCTTTGATGATCTTCCCTTCCTTCAGGATATAAATCCGGTCCGCCAGGCGGGAGACGATGGAAAGGTTCTGCTCCACGATGAAGGCGGATACTTTCTCTATTTTCATTTCATTCAGAATGCGGAAGATGTCCTCGATCACGATCGCCGCCAGGCCTTCGGTGGGCTCATCGATGAGCAGAAGTTTGGGTTTGCCCACCAGGGCCCGGCCGATGAGGAGGATTTCCCTTTGGCCGCCCGAGAGGCCCCCGGCTTTACGTTCGAGGAACTCCTGGAACTTGGGGTAGATCCGGGTCAGCCGTCCGACGGCCTCGTCCAGACTTTCCCCCGTTGCATAGGACGCCAGTTCCAGGTTGCTCCGAACCGTCAATTCGCTGAAGACCTTTTTGTCCTGGGCTACAAAGCGAATTCCTTTGCGGGCCAGCTTCTCCGCAGGAAGCCCGTGAATTTCTTCCCCGTGGAATAAGATCCGGCCGGTGTTGGGAGCCAGGAGTCCGCTGATGGTCTGGAGGAGGGTGGTTTTCCCCGCTCCGTTGCGGCCCACCACAAAAACCATCTCCCCCTGCCGGAGGTTCAGGGAGACCCGATGGAGCACTTTGGCATGGCCGTAGGATACGTCGATTTCGGATACTTCCAGCAACGCTACGTTTCTCCCCCCCAGTAACACTCCCGGACCTTGGCATCGGTGAGCACGCGGCCCGGCTCCCCTTCACAGATGATCTGCCCGTCGTTCATCACCGAAAGGCGCTCCACCAGGTCCACGATCTTGGAGATTTTGTGCTCGATGATCACCACGGTAAAGTCTTTTTTGACCCGATGCAGCAGGTCCACCACTCCGCCGATTTCATGATCGCTCAGCCCGGAAAGGGGTTCGTCCAGCAGAAGCAGGTTCGGCTTAAGCGCCAGGGCCATGGCCAACTCCAGCATCCGTTTCTCCCCGTAGCTCAGTTCCGCGGTCCTCTGGCCGGCCTTGTTCTCCAGGCCGACCTCCGCCAGGGACCGGCGGCACTCCTCCAGGATCTCGGTCTTCTGAGCAGGCTTGAGAAAGAAATTCCTCAGGGTATGCTCTGCCCGGCGAAAGCGGATGCTGGAGAGGACCAGGTTCTCCCACACGGTCAAGGAATGAAAGACCGAAACCAACTGGAAAGTGCGGGCCATCCCCATCCTGACCCTCAAGTGGGGCAGAGTGTCGGTTACCTCCCGGCCCAGGAAGTGAATCCGCCCCTTGCTGGGGGGCAGGTGGCCGGAGAGAAGATTGAAGAGGGTGGTCTTTCCGGACCCGTTGGGGCCGATGATGCCGGCCGTCTGGCCTTCCAGGACCTGAAAATTCACCCGGTTGACGGCCAGGAGACCCCCGAAATTCTTGCTTAACCCCTCCGCCCGAAGGGCCTCTGCCATAGAATAATCCTCAGGGGCGCGCGCCGCGCGCCCCTACTTTCCGCCTGTAAGCCGCCCGCAGACAACCAAACGTCCCTCTAAGCTAGCGGTTGCCAGTCCTCGGTCGGCGGTTATATTCCGCATCCCGCAATTCGGAATTCCGCAATCGGACTACCAGCCCAGCTCTTTTACCGGGGGAAGGAAGGCGTCCCCGTCATATACATCTATGATTTTGGCGTAGTCGTACTTGGGGTCTTTTCGGTCCTTGGGACCTTTGCCTTCCACGATCCAGGCGTTGTACTTGTACCGGGGCCGTCCGTCGACCCTCCATTTCGCCGGGCCTTTGACGGAGTTGAAATCGGGGTTGGCCATGAGGGCGGCGTACATCTTTTGGGGATCGAAGCTGTTCGCCAACCGCATCGCCCGCAGCGTCTCGGCCGCGCCGTAATAGGCGCTCATGGCGTAAGGATCGGGGGGAATGCCGTAGGCCGCCCGGTATCGCGCGGTAAACGCTTGGGAGGCTTTCACGATCTCCTGGTCTTTGAAGCCGCTCATGTCATGGTACCACCACATTTGGCACCAGACCCCGTCCAGGGCTTCGGGGGGGATCCCCGCCGCCATGACGTCGATGATCCAGTTGAAGAAGAGCTTGGTTTTCTTCCCCAACCCCATCTCGTAGGCCTGCTTCAGCACGTTGATGGCATCGTTCCCCCAGTGGCCCATGCAGATGATCTCCGGCTTGTAGTCCATGCACTTGATTAGGTAGGGCGTCATATCGGCCGTGCCCACCGGCGACCAGACCACATTGTAGGGAATGTTGGGCCGCTGCTTCATCACCGCTTCGGCCCCGCCGAAGGCGAAGCGGCCGTAGGCGTAATCGGGCATGAAGAAGACCACGTTCTTGACCTTCATCACGTCGGCCACGTAGGCCGCCGCGCCCCGGCCGACCATTCCGTTGTCGCCCAGGCTGCAAAGGACGTAGGCCCCCTTCTCTTCCTTGCTGAAGTAGCTATCGGGCACCCCATTGGTGGTCATGAGGTAGAAGTTCTGCTTTTTGGCCAGGCCGTTCATCGCCTGGGACACATGGGCAAAAGTCCCCCCAACGACCGCCTTGAGGTCCTTGTCGCGGACCATTTCCGTCACCCGGCGGATGGCCACATCGGGCTTGGTCTCGTCGTCCCGCTCCACCACTTCAATCTTGTACTTTTTACCGCCTACCGCCAACCCCCCGGCATCGTTGGCCTCCTTGATGGCCAGCTTGGCCCCCTGGGCCTGGATCGGCCCCAGGGAAGAGCCTGCCCCGGTTAAGGAATAGATCACCCCGATTTTAATCGTATCCGCAGAGAGGGCCGACCCCGCCAGAAGGAAGACGGCCAGGGCCGATGCCCATCCACCCAGAAATACTCTCCCCACGCCTTTTTTCATGTTCCCTCCTTTGCGCTGAAGTTTGAAAAGCCTGCCTGGTTCAACCCTTTACGAGATTTTGTCAATGGGGGATTCGGGTGTCAAGAGGAAAAATCATCCTCCCGGGGTGTTGATCCGACCGGGGAAAGGGGATTTGAAATGGGCGGTTGGGACTTCAATTTTTAGATGTCGATGGGCCGGAAGCACAGTACCCCGGCCATCACGATGAAGACCATGGTCTCCGCCCCCTGGGACCAGTAGCGGGCCGTGATGGCCATGACCATTCCCAGGGCGAAGGCGGAGATAAAGGTCCCCCGCAGGTTTCCCATGCCCCCCACGATCACCACGGCAAAGGCCAGCAGGAGGACGGAAAGGCCCATGTAGGGGTGGACGGCGCTGATGGGGGCGTAAAGGACTCCCCCCAGCGCCGCAAGAGCGCTGCCCAGGATGAACATGAGGGAAAAATACTTGTCCACCCGGACGCCCAGGCACCGCACTCCGTCCTTGTCATCCAGGGCAGCCACGACGATCTTTCCCAGAATCGTCCGGCGGAAGAAAAGCTCCAG
>JACAEW010000001.1 GCA_013388675.1 Syntrophaceae bacterium | reverse complement strand
GTCTGTTGTTCTTTCAGCTCCAAAATGGCCCGGCTGTAATCCACGTTTTCCAAGTCATCCACTTGGTTCTGCAAGTGAAGATTGAACCGGCTGAGAATGTCCGCTTTGATTTTCAGACGACTCTGCCGAATCCCCACATCCGAGACCTGGGCGTTGAAATAATCCGTCGCCCCCTGAAGGAGGGTCGACTGCTGCTGAATAGCCGCCGGATCGTTATTCAGAATCGCCTGTTTCAAATCGATCAACCCGGAAAACAGATGGGAGTCCATAAATACCGTCTGCCCGTTTTTCCCCGCGGAAATCGTTTCCCCGGGCCCGACCAAAACCTGAAAGTCATTCCCATCGCCTTGGTAAACCACACGCTCAACCCCCCCGTCGACGACGCGGACAAAGGGAGTCGTAGCATTCCGGTATCCTCCGAAGATGTACTTTCCGCTTAGCTGGGTGTTTCCCAGGGCAATCGCCTCATCCAGAAGCTGGTCAATTTCCGCCACGGCCAGGGCGCGAACTTCGGCGGTCTGGTTTCCGCCGTCGACCTTAAGGGCGATATCCTGGGCCCGGGCGGCCACCGTAGAGACCTGGTTGAGAACCGTTTCATTCAGGTCCATCCATTGGCTTCCCGTTTGCAGGTTTTTTTGATACTGGTCGATCCGCGCCAGCGTCGCGCGCAGACCCAGGGAATGGACCACGGCCGCCGGGTTATCCGAAGGGCGGTTGAAGTTCTTTCCCGAAGATACTTGATCCTCCGTTCTCTTCAGTTCACGGGAAAGGCGCCAGATGTTCTGCTGGATTCCACGATATACAGACTGGGTTGCGACGCGCATCGTTTTTCTCCTATCGCAGCTCCATCAAAGATCGAAGCATCTCATCCACGACGGCAATGATTTTTGAGGCGGCCTCATAGGCATGCTGGAACTTCATCATTTCAGCCAGCTCTTCGTCCAAGTTCACTCCCGAAACGGAATCCCGCACTTCTTCCAGCCGGGTCAGGAGGCTCTGGACAAAATCCTGTTTTTCGTTCATCGCTTCCGATAAGATGCCCATCTCCCCGATCAGGCTGCGGTAATAATCGTCCAAGGTCCCGGTCTCCAGGGTGCTGGTCAGGGTCCTTCCCCGGTCCTCGATGGTCCATTTTCGAATCGTCACGGTTCTATCGGTTTGAAGGGCGGCGATGTTCAGGGAATTCTCATTATCTCCCGGCGCCCCGGAAACCCCTCCTGCGGCGATGTTCTCGGGATGCCCTAGAACATCGGAACTCAGGGAAAGATAGGCCGCCGCTCCCTTGAAGTCGGTTGCGTTGGGAAGGGCCGGAGCGGTCGGGAAATCCCGGAAAAAGGAAATTCCGGTGGCCCCGGAAAGGGTGAATCCTGCGGTATGAAGGGAATTGACCTGCTGAATGAGGCTTCCGGCCAGTTCGTCCAGGTTGGCGGCATACTGGGGAATGATTTCGTCCCGAATGTCCAGCCAGGCTCCCAGCTTCCCTCCGGTCAGTCGGTCGCTCACATCGCTCGGGACCCCATCCCGCTGGATGGAATTTCCTTGGATGTTGAGGTCCCAACTTCGGTTCCCATCGACCAGGAGGATGCCCGCCGAGGTCTGGACATGGATCATCCCGTTCCTGTCCTCCAGGTAGGTGAGATCAATCCAGCCGGATAACTCCCCGAGAAGGCGGTTTCTCTGGTCCCGCAAATCATTGGCTGCGGCCTGGCTGGATTCGGCGGCCAGAATTCGCTCGTTCAGGTCGGCGATCCCCCGGGTGATTCGGTTGAATTCCTCCATCCCCAGCTGGAGGTTGGTGTTCATATTTCTTTTAATCCCGTCCAGCTCGTTGCTGAGGGAATTGAATTGTTGGGTCAGAATCTTAGACTTCTCGAGCAAGGCCGCCCGCTCGGTCATTCCCGCCGGATTATTGGCCACCCCCTGCCAGGCATTCCAGAACTCATTCAGGGCCTGGGCCAAAGAGGACCCCCCCGATTCACTCCAGAGGGATTCCACATAGGAGAGGACCGAGGCCTTGGCTTCATACTCCTTCAGCGAAGAGGTATTTTGGTGAATCGTTCGGGTCGTGAAGGCGTCGAAGAACTGGACGATGGAATCGACTTTCACCCCCAACCCGAACTTCAAGCTTTCCAGCGTATAGGAAGACTGGGGCTCAAGAACCGCCTTCTGGCGGGTGTAACCGGGCGTGTTGACATTGGCAATATTGTGGCTGATGGTCTGCATGGCCATCTGGTTGGCCTGAAGGGCCCCTTGGGCGATGTTCAGAATGGTGCTGATGACTTGCATTTCTCTACACTCTCCGGTTCAAAGAAAAAGGTTGGGGGGACGAGGACGGTTGGGTTCCATTCTGGACATACATGGGCGGCCCGGAGAGCGGAAGGGTCAGCAAGGAGACCAGGTCCTTCCAGCAAGCCAGGGAATCCTGAATGTAGGTTCGGTTCCGGGCATTGACCTGGAAGGTCCATTTCTTCAGGCCGGCCAGGGTCCTCTCATAGCTTCGGATCCGCTGCCTTTCCTTGGCCGGAAGGAGAGTCAGGAGGGTTCCAAGATTTCTTTCTTTTTCTTCCGGCCCCAGGGCGCTGACCATCTCATCAATGGCTTTGGAAATCGATTCGTGGGCTCTGTGGATCTCCTCGACGTGCATTTCGACGGAACGGAGGGATTCGGTGAGGCCCTCCGCCGAGCCCCGGCGCAAGATTTCCGATTCCTTCTTCAGCTCTTCGCCCAAAAGATGGTAGTGAAGAATCTCCTCCTCCAGGCGCCGGTAGAGCTCTTCCAGGAGCCCCTCCCGCAGTGGGGTCATGATCTCTTTTCCCTTTCCCATTCCTTTTTCTCGCCCCTTTCCAGCAACCCCGGGGGCAGAAGGCTCAACCCTTCGGTTCGCTTCTTGATCTTCAGAAGGAATGAGTGAAAGTGGCAATTCTCATCTTCGATCATCTGACAGACCAACTGCAGATGATCCTCCAGCTCTTTCATCGGGTTCCTCGTTTCCTCCCGCCTTCCTGAGCTGGCCTTCGGCGGAAAGGGGCTCGCTTTTTTCCTCCCTTTTGAGGACCTGTTGGTAAATCTTTTTTCCCAGGCCGAGCCCTTCCCGCTGAGCCAGTTTCTTTCCCAGCTCCTGGTGCAGGAGACTGTCGTAAATCTCTTTGCCGGGGCTATTCCCCCAGAGCCCGCCGGAGGGGACGGATGGCTTCATGGTTTTCAGCATCCGGGACAGAAACAGGGCCTCGAAATCCGCGCAGGCCTTCTTCAGTTTCTCCCGGTCGATCTT
>JACAEW010000304.1 GCA_013388675.1 Syntrophaceae bacterium | reverse complement strand
CAGCAATGAAGATTGATTTTTTTTCGCGCTCTTAATCCGCGTAGTCCTTGTCTTTTTTTCCGTTTCATCCACCAGAAAAAAAGATTTTTTCGCGATGGGGGGATTTTTTTGTTGACATATATTGGAAAGTATATATACTTATATTATGATCCACCTGAAAATGACCACCCCGCGAGGGAAAAGGGCTCTGGATCGGATCCGAAAGATTCAACCCTTTGTTCAGGCCTCCTTGACCATTACCCAGAAACGCTGCGGAAATCCTCGCTGCCGGTGTTTTCAGGAGGGCCCCCTCCATGAAGTGGCCCTCCTCACCTGGAAAGAGGAGAAACGGACCCGTACCTTGTATGTCCCCAGAGAACTTCGTCCAGAGGTGGAAAGATGGGTACAGGAAGGAAAGCTTCTCAAGCGTCTGGTCGCGGAAGTATCTCAGGCCCAGAGGGAGTTTTTGGTCAGCAAGAAAAAGAGCCGCAAGAGCAACAGGGGTTGATCCGGGCTTTGACCGGCGTCCTCCACCATTTCTTTGGTGGTTTTTCCCCCTCTATTCGCCCCAGTTACAGACCCCCGAGATCCCCAGAAGATTTATTATCCCCTCGCGAGTCTGGCCTTCGCCGGGGTCCTCATGTTCCTCTTTCAGCTCCAAGCCAGACGACAGATTGGGTTGTTGCTCCGCAACGGTCCGTCGGTCGGTAAATTCCAAGCCCTCTTTGGGGTGGAACGGTTTCCTCATGGGGATACTTTGGAAGCGGCCTTTTCGAATCTGGAGACCGACCAGATTCAGGCGGTCGTGACCGCAATGACCGAAACCCTCCTTCGCAAGAAGGTTCTCTACAGTTACCGTTTCGGGGGAATCTACTTCATCGTGGCCATCGATGGAACCGGCACGATTCGCTTCCGCCGTCGTCACTGTCCCCATTGTCTCACCCGTACCCGCAATGGAAAGACCCTCTATTACCACCCCGTCCTGGAAGCCAAACTCGTTACTTCCAATGGCTTCGCCTTCTCTCTGATGACGGAGTTTATCGAAAACCCTGGCGATCAGGCGACCCGACAGGATTGTGAGCTCAAGGCCTTCTATCGGCTGGCCGAGCGACTCAAGAGGCGGTTCCCGCGGCTGCCGATCCTTTTATCGATGGACGGTCTGTTCGCCGGTGGCCCCACCTTTTCGTTGTGCCAGGGTTACGGTTGGAAGTTCATGATCGTTCTCAAGGATGACGACTTGCCCTCGGTTAACCAGGAGTTCCATGCTTTGTCCCCCTTACAACCTGAGAATCGGTTCATTTGGCACACCGGGAGGGGAGCCCAAATCCAACAGGTCTTCCGCTGGGTTGACGACATCGCTTATGTCGATTCTCAAAAGAAGGAGCACGTCTTATCCGTGATCGAGTGCTTAGAGACCAAACCCGACCCGGAGGGGCAAAAGAAAACGACTAAGTTCAAGTGGGTTACCAACTGCCAGGTCTCCGGCCAAAATATCGTCCCCTTATCCAATGAAGGAGGGAGAATCCGATGGAAAATTGAAAACGAAGGCTTCAACGTACAAAAAAAGGGAGGATATGCACTGGAGCATGCCTACACCAACCATCCCAACTCCGCCAAGGTCTTTTACTTCCTCTTGCAGATCGCTCACCTGCTCGCCCAACTTCTCTACAAGGCGGACCTCCTGAAAAGGGAGTTCCCCCAGGGGTTCGGCTCGGCCAAAAACCTGGCCTTCCGCTTGTTGGAAGCTTGGCGGAATGCCCGCCTGGCTCCCGCAGACATCACCGCAGTCCTTCAAAAACGATTCCAAATCCGTTTCAATTCTTCTTGATCCATTCCCATTCCATGCTCCAGTCCGTCCCTCCTCCCTAACAACTTACCCCCCCCTTATACTCCCATTCACGGAGTCCAGGCCTCTTATTCCCCTCGCCTCACCCTTCCCCAACCCAATTCCCTCTTCCCTCCATTCCCCACTCCTGACCTCCCCCTGATTCTTCATTGCTGGCGCAGGAAAATAATCCTTGACAAGATTCGATTTTTAAAATATTTTTTTTAAATGTTTCCATTTGCCGGGGTCGTAGTTAAGCTGGTCTATAACGCCGGCCTGTCACGCCGGAGGCCGCGGGTTCGAATCCCGTCGACCCCGCCATTCGAAAAAGGTCCCTTGTGAGATGGGTCGCAAGGGGCCTTTTGCCCATTCCGCCGCCATCTGAGGAAGCGACCGATGAAAATTCTTCTCCTGCAGCCCTCCCAGGAACGGGGCCTGGGATTCCGCAGCCTGGCTGTGGTGGAGCCCCTGGGCCTGGAGTCCATCGCCGCGAACCTGCCCGAACACAATGTAAAAATCCTTGACCTGCGCATCGAAAACCGGCTCGCCCGGGTCCTTCCGGAATTCCAGCCCGATTTTTGCGGCATCAATTGCTCCTTCACCATCGATGTTTACCAGGCGCGCGAGCTGGCCACGGCCGTCAAGAAATGGAACCCCAGGGTTCCGGTTTTCGTCGGGGGGCACCATGCGTCCCTTTCCCCGGAGGATTTTTACTGTTCGGACATCGATGGAGTGGTGGTGGGAGAAGGCGAAGCGGCCATCCGCGACCTGGTCCGGGCCTGCGAAGAGGGACGGGACCTGAAAACCCTTCCCGGCCTGGTGGTCAACGAGCCCTCCGCCCCCTTTCATACGCCCGAGCGCCCCATGATGGAAAACCTGGACGAAATCCCCATCCCTGCCCGGAACCTGACCCGGCAATACCGCAAGCACTATTACCTGGGATTCCAGAAGCCCTTCTGCATCATGGAGACCGCCCGCGGCTGCGCCTATCGTTGCGATTTTTGCAGCGTGTGGAAATTCTTCAACGGGAAATGCCGGATGAAGAGCCCCGAACGGGTCCTGGAGGAAGTGAAAACGATTCCCGAAAAATACATCTTCCTGGCGGACGACAACTTTCTCCAGAGCGTGCCCCGGGCCAAGCGGATCGCCCAGCTCCTGGTCGACTGCCGGGTGAAAAAAAGGTTTACTTTCCAGGCCCGGAGCGACGCCATCGTCCGGCACCCCGAAGTCATCCCCCTCCTGCGAAAGGCCGGATTCTGGAAGGTCTTCATCGGTTTTGAAAAGATCGATGAAGAGGCCATGAGCCAATTGAACAAACATAACACGGTGCAGAATAACGAGGAAGCGCTCAAGGTCCTCCGCGCCCACGGGATGGAGGTCATCGCCGCCTTTATCATCGACCCCGGCTTTCAGAAGCAGGACTTTCAGCGCCTGCGCCAATATATCCTGGACCGGAAGCTCTATTCTCCTTCCTTGACCATCCTGACTCCCCTTCCAGGGACGGACCTCTTCGCCCGGGTCAAGGAAAAACTGGTCACCACGAATTACGAACTCTTCGATTACGTCCACGCCGTTCTTCCCACCAAGCTGAAGCTCGCCGATTTTTACCGGGAGTTCACCGAACTGTACAAGACAGGCTATGCCTGGTCGCAGATCGGCTGGGAAGGGGCGGCCGCCATCCTGCGTCACACCTTTACTATTTCTCACCTGATTTCTATGAAACGGGCAGCATGGGATTCGGTGAATCCGATCAACTACCTGGCCGGACATGAGCGGCAGGCGGTCCCCCTCAAGGTGAATCAGGGCTGGACCGGCTTCAGGGGATGCGGCCAGTAGAGCTCCCGGTAGACCTGGGCGCTGCCGATGACCCGAATGACATAGTTCCGGGTTTCCAGGTAGGGAATATTCTCCACGAACTCGTCTTCCGCCGAATGGTTGTTCCCCGCCAGCCATTTTCGGATTGCGCCGGGCCCGGCGTTGTAAGCCGCCAGGGCCAGGTGGACCTTTCCCTCGAACTCCTCCAGCATCCGGGCAAAATACCAGCTTCCCAGGCGGATGTTGACCGCCGGATCATAAAGCTGGTCTTCCGAGAAGGGGCGCACCTTCAGTTCCTTGGCGATTTGCCTGCCGGTCTGGGGCATCACCTGCATTAACCCCCGGGCCCCCGCCGGGGAGAGGGCCTGGACCTGAAACCGGCTCTCCTCCAGGATGAGGGCGGCGAGAAGGGCGGGATCCAGGTTGTAGGCCTGAGCGTACCGATTGATCAGGGAAGGATTTCCCGGGGGATAGGCAAGAAGGTGCAGAATCCTTTCTTTTTCCGAGGAACGGCCGGAGAGGGGCTTGAGCGCAAACTTTCTCCGGACCAGGAGATTGGACCGGTAATATTCTTCGATTTCTCGGTAGAGACGGGAAACTTCGATCCACTTCTCCTCCGGGCTTCCCCCATCTTCCTCCGCCGCCTCCAGCTCATCGAAGGCCCAAGAGTTTAAAGCCAGGCGGGCCAGGAGTTTTCCCTTTTCCAAGTGAATCGATTGGGTGCCGGGGGAGTTGGCTTTCATTTCGCCCCCGGAAAAGAGAGGCGGGTCCTGAAAAACCGGAAAGGGCCCCCGAGAGGCCCGGGGGCCCAGTCCTCGGGAAGAGACGAGCTGGCTGTAATAGGAAGTCGGATGATCCTGCCGAAGTTGACGGAATTGTTCTTTTGCTTCTGCCGCCCGGCCCATCTTTTCCAGCGCTTTTCCGTTCCAATACAGGGCCTTTTCCAACCAGCGGGCAGGGGGGTCGGCCTTCTTTAACCTTTCCCAGGCCTGAAGGGCCGCGGCCCATTCTCTTTTTTGGTATTGAATCCAACCCACGTTCCACAGGGCCGGAAACCGGAAAGGGCTCTGGGGAAACTGATCTGCCACGGCCAGGTAAAAGGATACCGCCTTGTCTCGCTCCCCCCGGTCTTCATACACGCCGGCTTTGAGGTGCAGGGCCTGGGGCAGAAAGGAACTCCGGGGGTAGGCGGCCTGGAGCAAATCGTGAATCCTCAGCGCTTCTTCCCTGCGGCCGCTGCGGACCAAGGCCTGGAAGAGGGAAAAGAGGCCCTTCTCGGCCATTCCTTCGTTCCTCGAAGAGCGGACCACGAGGTCCAGGTTTTCCACGGCCTTCGCATACTGTTTCAGCCGGAAGTAACACAGGCCCCGGTGGTAATATAGGTCGTCAACCCACCGCTCTCCGGCATAAAAGGAAGGATACTTTTGCGCCGGGAGGCCTTCGATCCGGTTCATCTCCTTCAGGGCGGTTTCGAATTGATTCGCCTGGTAGAATTGGAGCGCCCGCTGGAGGAGCGCTTCGCCGGGAATCTTTGGGGGAGTGATTTTCTTTTCCCGGGCCAGGGACTCCCATCGGGCGCGCGCTTTCTCCGCTGCGCCGTGAAGAGGGTATCTTCGCCAGGTTTCTTGGTAGGCCTGGATCGCCTCGGAATACTGGTTCAATCCCTCCCGGGCCTGTCCTAGAAGGAACCACGCCTGGGCAGGGGTATCCTTCCAGGGTTTCCCCTGCAGAATCAGCTCACAAACCTCGGCCGCCTTCGGAAAATCAGCGGATTGGGCATGGATTTCCGCGGTTCGCAGACGGGCCTGGGGAACCAGGAGGCTTTGGGGGTAAAGCTCTATGAGGCGGCGGAAAGCGGCCAGGCTCTTCTCTCCTTCGCCCGCCTTATGCCAAGACTCTCCCTGGAAGAAGAGGGCGTAGTCGGCCAGCAGCGGATGGCCATCTCCTGCGCGGGAGAAGGCTTCGGCCGCCTCCGGCCAACTCCGCAGCCCTCGAAATACCTGCCCCTGCATGAAGGCCAGGTCGGCGGAAAAAGGAGGGTCTTTGAAGACCTTTTCCAATTCCCGGAAAATGTTCAAGGCATCGGAATATTCCCCTTTTTTATAGTGCAGGACCCCTTGTGCGAACGGATCAGACTGGGCAGGGGCCGCCCCCGGACCGGCCGCGAAAATGAGAATACCGATTCCGACCCAAAAGAAAAGGATGTTCAAATCGGAAATGCTCCTCAAGGTTTTTATCGCCATAGAATGATCAGATCGTCCCCCGGTTCCAGGGCCAACCTCTTGCGGGCATTCCCCCGGTTTACGCAAATTTCCAGGAACCCTCCGCTCCCGAATAGGGCCATGGCCTGCCCCGGGCGCCCTTCGCCGTAGGTCCGGTAAATCCGGTCGATGTTCCATCCCTTTCCTTCGATCCGGAAGGAGCGGGTTTCCATATCCCGGCCGTATTCCCGGCGGTCCAGGTTGGTGATGAGGTTTCCGAAGGAATCGGCCCAGAGGATGCGGGTTCTTAATCCTCCTTTGACCCTGCGTGGCCGCGGGTATTCGAGGGAGGTCAGCCCCCGAACTCGCGGGCCAAGCCTCGCAGGGTCCAAACCCAGGGATAGATGCCCGGCCACAGGGGCAAAGATGTCCCGACCATGAAAGGTGTCGCTCACCGGGGAATGAAAATATTTTCCCTCCTTGATTTCATAAGCCAAGTCCTCCTTCTTTCCTTCGGGAATTTCACTGAAAACCCCGTTGTCCGGGCCCACCAAAAAATGACCTTTTCTTTTCACCACCACGGCCTTGCGGCGGGTGCCCACTCCGGGGTCCACAACTGCCAGGTGGACCGTTCCCGGAGGATAGTAGGGGTAGGCATTCCGCAGGATAAAGGCCGCCTGGAGAATGTTCTGGGGTTCAACCTGATGGGTCACGTCGATGATCCGGCAATCCGGGTTCACCCGGAGAATGGCCCCCTTCAGGGCCCCCACGTATTCTCCCGCCCATCCAAAGTCGGTTGTTACGGTCACGATCCCGGATCGGTTCCCGCTCATAGGCAGTCGCGAATCATTTCGACGGTGAATCCCTAGGTCTTTTTATACCTGTCCAGGTAGTCTTGGATGTAGCGCTGGACCTCCTTCTCCGGTTGGATGATCCCGAAGTGACCTTCACAGAGGATATCCGCTTTCAACCCGAGAAGAATGGCCATGGACTTTCTCCAGGCCGCCAGGTCCGAGCCGAAGGAATCCGAGAAGGGCCCATGGATATCCTGGCCGAAGAGGACCCTTTTGCCCTCCCGGTCCAGGATGATGGAAATCGACCCCGCAGTGTGACCGGGAGTATGGAGGCAAAGGACCTCTCCCTTTTCGAACTTTAAAACCTGCCGGGTTTCATTCAGCTTGATGTCGATCGGGGTGGGCGGAAAGGTCATCCCGTACCAATCGGCAGCGGTCTTGACCGGGTTCCCCTTCTCCATGGGTTCGGCATCCAAAGAATGGGCGATGACCTGGCATCCCGTCCTGCGCCGGATTTCGGGAATGCCCCCGATATGATCGATATGGCAATGGGTGGCGACCACGGCGGCAAGGGTTTTATGGGCCAGGCCCAAAGAGGCGATATTTTCCAGGATGGCGGGCACGCTCTTTCCCGCGCCGGTGTCGATTAAAATCAGGTCGCCCAGGTCCAGCAGATACACGCAGCAATCTTCCGGAAAGGTCAATTCCGGGGACCCGACGAGATACACTCCTCCCACTACTTCCCGTAGGTGATTCATCCGTGCCGGTTCTCCTTATCAACCATTTCGATGAATCGGACAAGAGCTTGGCAGGGTTTCGACGGTCGGTCCGTTGGGGGGTAAACCATGCTAAATTCCCCAGGTCCTCCGCGGCAGGTGCCGTAGATTTCTTTCCCCCGATTGGTTCCTTCTCCTCTCGGCCCGGGCTCGGTCTTTAGGCCCATTCCGCCGTTCGCGGCCCATGGAGCAGCTGGGGGTGGCCATCAGGATATTTCCCGGTTGCCTCCCCGTCTGACTCCAATAGCCCATGCGGGTTAGAAACAGCAGATTTGGGGTGGATGGCAGGGAGGGCTTTTGTTTACCAAAGGAATGGGTTTATTGCGATGCCGAAGTTATTTCTTCATCCGGAACTCCGGGAAATAGGGGGACAGGCCTTTTCCCCTGAGTTCTTGGATGATCTTCAATCCCTCCTCGCGGGTGTTGTACTTCCCGGCTACCGCCCGGTACCACGTTTCCCCCGAGGGTAATTTCCGTGGAAGGAGCTCCACCGTTTTGCCCCTTAAAGAAGGCGCTGCCTTCAGAAAGGCGGCATATTCGGGTTTCAAAAAGGCCCCGAGCCTTACCTGGTAGGCGCCGTCGCCGAGCGGAATGAGCAGGGATTCCTCGCGAATTTCGGGGAGGCGGATGCTCTGTTGGTTCGCGAGTTTGTTGGGGTCTTCGATTTGCGGATTGGCTTCCAGTATTTGGTCCACGATGGAGGTATTGGCAATGCCGTAGTTCTGGAGGCCGATGGAATAGAGCGTATCCTTTCCCTTTACCATGACGACTTTTTTCGCCGGGGCCCCTTCTTTGGTTTCGGGGGATGGAGGGCGCGGAGGGAGGGGCTTTAAGACGGCGACCTTCGTTTCGGGCTTGGGAGATGGCTTCTTTTCTGCGGGAACCGCCGGGGATTCGGGTTTCCCGGGGGACGGTTTAACCTCCGGAGACGAGGGCGGAACCGCGGGCGTGACCTCCGCCTTGGGGGCGGGAGGGACGGGCTGTTTTTCCGCGATGGCCGGCGAAGCGGGCTCAGGAGCCGCGGCGGAAGGTTTTTTTTCGGCCCCGGGCTGAAGGGGCGCTTTGGCCACCGGCTGCGGCTTCGCTTCCGGGGCGCCGGCTTCTTTCGACGGCCCCGGCTGGATGGGAAATCGCGTAGAGACCTCCTCTTCCGGCCCTTTCAGGTATAACCTCCCTACCAGGATAATAGCTCCCACTCCGGCCAGGGCCAGCAGGGCATAAGCCAGCTTGCGAAAGAGCGAGCCCTTGAACCGCTGCGCCAGGGTTTTGGGCTTTAGCACCTCTTCCGATTTCCAGCCGATCCGCTCTTCTTCTCCCACGAAATCCGAGTTCTCGAGTACCTCGGTAACGATGGCGGAATCGATCCTTTTCTTGGAAAGGCCGTACCCGATCAAAAAGGAATTGTCGCAAAGGATGTTCAGCTTTCGGGGATTCCCGCGGCCATACTTTACGATCAGCTCCAGGGCATCGGGGGTAAAGACTCGATCGGTCCCGCTATCCGCTTTCTCCAGGCGGTGGGAGAGGTAGAGCCGGCTTTCCTTCTCGCTCAGCGGGTGAATCTCCGCCTGCACCTCGACGGTCTCCAGGATGCCCTTCAGGTCTTCCGATTTCAGAATCTCGCGAAGCTCCGGTTGCCCCACCAGGATCACCTGGAGCTTGCGGGCGGCCGAATTCTCGGGGCTCGCAAGCCGGATGAACTCCTTCATGAGCTCCGGGCTCATTTCCTGGGCGTCGTCGATAACCAGGGCCAGGGTCTCTTCGGGGGTGAGGCGTTGAAGGTACTCATTCAGCTGCAGGACCAGGGACTCCTTGTCATGGGCTGCCGAGGGAACCCCGAGTTTCCGTAGAATCTCTTCCAGCAGGTCCTCCATGGTCCCCGGAGGATGAAAGATGGCCGTGACCAGGGTCTTCGGTTCGAGGGTGTTCGCCAGATGCTGGACCAGGGTGGTTTTTCCGCTTCCCAACTCGCCCAGCACCAAGGCCCATCCCTTTCTCTCCTGAATGGCCCGGACCATTTCGTCGAAGGCCCGCCGATGGGTTTCCGTCCAATACAAGAAGGCGGGGTCGGGGTTGGCGTTGAATGGCTCCTCGGAAAAACCGTAAAACCAAGTGTACATAGGTCACCCTTTGCTGGATATTGGCAAAGCGAAATTATTGAAATTATAAGATGGGCGTTTTCATTCTTCAAGGGGAAATTTGGAAGTCCCCGGGCTCGGCGGCGATTCGGCCAGAAACCATTCCGGCCTTCCGTACCTCCTCGCCGCCGCGACGAAGAACCGGGCCCTATCGACCGTGGCGTTGTAGGGAAGCTCGCATCCCGAGGAGAGGATGAAGGCCCCCCCGCGGGCCGCTGCGCGAATGCATTCCTTCACCGAGTCCTCCATCTCCTCCCGGGTTCCGCTGACAAAAAGGGAAGTGGCCACATTGCCGACCAGGACGATTTTTTTCTGGGACCTCTCCACCATTTTTTTCAGGGAAGAGGGGCTGTCCATGCTCAGGGCCGCGATCCCCAATTCGAGCAGGTCCTCCAGGATGGGGTCGATGTACCCGCAAACGTGGAGGGAAAGGCTGGCCTTCTTCTCCCGAAAGAACCGGACGATCTCCTCGTGGCAGGGCTTGATGAACCGGCGGTAAATCTCCGGCGAGATGAGGCTGCAGGAGGAAGCCGCCTCTCCCATGGTCAGGCTGAGGCCGGTCTCGATCACCGCAGCACCCAAAACCTGGGTGACCCGGGTGGTGAATCGAAGGAGTTCCCCGACAAAAGCGGGGTCGTCCACGGTGTCGTAGATCAACTCCTGGCTTCCCCGTAAAGCGGCGGCAATCGTCCAGGGGCCGGTTACCGTCCCCGACAGGGAGACTTCCCGGAGGGAACCGGCCACGGCCCTGCACGCCTCCAGGTAAAAAGGGTATCTCCCGCTGGATCCCGGCCGGGGAAGCTGGAGGGCCGAAAGCCCTTTTTTGTCCGAGAGCACATGCCGCCTCAGCCGCGGAACTCCGTCGTCCGGGAATTCCAGTTCCGCTCCCGCCGCCTCGGCCTCCAGGAAAATGTCCCAGCCCACATCCACGCTGTCTTGCTGGAACATCTCATGGCAGATTAGAGTGGAATGGGCCAGGTTTCTCCCCTCCTGGTAATATTTCCGCGGGGAGCATCCCAGGATTCTGGCCCGGAAAGGCCCCAGGATCAAGCTATAAGGGATCCGGTCGGCACAAGTCCGCTTCATGGCGGCTCGGATTCGATCCCGGCTGGTAGGTTCAGACATAAAGCCCCCCCAAGAATCAGAATTCGCGGCGAATCGATAAGCCTGCAAAAAGGTCTTCAATCGCAACCATGAGCCCGAAAACTAAACCGGCAAAAAATTGAGGCATAAAATCCAAATGGCGGAGAGGATGACGAAGGCCATCAAACAGTAGCCCAGGATATCCCTCACCGACAGGCCGCAGATGCCCATCAGGGGAATCGTCCAGAAGGGATGAATCACGTTGCCCATCATTTCTCCCGCGGAAAAGGCCTGGATGACGCGGGGCAGGTGGAGCTCCAGGGTCTGGGCGGCCTTGCCCACCAAGGGGCCCTGGACCTCCCAGGCGCCCCCGGAGGTGGGGGCGAAGAGATTCAGCACCGCTGCATGGAAATAAACCAGGGTCGGGTACGTAGCCGGGCCGGCGGCCGAAAGCACCCAAGCCGTGGCCAGGGCCGCGAGCCCGGAAGAGGCTAGCATGCCCTGGGTGCCGGCATAAAACGGGAACTGGACGATGATCCCGTGAGCGGCCCGGGCCGAGTTTTCCAGGGATTGGAGAAAATGCATGGGCGTGTCATGAAGGCAAAGGGCCAGGGTGAAAAGGACAAAGATCAGGGTATTCAAGTTCAGGGCAAAGCCTTGCCCGTAGAACCAGAAAACGATGTAGGAAAAGCCCATGACGGAGATGAGCCACACCGGCCAGCGGCTGTGTTCGAGCCAGACGCCAAAGGGCAACTTGCCGTTCCGGCGGACCTCCCTCTCTGCGGCCAGGGTCACCTGTTCCGCCCGGTCTTCCCTTACAAACCGTTCCAGCAAATCCGGCCGGGGAGGAGTGGCCTCCTTTTCTTCCGGGGAGATCAGTCCGAGCAGGGCCGTCACTCCGGCTAATCCCAGAATGGACCCGAGAAGGTTGGCCGGACTCCAGGGGATTTGCGGGAGGGCGGCGGAACCCATGGCCTTCTCCAGGATTGGGGCCGCTTTGCGGATTACCAGGGGGTCGGAGGCGAAGAGGCCCAGGTTGCCGCAAGCCATGCCGATAAACGCGCTGGCCACTAGAAGAGGATAATCGATTCCGGGGACTCTTCTCCCCATTTCTCTGGCCAGGAAAGCGCCGGCGATGATTCCCAGCCCCCAATGGAGCAGGGAACAGAGAGCGGTGAAAACGGCCAGGAACACGACTCCCTTTCGGGAAGAGGAGGGAAGGCTGGCCAAAAAGCGAAGGACCCTCTGGCTGAAAGGGGCGCTCGCGACGCTGAACCCGGCGGCCACCAGGAGAACCATCTGCATGGAGAAGGAAAGAAGGTTCCAAACCCCTTGGACCCAGAATTGCACCATTTCGAAAGGGCCCTGGTAGGCTACCAGGATCCCCAAAAAATACACGAGAAAGGTAAGCAGGATGACGAAGAGAAAGGAATGGGGGATAAAGTAGGCGGCCCGGAGGTTCAGTTTCCTGGCCATTTTCTGAAATCCCTGGGGGCGCATCATCGCGGAAAATCATTCCCTTCGTTCGAACGTGAAACCCGTGGCGACCCGGACCCAATCTCTACACCCTGTAAATATTGATACCCCAGGGAAGAAAAGTCAACTTCAAAAGTTCCCTCCGACCTTTGATTTCGGCCAAGGATTCGGAAAGGCGATGGAATTTCAAGACGTGCCCGGCCCGGCAGCAAGGGCGTTGCGCGGAAAAATCATGAGGCACGAATCATTCCTTGGCCCGGGCGGGCAAGCCGATCTTTCTCCGAGAACTGAGATTTTCCGATGTAGGGGCGCCCAGCCGGGCGCCCTAGCGGCCCGCCCCATT
>JACAEW010000278.1 GCA_013388675.1 Syntrophaceae bacterium | reverse complement strand
CGGCGGGGATAAAAAAGTCGCGCCCAAAGGTAAGAAATCTCTCAAGGCCTCTCGGAAAACTCGCCCTTAAGCTCTGCCGTGCGCGGATGTCGAATCCCTTCCTTCGATTAGGAATGGGCGGATTTTTTCCGCTAAAAATGAACCCTCGCGCCCCTTCCTCTCATAGCTTTATCTAAGGAGGTGCCAAAAATTTGTCCTTTCTTTCCCTATAACTACGAAGACTGTGGGAAACTCGCGAACCACCCAAAAAATTCTCTTCGAAAACTTTGTCCCCGATACCCTATCCAGTGGAAAAAAAATTATATTATAAAATCAGATATTTACGATAAAAAACCCTCTTTTTTTCATCCACCAGAAAAAATTGAGGTCCTCGCCATAAATCGTTTCTTAATATCTTGGTCATTCCAGGTCAATCCGGAATTCAATTATTTCATGAAGTTTTGGACCCCGGCTTTCTCCGGGTTGACGCTTCTTAGGGCTTTATGGGGGACCACTCAATCTTTGCCCCAAAAATCTTTCCCCTAATTTTTTGGGCGGCATGATTTTTGAATTTCTATTCCTGGCCAAACCTGAAGAAAATGCGAAAATCGAGCTTCGAACCGATAAATCCAGCAACCAGGTTAAAAATATTGCCGCTTGGCCAAGAGGCTCCAAAAGATTTTTTACCCCGGGAGGGAACTCTTGAGGACCCGGATACGGTTCATCATCCGCTGAAGGAGATTGCGGACCTCGATCTGAAAGGTGCCCAGGCTTTCCGGGCGTTTAACCAGGATTTTATCCAATTCCCCTTTCCAATAGAGGATGGTTTCCATCTCCTTCCGGGACATCTCTTCTTCGACCTTCTTTTTCATCTCTTTGGCCCATGCGGTTTCCGCAATCTCGGGTTTCATGAAAAGTTCCTCCTCTTCCCCAATGTATCCCCGAAGAGATCCCCGCGACAAGGGGAAAATACACGCTGCGGGGAAATCCGCCCCTCTCCGGTTCCCCGCCAATCCTCGTTTTTGCGGTTGACATGGGGGCGATCAAGGGAATACGATTCACGATAAGCCTGCGGTTAGAGATTTTCATGAAAAAGACGATCCCGAAGCTTTCTTTAAACCGGTGGGAAGATAAAACAAGGACATTCGGGCGGAGCGGGCCGATGATAACCTGGCCCGAAAGAGTTCCCCTTAGCCTTCATCCAGCCTCGCTGCGATGGCGACTCCGGATAAACCCGGTTGTCTGGCTCTTCCTTTTCCTGGCGGGAATATCTTGGACGAAGCCTTCTTTTATTCATGCGAATTCGAAGGCCGGCCAGACTCCAGGACTCTCTTCCTCCTTTCCTCTCACCCAATGGGCCCCCGGCGGGGGTCATGGGGGGTCTCCTTCCTTCGATCGAATTGCGGAGGGAAAATTCGTCGAAACCCGTCAGTCTTACCAGTTTTATTATGCCGTCGATCCCATCCTGCAGGCCTCGATCGAAGAGGTCTTTCGCGCCCACCAACCTCCCTACAGCGTGTTCGTGGCGGTGGACCCCAAAACAGGCAGGGTCTTGTCCCTGGCGGAATACTCCCGGGATCCCTCCGGGAATGGGGGCATTTGGAATCGGGCCACCTACCCCGCGGCCTCGGTTTTCAAGATCATCACCGCAGCCAGCGCCCTGGAGAAAGGAGCGTTAAGCTACAACTCTTCCGTTTCCTTCCGGGGGAATCAGTATCGCCTGGGGCCCAGCAAGATCCATACGACGTCCAAATGGGAAAACCAGACTCAATTCGACGAGGCCCTGGGCAAATCGAACAATGTCGTTTTCGGCAGAGTCAGCTCCCAACTCGTGGGGTCCCGGGCGCTCAGGCACTATTCATCCGCCTTCGGGTTCAACCAGCCCCTTCCTTTCGACTTCCCCGTGGACATGAGTAAAGCGGTAATCCCCGAGGAAAGTTACGAACTGGCCCGGTGCGGAGCGGGTTTTGGCGAGGTCACCCTGAATCCCCTCCACGGCGCGCTGATCGCCGCGGCCATCGCCAACCGGGGAATCATGATGCGGCCCTACCTGGTGGAAACGGTGCGCAACGCGGAGGGGGAGGTTCTTTACCGGGCCGAGGCAAAGGCCTGGGCCCAGCCCATTTCCGCCAGAACGGCCGAGGACTTGAACCGAATGATGCGGCGCACCGTGGACGATGGGACGGCCTCCCGCATATTCCAACGTTATGGGAAGGACCTTTTAAAGAAGGTGACCGTCAGCGGAAAAACCGGGTCTTTGAGCGGGGACCATCCCCCCGGCCTGTACGACTGGTTCGTCGGGTTCGCCCCGGCCGAAGACCCCCAGATCGCCTTCTCGGCCATGGTCGTTAATCACCATCGGTATAAGCTTCGCGGGGCCTTTTTTGCCCAGGAGGCGCTGAAGGTTTTCTTTCGGGATCGGGCGAATTGAGGATTCAAGCGGAATTTCCGGCATAGGGTTTCCCGCAGACCTTGCAGAAACCCTGCTCATTCACCACCCCGATGCAGTTCCCATCGCTGCACAGGATACGCCGGGAGAAGTCGATCTCCTCTTCTTTTTCTTTTTCCGATGGGCTCGGGGGGGATTCCTCCTTCTCCAGTTTAAAACCGCAGCGGTGACAGAAAAGGCTTCCTTCGAGGAGCTCAGCCCTGCAGGACGGACAGTTCCGTTCGCCTATTTTCTGGCCGCAATGGGGGCACTTCATGGTTCGAGACTCCTTTGAGTATGCGGGGAATGATTGATTAACAAGCTTTTACCATATTCGGGCGGATTCTTCAACCCTCCCAGGGTCCCCGCGGAATGGGCGCCGGAAAAAGCGGTGCGATGGGTTCCCCAGAGTCCTTGCCCCGTTTGCGACCCATGATCCTCGACGCTCACACCCATCTGTTTCCGGAAGAAGTGCGAAAGAAACGAAAGGTTTTTTGCTCCCGGGACGCGGCTTTCCGGCTCCTTTACAGCGATGAAAAAGCGCGTCTTGCCGGTCTGGAAGACCTGCTGGAGGCCATGGACCGGGAAGGGGTGGACAAAAGCGTGATCTGCGGCTTCCCCTGGAGCGACCCGGGACTTTGCCGCGAAGGAAACGATTTCCTTTTTGCCTGCTACCAAAAAGCCCCTTCCCGGGTCCTTCCCTTTGCTTGCCCCCCCCTCCTGCCCGCCCGCCAGGCGGAAAAGGAACTGGAGCGCTGCTTATCCCTGGGAGCCAGGGGAATCGGCGAACTGGCTTTCTACACCCGAACCATCCAGGCCCGGGACATCGATCGTCTCGCGAATCTGCTGAAACCTTTGGGGGGAAGCGGAATCCCCCTCCTCCTCCACGTGAACGAACCCGTGGGCATGAATACCCGGGAAAGACCCTGAAGAGCCTCCAGCCTCTCTATCGGCTGCTCCTCCGCCTTCCCGAGACCGAAGTCATCCTGGCCCATTGGGGAGGAGGTTTTTTCTTTTACGAACTCATGCCCGAAGTGGCCCGGGCTGCCCAGAGGGTCTATTACGATACCGCGGCCTCCCCTTTCCTTTACCGACCCCAAATTTATTCTCTCGCCGCCCGGATCGTCGGACCCGGCCGGATTCTTTGGGGGAGCGATTTTCCCCTGCTCTCCCCGAAGAGGTATTTCCGGGAGTTGGCCGAGGCCGGGCTTTCCTCCAGGGCCCGCGACCAGGTTTTGGGAGAGAACGCCCGGAAGCTCTTGGGGGGCTAAGATAGGGGCTGGCCTTGGCAATGAATATCGGATAGAATGAAATGCAGTTTTGATTTCTCTTCTTCAGGAACCTATGATTAAAAAAATGCTCATCAACGCCCAGGACCCGGAGGAGAGCCGGATGGCCATCGTGGAGGACGGGGTCCTGGCCGACCTTATCGTCGAGACCTCCCTTGCTTCCCCGACCCGGGGCAACATTTACAAGGGTAAAATCGTCAATATCGAGCCGAGTCTCCAGGCGGTCTTCGTGGATTACGGAGAGTCCCGCCACGGTTTTCTCCCCTTCTCGGAAATCCATCCCAACTATTACGCCCCCTCAACCCAGGACCGGGAAAAAGACCCCCGGCCCCGCATCCAGGAGCTGATCCGGCGAAACCAGGAAGTGTTGGTCCAGTTGGAGCGGGGGGAGATGGGGACCAAAGGCGCCGCGCTGACCACTTACATCTCTCTGCCCGGCAGGTATCTGGTTCTCATGCCCGGCAGCGACGGAGGGGGAATTTCGCGCAAGATCGAAGGGGAGAAGGAGCGCAGAAAGATCAAGGAAATCGTCCACGAACTCGAGGTTCCCGAGGGGATGGGCCTGATCGTTCGCACGGCGGGCCTGGACCGGGCGAAGACCGACCTGGCCAAGGACCTTCAGTATCTTCTTCGCCTCTGGGAATCGATCCAGGAAAAAGCGGGGAAGGCCCACGCCCCGGCCTTGATCTACAAGGAGCGGGACCTGGTCATCCGGTCCATTCGCGACTACTTCACTCCCGAGGTGGAAGAGGTGTTGATCGACCACAGGGAGACCTTCAACCAAGCCAAAGAGTTCTTCCGGACCATCATGCCCCGCTACCAAAACAAGCTCAAACTCTACGGCGAAAAACGCCCTCTCT
This sequence comes from Syntrophaceae bacterium, assembly GCA_013388675.1. GTDB lineage: Bacteria > Desulfobacterota > SM23-61 > SM23-61 > SM23-61 > SM23-61. Next base: position 11,756 of record JACAEW010000278.1, on the reverse strand, counting down.
TTTCCAAGTACGAGCTGGAAAAACAGATCGAAACCATTTACCAAAGACGGGTTCCGCTCCAGTCCGGGGGGTCCATCGTGGTGGACCCCACCGAGGCCCTCGTTTCCGTGGATGTCAATTCGGGAAGGGCGACCCAGGGAAAAGGCATGGAGGAGACCGCGCTCCGGACCAACCTCGAGGCCGCTGAAGAAATCGCCCGCCAGCTCCGCCTGCGGGACTTGGGCGGGCTGGTGGTGATCGATTTCATCGACATGTATGACCGCAAGCACAAGCAGGAGGTGGAGCGATCCCTGCGGAACGCGCTGAAGCGGGACAAAGCGCGCATGGAGGTGGGCCGGATCAGCCGCTTCGGCCTCCTGGAGCTCTCCCGCCAGCGCATCCGCTCCGCCCTCAGCGAAAAGACCTTCATTCCCTGCGAGAATTGCGAAGGAACCGGTTTGGTCAAGTCCACCGAATCCGCGGCCTTATCCGTTCTGCGCCAATTGCGGGCCGGCCTGGCCCGGGGAGGGTGCACCCAGGTCCGGGTGGAGCTGCCGGACGAAATGGCCACCTACCTTCTCAATCAGAAAAGGGAGGAGCTCTTTCGCCTGGAAAAGCTCTACGGGCTGAAGATCCAAATTGCCGGGCACCCAGGGTTACCCCATCACCGGACCCACATCGAATTTACCCGGGGCGAAGCTCCCCGGGCCGACCGAAGCCCGCAGAAGAAAAGGGAAGGCCCAACCCTCCCCGAAGGTCACCCGGAGCGGGTCACCCAGGAAGAAGCGGACCGCCTGGCCATCGAGGAACTGAAAAAGGAGACCAAGGAAAGCTTCCTCAAGAAATTTTTCTGGCCCCCTTCTCTTTGGAGGGGAATCCGGAAGCCCTCCAAGCCTGCCCCCCTTCCCCATCCCGAAGGGCATGGACCGACCCGGGAGGCGGCCGAACCGTCCAAAAAATGGAACGATACGATTTGACCCATTCCGGTCGCTGGCCCGCAAAAAAGGGGCTTGGTTTTTACCCAGGCCCCTTTTCTTTTTCGTTCTGCCCTGGACTCCCTTAAGGGGCAGGAGGATTCCCAAATTTCCCCTGCCCGCCTCCCCTTCATCCCGCGTCCCCCATTTCCTAAAATCCCCCGCTGATCTCTATGCATTGGCCGGAAACGTAATCCGACAGGGAAGAGGCAAGAAAGAGGATCGGACCGGCCGCCTCTTCCGGGGTTCCGGCCCTTCCCATGGGGATGACCATCTTCATCATGTTGCGCAGGCCTGCGGGGATCCCGATGGCCACCGGCTGCCCGCCCCGGTCCAACGTCACCCCGGCCTCTTTTTCCTTGGTAAGGCGGGTATCGATCCATCCGTAGGCCACCGCGTTTACCTGGACGTTCAGGGGCCCCCACTCTTTGGCCAGGGCCTTGGCCAGTCCAACGGTTCCCGATTTAGCCGCGGCGTAATTGGCCTGCCCCGCATTCCCCCTCGTTCCCGCGATGGAGGAGACGTTGATGATCTTCCGGTTCACCACCTTCCCGGAATCTTTCTCCTTCTTGGCCGCTTCGCGAAAGTAGGGGGAAGCAGCCCGGATCAGGCGGAAGGGAGCGGTAAGATGAACCTGCAGCATGGCGTCCCACTGCTGGTCGGTCATCTTATGGATCACCGCGTCCCAGGTGAACCCGGCATTGTTCACCAGGATGTGCAGGCCGCCCCAGGCTTCCACCGCTTTTTTTACGATTCCCTCGGCGAAGTCGGGTTGGGTCACGTCACCGGGAAAGGCTAAAGCCTCACCCCCGAGTTTTTTGATCTCTCCTACCACTTCCTGGGCCGGCGCAGGGTCAATATCGCTCACGACTACCTTGGCCCCTTCTTGGGCAAAAAGGAGGGCCACGGCCCGTCCGATCCCCCGCCCGGACCCGGTTACAATCGCCACTCGATCTTTCAGCATCTTTTCCATGCTTGTTCTCCTTTGGAACGGAAAAACCGTCTTCACCCCAGGGACACGGAGATCACAAGGTTTAGTGGAAAATTCCCAATCCCCAGCGCCAAATCGCAAATCCCTTCCCTAATCAATCCCCAAACTCCCGAATCCTGCCGGTCAGAGGTTTCCAGAACGGGATCGGGAGATTGATTTGCATTTTGGGATTTGGAATTCTGACGTCTCGGTGTCCTCTGTGCCTCGGTGGTGAAATTCTTCTAACGGCCGATGATGGCCACAGAGCACACGTTGGTCGAAGGGATTCCGCCCAGGTTGTGGGTCAGGCCGAAGCGGGGGTTTTTCACCCGGCGCTCCTCCGGCCACCTCTCCAGAAGCTGATTATACATCTCGTAGAGCATCCGCAACCCGGAGGCCCCGATGGGATGACCGAAGCATTTCAGTCCCCCGTCGGGCTGGCAGGGGACCTTTCCCTTAAGGTCGAAGAACCCGCCCAGAATGTCGTCGATGGCCTTTCCCCGGGGAGAAATCTGCAGGTCTTCGTAAACCGTGAGCTCGGTGATGGAAAAACAGTCGTGGACCTCCATCATGCTGATTTCTTCCCGGGGATTCTTGATCCCCGCCTCCTGGAAGGCCATCTGACCCGCCCGGTAGGTGGTTTCCAGGTGGGCCCCATCCCAGTTGGTAAAGATGGCCTCCTCCCCCGAAGAAACGGAAATGGCCAGGGCTTTGACCAAAACCGGGTCGCCTTTTTTCAACGACCGGGCGATCTCCGGGGTGGTCACGATGGCCGCCGCCGCTCCGTCGCTCACCCCGCAACAGTCAAAAAGGCCCAAGGGATAAGCGATCATGGGGGCATGAATGATCTGGTCTTCCGATACGGCCTTGCGCAGGTGGGCTTTGGGGTTCAGGGCACCGTTGGCGTGGCTTTTGGCCGAGATGTGGGCGATGGCTTTTTTCCCCAGCTTGGGATCGACCTTGTACTTCGCGAAGTAGCTCGTGGCCAGCTGGGCAAAGAGCCCCGGAGCCGTGGCGTTGGGGCCCACCAGAGCCTGCATCTGGCCGAAGGCGGTCGTCGCCGGAAGTCCTCCGTATCCCGTGTCTTTGAGTTTTTCCACTCCCAAGGCCAGGCAGATGTCGTAAACCCCTGCGGCCACAGCATAGCAGGCCCCGCGGAAAGCCTCGGTCCCGGTGGCGCAATAGTTCTCCGTGCGGGTCACCGGGATAAAGGGCAGCTTCAGGGTCGTTGCCAGGGGGACCCCGCTCTTGCCCACATTGACCTCATCGATATGGGTCCCGAACCAAGCCGCCTGGATTTCTTTTTTCTCGATTCCCGCGTCGGCCAGGGCTTCCTGAAAGGCTTCGATGATCAGGTCCTCGCCGGAGGACTCCCACCTTTCGCCGAAGCGGGTGCAGCCCATACCGAGAATGGCCACTTTGTCGCGAATTCCGGTTGCCATTTATACCACCTCCTTTTGGGGAACGGCTTTCCAGAAATACCCGTGGATGTCCCGTTTTTCGTCGTAATACTTTTTGCGGAAACTGAAAGCGACCGGCATGCCCACCTTAAGGTCATCGAGCGTGCAGTCGGTAAAGTTGCAAAGGATTCTTCCCCCCCCGTCGAACTGCACGTAGCCGTAAAGTTCCGGAGGGTCGTAAGAGGCGGCCAGCATATCCCCCGTATAACTGAAGACCTTTCCCTTCTGGTCGGCGAAGGGATAGTCTTCCATCTGGTCCACGGCCCCGCACTCCGGGTTGGCACAAACCCTTTGGGGAGGAAACTGGGGCGTCCCGCATTTCAGGCAGCGCGAACCGATGAGGCCCAGCACCGCCTTTCTCTTCCTCCACAAAAAGCTCCACCGGGTAATGAAGTCTGCCTCCCCCCGCAGGCCGATGTCCACGGGGATCATCCCCCGGAACACGGCATATTTCTGATAGCTGTTGAGTTCGGCCCGGTTGGCCAAGCTTCCGGTCACCCCCTTTCGTCCGTTCAGCTTGCCGACCCCCTCCGTTACCTGGAAATAAAGGGCGTCGCAGCCGTTTCCGAAGCTCACTACCAGGAGCTTGTCGCCGGGCTTGGCCTCTTCGAGGGCTTTGGCCAGCATGATCAGGGACTGGGCGGTCCCCGTTTCCCCGATGGTGTTGTGCTGGGGGTCCTGGACCTTCGCCGGGTCGAGCTTCAGGACCTTGGCCAGGTTCCGGCGCTCCGAGTCATAGAGGCACTGGAAGATGATCTTCGAAAAGTCGCCGATCTGCACGCCGCATTTCTTCGACAGCCCCTGTACCGCCCGGGGGATGAACTCCTCGAATCCCAGGTCCCGGATCCAGCGGTCTTCCCATTGACGGTCGAAGGTCGTCTTGGACCCGCGATAATGATCGACGAAATCGGCGGTCAAGGAATACGACCCTTTGTATTCGGCGATGACCCCCTCGTCCCCGATGAGAAACGAGGCTGCCCCATCGCCGAAGATCATCTCCTGGGGGCTGCCCATCTTGCCCAGGCGGCAGTCGGCAGCGCAGACCACGGCCTGCCTCAGGCTCTTGGAACCCACCCCTTCCAGAGCCGAGAGGATGGCCGAGGTCCCGGACTTTAGCGCTCCCGAAAAATCGGCGGATCGAACGTCGTCCCGCAGGTTTAGGGCCATGGAAATGATGCCCGAATTCTGCCTCTCCATGTAGGGCATGGTCGTCGAGGCAAAATAGAGGGCATCCACCCGGGACCGGTCGAACCCTTTCAGGCAGTCGATGCTCGCCTCCGTGGCTAGGGTCAGGCTGTCCTCATCCTGATTGGCCACGGCTTTTTCTCCCTGAGCCAGAAGGATGTTCGTGGGGTTAATCCAGCCCATGGCCCCGAAGATGGTCATCCGTTTGAGCCGGTACCGGGGAACATAGGCTCCAAAGGAAACAATTCCAGCCATATTCACCTCCTCCAAGGATTGTGGGAACGAACCTACAAGAACTCAACCTGGGTAAAAGCGGGATGTTTTTCCCTCAATAGAATTCGAATCTCTTTTTGCATTTCTTGGGCCTCAATCCTCTCCACTTCCGAGACCGGACGCCCCGCTCCATTCCGCCCTTTCTTCCAGGCCCGGATGTAGCCGGGGACCTTGATGAAGGCGCAGCCCCCGGGTCCGCAACAAGAGGATTCGATTCCGGCCATCCCCATGAAATAGAGCACCTCCTTTCCCCGATAGGGCAACCTCCCCTCCCCCACAAACAGGTATCCCCCGCCGAAAAAATCGACCCTTTGATCGAGCTCTGGATGGACAAATTCGAACACCGATTCGGAAATGAAAAACCCCTCCGGCAATGACTTCAATCCTTTGCTACGGCAGACCCGGGCTTCTTTTCCAAGCCCTTGTTCGGGTATTTTGCGGCGGAAATCCAAAACTCCACGGAACCGATTTAGGGCTCCGGATTCTCGGAGCGTTGATAGACGACGATCTCGTAGCCCAATACATCCACTACATAGTGAACCCGCCCCAGGCGAATGTCGTAGAGGTGGCCGCATTCTAAGGGGTCATTCTTTCCCTCCGGAAAGGCTTTGGCTTCCAGCAGGTAATCCAGGATTTCGCGGATTTCTTTGAAGGTCAGGTCCAGATGGGTGACCAGGTTGAACAAGAGATTGCGGTGATGGAACGGATAGACTTCCATATTTTTCCCCGGAAGGAGTTTGGCCCCATCCTAGCAAAAAACCCATATCCCTTCAAGATATTTTCGGTTGCGTACAGTACGCTTTCAAACTATTTGGCCCAGGGATACGGAAAGGGTCTTAAGTGCCCCTTTGAGAAAAGCCCCTATCTTTTTGCGCCTTGCGCCGGCGAAGACGATAACAGAGCGGGAGAATGGATTCGTCGGTTGACTCGCGATAAAGGTGGGCAGGATGCGGGAAGGGAAAATTTCCTCTTCCCGGCCTTGGAGCGCTGCTTGGGGTTTTCACCCCCGGTAAATCTCCGGGTTAAGAATATCGGGAGGAACCTGACCGCGGATGACCGCCAGGATGTTATTCACCGCCCTCAAGGTCATCGCTTCCCGGGTTTCATCCGTAGCGCTCCCGATGTGGGGAACAAGGACGGTGTTCTCCATCTGGAGAAGCTCGGGGGTCACTTGGGGCTCAGCCTCGAAAACGTCCAGGCCGGCCCCCGCAATTTTCCCCGCACGCAGGGCCTCGACGAGCGCCCTCTCATCCACCACGGGCCCGCGGGAGGCATTGATCAGGTAAGCGGTTTTTTTCATGAGGCCCAGTTCTTCGGCGCCGATCAGGTGCCTTGTTTCCGGCGTCAGAGGAACGTGGAGGGTCACGAAATCGGAGATCCGGAGCAGGTCTCTCAGGGGGAAGAACCGCAGCTGATGGTTTTGCTCGACGGCCGGGTCCAGGCGGCGGATATCGTAATAAACGATCCTCATGTTGAACCCCTGCCCCCGCCGGGCCACCGCCGAGCCGATTCGTCCCAGCCCGATGACTCCCAGGGTTTTATCATGGATGTCCCCCCCGATCATGAGGCTGGGGGTCCAGCCCGTCCATTTCCCGGCCCGGACAAAACGGTCGGCCTCCGCGATCCGCCGGGCCACTCCCAGGATCAGGGCAAAGGTCAGGTCCGCGGTGGTGTCGGTCAGGACATCGGGCGTGTTGGTGGCGGCGATTTTCAGCCGCGTGGCGGCCTCCAGGTCGATATTGTTGAACCCCACGGCATTGTTCGCGACGATCTTCAAATCCTTTCCCGCCCCCAGGACTTTGGCGTTCATGGGGTCGCTGCCCATGGCCAGGACCCCCATTTTTCCCGGCAGGGCGGCCATGATCTCCTCAATCGTCATGGACCGGTTTTCGCGGTTCAAGGTCACCTCGGCCTTCTCCTGCAAAAGACGCAGGGGCCGCTCATAGAGCTCGCGCGTCACCAGAACTTTGGGTTTCGCCATTCCTTTTTCCTTTCCCTGGTTTTGCCCTCTTTCCTCCGCCGGACGAAATCCCGGGTTCGGACCCTGGTTCCTTCCTTCAAGCGGGGGCTTTGGGGATTCCTTTTTTTACGAGACCTCTTTTCGCAGAGCGATTTCGTAGGTCTTAATCTTCCGGTGGAGGTTGCTTCTCTCGATGCCGATCATTTCCGCGGTCTTGGAGATGTTCTCGTCGTTCTCCGATAATTTCTTGATGATGAACCGCTTTTCGAACTCCCGCCGGGCGTCCCGGAGCAGATCGAAATCGAAAAAAGAGAATTCCAGGGGAGGCTTGGGCTGCTCCCGGATGGGATCGGGGATATCCTTGGCTTCGATGACCGACCCCCGGGTCATGATGACCATCCGCTCCACGATGTTCTTCAGCTCCCGTACGTTGCCCGGCCAAGAATAGGAAGCCAGCAACTCGAGCGCTTCCGGGGAGACCTTTTTCGGCTCTTTGTTGTTTTCATGGCAGAACTCGCCGATGAAATGCTCTACGAGAAGGGGAATGTCGGATTTCCGTTCCCGCAAGGGCGGGACCGATAGGGGGATGACGTTCAACCGGTAGTACAGGTCTTCGCGGAATTTCCCCTTTTGGATTTCCTCCATGAGGTCCCGGTTGGTGGCGGCGATGACCCGCACGTCTATGTAGATCATCTCCGTGCCCCCCACCCGCTCGAACTTCTGCTCCTGGAGGATGCGCAGGATCTTGGCCTGGGTCTTCAAACTCATGTCGGCGATCTCGTCCAGAAAAAGGGTCCCTTCATGGGCCAAGTCGAATTTCCCCCTTTTCCGGGTCAGGGCCCCGGTGAAAGACCCTTTTTCATGGCCGAAAAGCTCGCTCTCGATGAGCTCCTCGGGGATGGCCGCGCAGTTCACCTCCACAAAAGGTTTTTCCCCCCGCAGGCTCAACCGGTGGATTCCCCGGGCGACCAGCTCCTTACCGGTCCCATTTTCTCCGGTGATCAGAACCCAGCCGTTGGTGGGGGCCACGATTTTAATCTGTTCCTTCAGCTTTTGGACCTCGGCGGAGTTGCCCACGATCTCGTATTTCCTCTCCACCTCCTTCCGGAGCGCGCGGTTTTCCTGTTCCAGCTTGGAGAAGACCAAGGCGTTGTTGACCGCCAGGAGAACCTTTTCCAGGGAGAGGGGCTTTTCGATGAAATCGTAGGCCCCCAGTTTGACCGCTTTCACCGCCAGTTCGATGTTCCCGTGTCCGGAGATCATGATGACCGGCAGGTTGGGAACCTGCGCCTTCATCTTTTCCAGCACTTCAATTCCATCCATTCCCGGCATCCAGATGTCCAGAAGGACGAGGTCCGGGGGATCGCCTTCGAGCTGTTTTAAGGCCTGGACCCCGTCTTTGGACTCCAGGACGGCATAGCCTTCATCCTTGAGGATCCCGTTCAGGGACTGGCGGATCCGCTCTTCGTCATCGACCACGAGAATCTGTTTGGCCATGGGTTTCCTTCGGCAAGCAAGCGAGGTCTAGGGTTCGGGGCGCGGGATCTTTCTTTCATTGGTGAATGGGAAGCTCGATGATCAACCGGGTCCCCCGGGGAACGTTGTCCCTTACCCGGGCGTATCCATGATGGTCTGAAATAATCGTGTTGACGATGGCCAGCCCCAACCCGGTTCCCGACGGCTTGGTGGAAAAATAGGGTTCGAAGAGCAGGGGCTTGTCTTCCGGCGCCACCCCGCACCCGTTGTCGGCCACTTCGATCCGCGCCAGGTTCATCAGGGGGTCGAGCTGGGTGTTTATGGTGATTTGCCCCGCCCCGTCCTTGCCCGCCACGGCATCCACCGCCGCCACCGCGTTATCCAGCAGGTTGACGATGACCCGTTTGATCTGCTCCTTGTCCAGGTTGAAGACCGGCACCCGATCGTCGGGAATGAACTCGAAGCGGATGTTCTTATGCCCCTCCACAAAGAGGACCATGGCTTCCCGGATGATCTCGTTGAGGTTATTCGGCATGGGGTTGGCCGCCGGCATGCGGGCGAAGCTGGAAAACTCGTTAACCAGGTTCTTCAGCTCCTCCACCTGGGTGATGATGGTCCGGGTGCATTCGTCGAAGATGGCCCCGTTCTGGCCGAATTGGTTCAGGTAACGCTTCCGCAGCCGCTGGGCCGAAAGCTGGATGGGGGTAAGGGGGTTTTTGATCTCGTGGGCGATCCGGCGAGCCACTTCCCGCCACGCTTCTGCCCGCTGGGCCTTTTGCAGCTGGGTGAGATCGTCCAGGACCACCACCATTCCCAGGTAGCGATCTTCCTCGTCCCGCAGCATGGCCACTTTCACCAGCAAGGTCAGCAAATCGCTCTGTACCCGGAGCTTGATCTGCCGGCTGATGGAGTGGTTCTCCGCCCGATTCACTGCTTGGATCAGGTCGTTGGCGAGCTGGAGATATTCCCCCTGGAGCAGCTCGCTCGGGTCTTTTCCCAGGACCTGTTCCGCATGGATTCCCAGGATCTTCTCCGCCGACCGGTTGATGGTTCGGACCTTTCCGACGGAATCGAGCGAAATGACCCCCGTTCCCACGTCGCGCAGAACGACCTCCATATACCTTCGTCTTTGGTCGAGCTCCAAATTGCTCTTGCTCAGCTCGGCGTGGGCCTTTTCCACCTGGCTTTTGCTGAACTTCAAGTCCCGGGTCATCTGGTTGAAGGAGTCCACCAGGGTCCCGATTTCGTCCCCCGAGGTTTTGGGAATGGCGAAATCCAGGTTCCCTTTAACGATCTTCTGGGTTCCTTCCACCAATTTCTGGACCGGTTCGGTGATCCCCTTGGCCAGGAAAAGGCCGAAGGAGGTGGCCGAAAAAATCAGCAGAAGGGTCACCAGGGAAAGGGTGATCAGGTAGCTGAACTTGATCGGGTTCTTCAGGGCGCTGAGTTGCTTGTAATCTTCGAAGGCGGTGGAGATCTGGCTCACCCGGGAAACCAGGCTTTGGGGAATAAAATAAACCACGGCCAGGACCCCGTTCACTTCCCGCGGATTCTGGGGGGAAAAGACGGGAACCAGTCCCCGGATCAGGTCCCCCTGCCCGATGGACTGAATTCGGGTGGTCTCTTTTCCCCGAAAAGCCTCCTGGAGCAATTTGGATTCCAGGGGAGGGAAGGAGACCGAAGCCAGATTGGGATTGCGGATGAAAAGCGAGCTGGTCAAATGGGGGATGATGATCTCGATCGCCCCCAGGTTGTACTCTCCAAGCTTGGCCTTCAAGTATCCTGCAAGGAGGTCCTGGTGGCCCCGCTCGAGCATCCTTTGCTGGGTGATGGCCTGGCTTATGTGGCGGCCGTGGTGAAGGGCGCTGCTCGCCTGGTCCTGATAATAGACCTGGGCCACCACGAGGGATTCCTGCAGGGAACCCTCCACTTGAACGCTGAACCAGTTTTCGATACTCCAGGTGATAAACTGAATGGCGATGATGAAAAGGACGATCGTGGGCACCAGGGTCAGGGTGCCAAAGGCCAGGACCAGTTTGGTTTTGAGCTTGGCCCCCAGGACCTTCTTTCTTCTTTCGAAGATCAGCTTGACGATGTTGCGCAGGATGAGGAAGACGAGCAGCAGGAAAAGAAGGACGTTGATCCCGATGAGAGAGATAACCAGTATGTTGCTGGTCACCGGGATCTTATCGCCCAGGTGCGAGATGTGGGTCTGAAAGAAAAGGAGCAGGCCGATCCCCAGCAGGAGGGTGAGAATCAGAATTAGCTCCCGCCGCCTCCGTTTGGCCGCCTTGTTCTTTTTCTGCTCCTCGATCATGATCGGGTTCGGGTTCATCCGCCCGCCCTTTCCGCCCCGGGTCCTTCCTCGTTTCCTATAAGTTTCAATATCTTACCTGATTCGAGGGGAAAAAGCAAGGGCAGGTCGGGGAAGGACCCGCGGGTTTCAGGCTCCCCCGAATCGGCCAAGGGAACCTCCCACCCCCGAAGGAATGTTCCTTCCGCGAAGAAAGGGACCCGGAAGCCTCCTGTTTCGAAAACAAGAATCAGTGGGTGGGTGGAGTGATCTGGAGCCTTCTGACTTCTTCTTCGTTCGAGAATTCTCTGAGGTCCCACCACTCCCGGTGAGCAAGGAGCTTGTGGATCAGTCTATGATTCAGGGTGTGGCCCGACTTATACCCGATATAATGGCCGATCACCTGCGCCCCCAGAAGCCATAAATCGCCGATGGAATCCAGGATCTTATGACGGACAAATTCATCCGAGTAACGCAGGCCCCCTTCGTTCAGCACGCGGGAATCGTCAACCACCACGGCATTGTCCAGCGATCCCCCCCGGGCGAATCCCCGGGCCTTCAAAATTTCGTACTCCCGCAGAAAGCCGAAGGTCCGGGCCCGGCAGATTTCCCGTTCGAAGTTCCCGTTGGAAATCTGGATGAGGTAGAACTGATTGGAAATGAGGGGATGGCGGAAGTCGATGGTGTAAGAAAGCTTGAAATCGTTGCTCGGCAGAAGCGTCGCCTGCCGGTCCCCATCGGTGACCGTTACCGGGTGGCGGACGATGACGAACTTCTTCGGCTTGTCCTGAGTTCGCACTCCGGCCTTTTTTAAAAGGGCGTTAAAAGGATCGGAGCTCCCGTCCATGATGGGAACTTCGGGGGCATCCAGTTCCACTTCGGCATTATCGATTCCCAGGCCGGCGAAGGCGGCCATGAGATGCTCGACCGTGGATACCTTGACTCCCTCGAGGCCGATGGTCGTGGCCAAAGTGGCATCGATCACGTTGTCGATCCGCGCTGGAATCCTGACTTTCTTTTCCACGTCCTTCCGGATGAAAACGATCCCCGTATCAGTCGGCGCAGGATGAATAACCATGTGAGCCGGCAAGCCGGTATGCAACCCAACTCCCTTGCATAGAATCGGGTCTTTCAGAGTGATCTGGTTTATCATTTTAGAGGAAATCCTCCTCGAATTTCGTATTTT